>CAZBAF010000003.1:71079-133376 GCA_964490245.1 uncultured Candidatus Saccharibacteria bacterium
CCCACCCCCCCCCCACCCCGCCCTCCCCCCCTCGGGTCCGCGCCCCCCCCCCCCCACCAACGCAGCGATCCGCCGCAACGCACAGCGGGCTTTCCGGCTTCGCCGGGAAGGCAGATGTGCGGACGCTGGTCATCCTGCCGCTGTTTCACCCCGCGGCAGCGCTTTACAATGGTGGTATGCGCCAGACACTCATTGATGACTTTCTGCGCATCCCCGACATACTAAAGAAAATCAATTAATAACTAAGAAACATGAAATAAGGAATAAGAAATATGGAAAGAAAACCAAATAACAAATCAAGATCCAACCAGGGCAGGGGCCAGAGGTCTGAAGGCCGTGGCTCGGCTCAGGCGCAGCAGGGCCGGGGCGGTCGTCAAAACCGTGGCTCGCAGCCGCAAAACGGCAATGGAAATGGCAACGGGGGCTTACGTAAGAGTTCGCGCGGGGCAGCTATCCGTGCCCAAAAGCGTGTTAACGAGGACGCCACCCGGTTGATTAACTCGGTGTTGGCTACCAGCGCGCCGTCAGATAAGCCGCGTGCCAACAAGATCGATGACACACCGCGTCTGCGCGTAATCAGCCTGGGCGGACAGGACAGCGGCGGTTCCAAGAACATGCAGCTGATCGAATACAAAAACGACGCCATCATTATCGACTGCGGTAACGACCTGGGTGTTGATCTGCCTGGTATAAATTATGCAATTTGTGATACTGCGTACCTCGAGCAGATCCGTCACAAACTGCGCGCCTATGTCATTACGCACGGCCACCTGGATCACATCGGCGGTCTGCCGCACATTGTGCCTAAGTTTCCGGCGCCTATTTACGGCAGTCGCTTTACGATTGGCCGTGTGCAGGAAATCTTTGAGAACTTTGGTCTGCCGCTGCCCGAAGGCTTTGAGCTTAAAACCGTCATCATGAATGAGGACACGCACGAAAAGCTCAAAATCGGTGAATTTTATGTCGAGCTGGTGCGGGTGACGCACTCGATCCCTGGCTCAACAATTGTTGTCGTCGATACGCCTGTCGGCCGGATTGTCAACACCGGCGATTTCCGTCTTGATCCCAATCCGCTTGATCACGAAAGGACCGACACCGAGCGCCTTATGGAGCTCGGCAAAGAAGGGGTTTTGGCGCTCTTTTCTGAGAGCACTACGACCGAGCGACCGGGTCGCACACCGTCAGAGAGTACGCTGGAACAAACGTTCGTCGATATTATGGAGAATGCACCGGGACGGATTTTTGTTGGCCTGTTCAGTACCAATATGAACCGCGTGCAGATGATTGTGAACGCGGCTGTGCATCATGGCCGCAAGATATCAATGGACGGCCGCAGCATGGTTTCGACACTCGAGATGGCTGTGCGCAATGGATTTATGAAGATTCCAAAAGGGACCTTTGTACCTATCAGCAGCGTATCGAATATGAAGGATAGCGAGGTGCTGGTGGTCTGTACCGGTTCGCAGGGCGAGCCCAGCTCGGCGCTGCAGCGAATGGCCAGCGGCGAACACCGCCATATCAAGCTCAAAGAGCAGGATACGGTGATTCTCTCGAGCTCACCTATTCCTAACACTGGTAATGACGGCAAGGTGCGCGCAATGGTTGACGGTCTTAACCGCAAGAACGTTCATGTGTTTCAGCACATCACCCGCGAGATCGATAATCACGGGCCGCTGCACGTATCGGGTCACGCATCGGTTGACGAGTATGCCGATATGATCAGAATGCTTCAGCCAAAGTTCTTTGTGCCCATATACGGCGATTACACGGCCAAGAAATACCATATTAATATTGCCGTTAACGAAGGCATCCCGCGCAAGAACACGATTAATGTTGATAACGGTGTGGTACTGGCCTTTACGCCTGACAGCATGGAAGAGGCCGGGCAGGTGCCGCACGGTACCGTGCTGGTTGACCAGACCGGTGCGATTGTCTCCAGCGTAGTCATCAAGGATCGCCTGGTCCTGGCCGAGGAGGGCCTGGTGGCAGTGGTGCTGACCATTGACCGCAAGAGCGGCAACCTGATGACCAGCCCGGATATCATCAGCCGCGGCTTCATCTATATGCGCGATAACGAAGAGCTTATGAACGGCTTTAGGGCAGAACTGCGCCGGGCTGTCGCTCAGCGCTTTAAGCGGGTGGATCTGGACCGCTTTAAGGTTGAGCTGAAAGAGCACATTACGCACTATCTGTTCGAGCAGACCGGCCGCAGTCCGATTGTCATACCGGTGGTCAACATCATCGGCGGCGGCAAGGTTGAGGTCAAGACCAACGGCGGCCATGCCAGCGGACACGCCAAAGAGGCCGCACAGAAAACGCCTGAACAGATTGCTGCCGAGCAGCAGAAGCGGTTTCAGGAGATGCGGGCTAAGCTGCTCAACGTCGACCAAGCCGATTAACCGTAATGAGGGAACCGGGATAGGTTCCCTCATCGCGCGGGGCGCAGGCTAAGCCTGACGCTCCGGCTGCTCCCTCCTGAAAGTAGATAGAAATCCCTTGAAATAAATTCAAGGGATTTCTAATTTTAATTAGGATACGGCTCCCTTGCGCTTCGCAGCAAGAAAATCCACCCTGCATCCAAATGCACGGCTCAGGCTTGCCCCTGCCAAGAGATGCAGCATTTTGTCGGGCGGCTCCTTCATGCAAATAAATCAAAAATCCCTCGAAGTAAATCCGGGGGATTTTTCATTATATAATGCCCAGACTTAAAAGAGCATGGGGCAGAATTCTGCTACCTCGTCGCCCTGTATAAGCATAAGAGTATTGACAAAACATGAACATTTTGATATACTAGACTTATGAATCCAGTCGAAGGATATCCTGACAATCAGCCAGAAAGGCTCTATGATGAGGAGCTGCAGCTTTATGATCCAACCGGCGAATTTTATGAGTGGCCAGATGACAGAAGTCTGCTAAGTTGGCTTAAGACCGCATATCTCGTTAAGAAGGCCCTAGAGGTTAATCCGGACAACCCCTATCTGACAGAAGCAACAAACATAGTGAGCGATGCAATACTGAACCGCAAGTCCGAACTAAAGATAACTCCACCTCCTGACCGGTAGGGTGATATAATCAGAGGGTAGTTATGGCAAAAAGAAAAAAGCGAAAATCACGAAAGCACGAAGAGGCCGAGCCGAATATGTTCTGGCGGCAGGCTGCGGCTGTGCTGCTGTTTGTGGCGGCATTCTTTTTGCTGTTGGGCGGCTTTGGCGTGGGCGGCAAGGCGCCGACCACGGTTTTTAGCGGTATTTACAGCGCTTTTGGTCTGGCGGCCTATCTGACGCCGGTGGCATTATTCTATTTTGGTGTATTAAAGTTTACGGCCGATGACCATAAGGTGCCGCTGGCCAATAGTCTGAGCATGATGTTTTTGCTGGTGCTCCTGAGCTCGTGGCTGTTTGCGGCCTTTGCCGATCAGACACCGGCGGGCGGATATGAGGGCGGCAGCGGCGGCGCGGTCGGCGCTTTCATAGGCGCTTTCATATTGCAGTTTTTAAGCCCCGTTACCGCCAGCATTCTGCTGATGGTGTTGGCAATGCTGGCGCTGTTCTTTAGCTTTGGCATTTCGCCGCTGGTGCTGGGCGGTATAACCAAGCTGTTCAAACGCCGCGAACGCAGCGAAGAGGAAGAAATGACAGCGCTGAGCGCCGCCACCCGGCCAAGCTTTAAGCTGAACGAAGGCGTTCCGGTTGAACATCATAAAGGGCAGGCCAGCCTCAAAAACACTGCAGCGCCCAAGCTGACCCCAAAAGAAGATCATTCGGCCCTGACAGCGCCCAGCGACCCCAATTGGCAGTTCCCTGGGCTCGATCTGCTTAACCAAAAGCAGGATAAGGCCGACCCGGGTGATGTCGAGGCAAATGCCCAGACTATCCAGGAGACACTGGCCCACTTTAATATCGAGGTCGAGATGGAGGGCGCCAATATTGGCCCGCGTGTGACGCAATACACCCTCAAGCCACCGGCCGGCGTAAAGCTGAACAAGATTACCGCGCTCGACAGCAATATTGCACTGGATCTGGGTGCGAATGCCATTCGCATGGAGGCGCCAATTCCGGGCAAAAAGGCGGTGGGTATTGAGGTGCCGAACGTTAAGGCCGCGACGGTGCGGTTTTCGTCCATTGTCAGCTCGGCAGAGTGGAAGAACATGCCTAATCCGCTGGCCGTGGGCATCGGCAAGGATATTGCCGGTATACCGGTTGTCGGCGCTCTGGATAAGATGCCGCACCTGCTGGTCGCCGGCCAGACAGGTTCGGGTAAATCGGTGATGATTAACACGCTTCTGACCAGCCTGCTGTACCGTAACAGTCCGAGCGATCTTAAGCTGATTCTGGTCGACCCCAAGCAGGTCGAAATGGCGCCATACGCGGACATCCCGCACCTTCTGACACCGGTTATTACCGAGCCCGAAAAGTGCATCAGTGCACTTAAATGGGCGGTGGCCGAGATGGAGCGCCGTTACCGCACGCTGGCCGAGAACAAAAAGCGCAATATCGCTGACTACAACGCTGTTATGAAAGAAGAAAGCATGCCCTACATTGTGATTGTGATTGACGAGCTGGCCGATCTTATGATGATGGCGGCACGCGATGTTGAGGCGCTGATTGTGCGTATTGCCCAAAAAGCCCGTGCTGTCGGTATTCACCTGGTGCTGGCGACGCAGCGGCCATCGGTTGATGTCATTACCGGCCTGATCAAAGCCAATGTGCCGGCTAGAATCGCTTTTACGGTGGCCAGTCAGGTCGACAGCCGCACTATTATCGATACCGTCGGGGCGGAAAAACTGCTTGGCATGGGTGACATGCTCTTTAGCACTGCCGACATGCCCAAACCCAAGCGTGTGCAGGGCGCCTGGATTACTGATGAAGAAACCGCTGCTGTGATGGACTTCCTGCGGATGCAGCGGCCGCCGCAGTATGACGATGAGGTTGTCAGCCAGCCGGTGCAGCTGAACGGCAAGGGCGGTCTGGTGGCCGATTATTCCAACGACGGATCGCAGGGTGACGAGGCCGAGTTCCGCGATGCGGTGCTGGTGGTGTTGGAGGCACGCAAGGCGTCGACAAGTCTGCTGCAGCGCCGGTTGCGTATTGGCTATGGCAAGGCAGCACGGTTGATCGAGCAGATGGAAGAGCAGGGTATTATCAGCCAGGCCGACGGCTCGCGCCCGCGCGAAGTGCTGGTTAATAGCATGGACGATGTCTTTGGCGGTAATGAGGCCGCCCCCGTACCCGAGGAAGCTTAGTGAGGTAATAGTGGCATAGCCTATGAGATATGAGGGGCCAAGTATCAAGGAAATGAGACGGCTCGTTGATACTGATATCGTGAGACTTATTGGCATAATTGCTATACCTAGATCAATGTCAACTGCGCTTGGCCGAGCGCTAAACGAGAGCAATACGCCAAGTTCCTTTATTAACGAGCCGCTCAACAGGAGCAATCAGTCTCTGGAGGAGGCTATGCGAATGGTACTTGATGTAATGAGAGATCGGGCAGATCTCGATATGCAGCCAGTGGCGATTGTGAAGAGCATGGCAACTTACTACACACTTGATTCATTCAAAATCATGGAAGAGATATCGGATGGCATAATTTGGTCTATTAGAGATCCCATGATACAAATTAGCTCGTTGCTGACTAGAACTGCGAATGACTTAATTGCCGGAGGTGAGGATCTGCTGCGAGAGGAGGAGATAGAGTCTTTTATTCCCGATGCGGTCAGCTTCTTGGAAAATAGTGACTTATCAAGGGCTTTCTCACGCACAGGATGGGAGAGTATAGGAAAGCTGTACGACTGTTCGGTGAGCAATAATCAAACAGTGATAGACGGAGGAGAATTTGTTGCTCATCCAAGTTCTGTACTAGAGCTGTTGTGCGATCGAGTTAATTTGGAGTTCTCTTCCAGTATGGTGAAGGGTTGGCAAAAAGACATAATACATTTGAATTCGCCGGGTAATAGTCGACTGTCCTTTGAGGATAACGCTTGGACACGCGATGCGATGAAGTCAGATGGAATATTTACTTCAAAAAGAGAAGCGCTGGACAGAGTTTCTTTACCCCAATCTTTGCTTGATCATCTTGATAGAGTGGCCGTGCCGGTATACGAAAAGATGAAGCAGGCTCAACCTAACGGAGACTAGGATTGTTTTGTCTTATTTCCGCTGCTTTTCTTAGAGCCTGCTTCATATGGTCGAAACTAAGTGCTTTATATGCCTCCTCTCCAGACATCCACACATTCTCGAAATCTTCATTCGCCATTCTGTCTGGAGAAGGCTCCTCTGAACTAACTCTTTTAAGCAGGTAATAATAAACTGTTTTTTTATATGTCTTGCCGTCTTTCCAGTCAAAGGTGAAGGTATGTTCCAATAACGGTGCTACGATAGTCGTCAGATAGCCAGTTTCTTCCATAACTTCGCGCACACAGGCCTGCTCCGGCGTTTCGCCTGCCTCGATAGTGCCTTTCGGCAGCTCAACGGTTTTTTCTGAAAGCCATCGAATGACCAAATATTTGCCATTGTCTTCTATTACGCCTCCAGCTGAGAATTTTCTTATTTGTTCCTTTTTCATGCTCAACCTTTCACTAGTTGTTGATAAAGATGTAGAAATGGGTCAAGATTGTTCTCCCAGTCATAGTGGGCGTCTACGTATTCTCTGCCTGCATGCGCAAGTTTCTGATAGATCGCATCGTCGTTTAGTAGATTGTTAATCACAGCGGGATATTTCTCAAGGGTGTTTTCTATTATGAGGCAGTCAGAAATACTTTTCTGCAGGCCCTGTACGCCGATCGAGGTAGTGATTATTGGGATGCCTGCAGCCATGAAGTCTAGAACCTTTAGTCTTGTGCCGCTGCCTTCTGTCAAGGGAACGACTGCCAAATCATAGCTTGCTAGCTCATCCCCTAGATTACTAACTCCTTGTTTGAAGAAGACGTGGCTACCGCCATATTTTCTGACAGTTTTTTCAGGGGTTATTCCTAGTATTGTCAGGCTGTAGTTCTTATCAATTTTAGTTAACGCAGGTAGCATTATCTTGCAGATATGTTCAAGAGCACGTTCGTTCGGCGGATAAAACATATGACCCAGAAAAACCAATCTTTTGCCTGGAGTATTACGCAGCGTAAATCTTATTGCCTTTGTGTCAATGGCGCCTCTATAGACTGAAACTTTGCTTCTATTAATTCCCATTCTCAGGATATGGCTTTTATCATGCTCTGACCTACAAAGTACATGATCAGATAGCTGCATAGCCTTCTTTTGCAGGTGTTTTGCTTCTCTGACTTTATCTGGAGTGCTTCCGAGGCCTTCATAGAGCACATGGTCAATATTTATTGCTTCGAAAATTACCTTGATGCCCGCATTCCTTAAGCGCTCACCTAAAAGGACAGTTTCTTCTGAAGTATAAAAATGAACGAATTTTGTTTCCATAATTTTTAGTGCGTATTCCAGAATACCGTTTTCTTGGTAGAAACTATTAGCGGGTATAAAAAGACTCCCAAATGATTGTTGGCAGTATAGCTTTGGATCATCCCATCCCCTATAACAGAGTAAGGCGGTCGGGCTAACCTCGTTAGAATTAGCCAGAGCATTCATGAGGCCGTATATGGAATAATAAGCCCCATTACGGATAGGCAAGAACGAACCATCTATCATAAATGCTACGGAATATTTATTGCTCATTGATAATTCCAAGAATCTGACTCTCCACGACTTGCAAGGGCTGGTCTCCGTCTATGCAATATAACTGTGTGGATGGCTCGATGCTGCCATAAAACACCTCATAATATTGATCAAAATATTTTAGAAAGTTCAAATTATGCCAAGGGTTTTTTTGATCTTGTTCACGCTTTTTGCGCGACAACGATAAGCGGGGACTCACTTTTATCCAAATCACTGCATACGGTGCAATAATGTCCCTATTCACCTTTGCAGCTTCATACCAAGCAAGCCTCTTATTATAGGTGCGAGTACCAAACGTTTTATCATACGCCCAAGCAAAAGCAAGGGTGCTGGCGTAGTACCTATCAAGAACCGAAATGCTTTTGTTTGCTTGAATTAATTTCCTTGTTTTTAAATCTCACTTTTGAAGTAAAAGTCATCAGATTGCTTAATGCTATCGATTGGTTCATGTGGGAGTATCTGTTCTACTAAACAGTATTTATTTAGTCGCTTCAGCCTGTTTAGGAGGGTTGTTTTGCCGCCGCCCGGCAACCCTTCTAATACGAATGCCTTACTCTTTACGCTGTAGGGTTTGATGCCTTTTTGATCAATAAAGCCGAACAAGCATGAATTAAAATCGTTGTAGATCCTTTCGGGCGCATAGCCCCTATCCAGCACTTCTTTTAGCCATTTTGGCGTATCAGCATTTATCACTGATTCATATACTATAAGAAGCTGGAAGTATGTCCAACTTTGTACATCAAATCTTTGAATGCGGCGACGATGTTGTGGCCGCAGAAGGCTCCGAAGCGTAGACTGCTGGCATAGATAAGGTGGTCTGACTCAACCTTGTGCGTTATGATGGGGGTAAGCAAAAGCCATAAGGGGAGTTCTTGAAAAGAGGAGCCAAGAGCCTCAAAAAAGTCAGGCAGAGAAGGGCGGCAGCCGGAGCGGCTATTATGCTGCTGGCCGTTGTAGCAGCCTATCTGACTTTCTTTACGCATGCCGGCGCGCCTGATGTTGATACGGCAGTCGCCGGATTTGCGGAAAGAAAAACACGGTTCATGGACGGCATTATCTGTCGTTCCAACTCCAGCGGATATTACGACACCCCGGCCCAGCGCGGTATGATGATGCTTGAGAAGGCGCTTGTGACAAACTCGGTCAGCGGCACGACCAGTTGCGGCACCAACTGGAGTATTGCCGCCGCCCAAAGTCTGATCGTACAGGGTGCGGCAATGGCGGGTACAACAGCGCAGTCAAAAGTGGTCCATGCCGGAGTGCTTAACCAGGCGCGTATTTATCTGAAGTACAAGGACAAAACAGTCGGCGGGCAGAAGCTGCTTGCCGATGCCACTGCGGCGGCGCTTAAGTCCAATCAAGGGCTGGGCTACTACAGGGGAAACGGGGTTGACCCGCATACCAGCACAACAGGTCTGTTTGACGTGACCTTGCCTTCCGGCACCATGCCCGGTACCGGCACCGAAAACCATGAGCTGCAGACCATTGTGAGCGGCATCGTCCTGGCGCAGGTTTTTGCCGGCGAGACCTTTAACGGCAATCCGGTCAGCAGCTACCTGAATTACTACACAAATAAGTTTTATGAATATTTTTCTAAGGAGAGCAACGGCCGCAGTCGGTTCAGCCATGATATGCCGGCCACCGAAAAGGACACGCTGGGGTATCTGCATGTCTATTTGGGCGATATGTGGATGCTGGTGGATTTTGGCCGGGATGCGGCTATGAAGAAGCATGCCGAGATTATCCTGGACCGTATGCTTGCCGACCAGGCAGAGGATCTGGTCCGCGGACTTTATACCGGCTACAGCGGTCGCCATTATCACCGCAACCATGTAAGCGGCGACCCGATGCACGAGCACAACTATCTGCTGTATGACAATCTTGGCTACACGCCGACACCGCAGGCTTTGGCCAGCGGTTCCGGCTGGGGTAACTGGCTGCACAACAGCATTCTGACCAGCGACTACAATCCGACAAGCCCGGATTTTCCGCGGGCAATCATTGACCTGGCGCGCAACAAGGGCAACGGCTACATGGTGCAGGACGGGTTCCGCCCGCAGAGCAACTGGGTTGAGAACGACTTTGCACTGGGCTTTTTGCTGGACAACAAGGGTACTTACGACAGTCAGCAGGGTGGTTTTTACGTCAACAACAGCAATAGCGCAAGCATGGGGCTGCAGGCAGCGCCGTTTATACCCAGCCCATACACCGACAGCAGCAAAGAGATTGTGGCCGGCGCTTTTCTGCACAAGAACCGGCCGTATCGCAATGACCGGGGTGTTATGGCGCCGCGGGTGGCGATTATCAAGACCGAGCATGCGCCCAATGGCCAGACGAATTCCGGCGGCAATTATTCGACCAAGCTCAAAGCCCGCCTGTGGCTGCAGGACGGATTTGACGCCCGCGAAAGAAGCGGTAACTGGCTGTTCCTGCGCGAGCCTTCTACGAGAGGTCGTGAAGTATATCTGGCCGTCCATGTGCCGATTGGCGGCATGACAGCGCTTGCCGGTACCCAGAACGGCCAGGTGTATGAGCTGAATGACGTGAACAATGGTTTTACGATCTGGGAAGTCGGCACCAGTCAGGAATATAGCTCTTTTGCCGCCTTCAAAAACGACATGCTGGACAATACGGTCAGTGTGACGGCCAGCACGATTGCGTATACTTCCAGTAAACTGGGCACGACACTTGTGTACAATCGGTCGGATAACAAAACGCATAAGATTAACGGCGCCAATGTAGATTGGGATGCGTTTAAGCATGGAGCCCACAATCCGTACGTAACCAATGTGCACGGATCAGACCGGATGACCATCAGCAAAAGCGGCTACTCTGCAACATACGACTGGCGGCCAAATGCCAACGGCTCATATGCGGTCATGCCGACAAAAACTGTGTGCAACACGGGTAACTGCGGCGGCGGAGGTCAGGATACGATAAACCCGACCGTGTCGTTTGCAACGCCACCAACTCCGGCTGCAAATGCGACGGTCAGCGGGGCAATAAAGGTGCAGGCCAACGCCTCAGACGATACTGGTGTGGCCCGGGTGGAGTTTTATATAGACGGGCAACTGATTGCGACCGAACGCCAGGCTGCATACTGCCTGAACGGCGGCGATGATCTATGTGATGACTATGATACAAATCAGCTGTCCAACGGGCAGCGCTTGTTTGAAATCCGTGCCTTTGATGCTGCCGGCAACAGTGCCAGCGCAACCCGCACACTGACAATTCAAAACGGACCTGCGCCCGACACCCAGCCGCCCACAGTGAGTTTTGTAAGTCCCCAAAACGGAACGACGGTCTCTGAAACAGTGTTTGTGGACGGTATTTTTAGTGATAACGTCGGGGTGACCAGGGTCGAGTTTTTGGTCGATGGTCAGCTGACCGATACCAGCCATTTTTTGCCGCATGACTTTGATTGGAATACGGCTGGCGTGGCAAATGGGACGTACACCCTGGGTCTGCGCGCCTTTGACGCCGCCGGCAACAACAGAACAGCCACGGTTACTGTAACGGTTTATAACGCGCCGCCGGATAAGCCAGGCGATGCAGACGGCAATGGCAGGGTGGACATATTTGATCTGAGCATATTGCTATCAAATTTCGGTCAGGAAGGCGGCCTTCGACAAGGCGATTTTGATAATAATGGTGTTATAAACATTTTTGATTTATCTATTCTGCTGTCGCACTACGGCACCTGAAAAGAGGCCTTGCAAGGTTGCAAGAAAGCCTAAGCACAAGTATTATTTTGGTAAATGGTCAGGCTGGAAGATAAAAAACAGAAAAATCCGGAGGCAGGGGCTTAATATGCCCGAGCTGGTGCCGGTGGCCCCAAAAAACGCACCAGCACTCCCTCATCTCCGCGACACGGCCGGCATGGTGCCGGTTGACGAGTTTGGAGTGCCGTATCTTATATGTCCGTATGACGCACCTGCCCGTCATACGCAGCGTTGGGACGATGATCACAGCTACTTCTTTAGTGATCTGCCTGAGCTGAATGATCAGGCGGGACGCGCATTACGGGTTAGCCGGGTTCAGCACATACCGCGCTGGCTGCATGACCGTAAACATAATTTATTCTTCACAAACGGAGTCGAGCAGCTGCCGACCAGTCAAAGTGATAAGTTTGCCTTAATCGTCTTGGCTGTTGCCGGTTACGCGTCACGCAGTGCGTTGGATCTGCGGGGTACTGAACCTAAACTGATTACAATGTCCGAGAACACCTACCGGTTTGTGCGCGGCAGACGGCAGCTTCACTTTGAAATGAGGAAGAGTCATACTTTAGGATGCCGTACGCCTGAACAATCCGCTAATAAAATTGGCATGTTCTTTGCTGAGTATATCAGGCAGCATGGCTTCGAGGACATTGTGAATGAAAGCGTAGTTGATGAGTTTCTGCATACCTCAAACAGCGCAAAGCGCCGCAAGTTAGGTAATAAGATCATCGGTCATGCGGCTGAGGCAGCAGTAGAGCCAATAAAGCCGCTGTACCGCGAGGCATTTAGCGCCGGGTTTGTGCGGCCGGCTTTTGCGCATCCGCTTAAGGCGGTTTTGACTGTTTTTCCGCAGGAGCGCTGGCCCGATTATCATGACATTGTCGAGAATGCGTTTGCAGCTTGATATTTAACCTGTAAAGCGCTATAATCACATCTGTTAATAACTAACTTCAGGCTGGAAGTCTTAGCTATCCAGTCAGAACCAACGGAAGTTATACATAATGTTTAGTGAATAGTGTGTAGTGTTTAGAGTTTTCTAGCCACTTATCACTCATCACTAACCACTAAAATGCTTTCGAAGAAAGGATATAAATGGCACAATACGAAATTGCTGTGTTGTTTGACCAGGGTCTCGAGATTGACCTCGAGAAGGCAACTGCCAAAGTGGAGAAAATATTCACTGATAACGGCGGCAAAGTAACCAACACCGACAACTGGGGCAAGCGCAAGCTGGCTTACCCGATCAGGGGTCAGGAGTTTGCGATCTATGTGTTCTACACGGTCGAGCTTGATGGTGCAGGCGTGCAGAAGATCAACGATACGCTCAACATCACCGACGAAGTCGTGCGGTTCCTTATCACCAAGCCGGATCTGAAAAAGATCGCTAAGGCTGAAGAGGCAAAGGCCGAAAAGGCTGCCAAGGCTGCCGAGCGCGGCGACAAAACCGACGATTCTTCAGAAGATTCTTCTGAAGAATAGGTCTTTAAATTTTCAATTATCAATTTTGCAATTTTCATTCAATTTTCATGGACTCAAAATCCCAAACAGTATAGTCATCAACAGTGGTTATTGATTGAAAACTGAGAATTGGAATGTTTGAAAATTATCCCAAAAGGGAGTACCTTGATAGTACAAACTAACTCAGGACATATGTCCTACAAGAAAGGAGTAGTTTCGCTTGCTCGTAGGGAAAAGAGCAGCCGGAGTCGACGGATTTATTCCGCGACCCCGCGCGATGAGAAAAACCGTGAGGTTTGTCTCATAAGCGAAGCGGAAATTATATGGCACGGTCATTCAACCAAGTCATCTTAATGGGCAATCTAACACGTGATCCGGAGCTCCGGACAATCCCCAGCGGGCAAAGTGTGTGCAGCTTTAGTCTGGCGCTCAACCGCAGCTACAAAGGCCAGGACGGCCAGTGGCAGGAGGCAACCGATTATATTGATGTTGTCGCCTGGGGGCCGCTTGGCGAGCGTGTAGCGCAGTACCTGAGCAAAGGCCGCCCGTGCCTGGTGAACGGCCGGTTGCAAAGCCGCAGCTGGGAACAGGACGGCCAAAAGCGCAGCAAGGTTGAGGTTGTTGCACAGGACGTGACATTCCTCGGCGGCCGCAACGAGGGCGGCGATGGCGGCGGTTCGTCCGCACCGGCGGCATCCGCCAGCCAGCGGACAGCACCTTCAAAGAAGCAGGATGATGTTGTTATTGAGGATATTGGTGATGAGCCGATTAACCTCGACGACATCCCGTTTTAGTAAATTCTTGCCAATTTTGCGGATTGCTGCGTTGCCAGCTCCAGTACGCGTTAGCAGTATTGGAATACAGCTAACTTGCGTGCTTCACTGGCGCCTTGCACTCCATCAAAATTGATTAAGAATTTTGGTCTGTGGTAGGTATCGGACTGCACAGCCCAAAATTCCTTATATGACAGAGGCAACAGTTCAGCAAGTCGTAGAGGCTACCGAGAGAATAAAAGCAGGCAACTGCAAATAAGCTTTAAAAAGTAAACTTACAATTAACAATTAACCACAGTTAAGCACCTACTTTTGAGCCAAGGGTAATTTGTCCTGAGGCGAGGCTTCCATTCTGGAAACGTATTTGTATATACGGTGGAAGAATGTCCTCGGCTTAGGGCAAATTACCACTCTCAAAATAGGTGTTCACATAAGGAGTAATATGGCAAAGATTTTTAAACACAGGACAGATGTAGCATATTTTGACTACAAGGACTTTAAGACCTTGCAGCGCTACGTTAACCAATTTGGTCAGATCGAAACCCGTAAAAAGACGGGCTTGACCGAGTCACAGCAGCGTCAGCTGGCACGCGCCATCAAGCGGGCGCGTCACTTGGCCTTATTGCCATTCGTGGCTAACAGCTAAAATAGCACTATGGCCGAAGCACAGTCAGGTTTACTGGTTGGCGGTAGAGTAGTGAGGGTGGAGAGTGACTACCTTGTGCTGCAGCTGGATGAGGCGTTACCGCATGATACTTCAACGGTAAATACCGGATTGGAAAGAAAATTGAAAGTTGGCGAAAGGGTGCTGGCGTTTGTGTACGGCGGCGCCTCTGACGAAGCCAGCATGGGGGTAGAAATTGTCGACCGAATCTGACAGGTTGCCGTTGCCGCAGCTGGCCAAAAAGCTCGAGAAATACATTATGGCCCTGCCTGCTGCCAAGCAGTTTAATACACTCGGTACCGAACCGCGTAAAGCCATGATGAGCCTTACCGACAGTGCCTATAGCTTGCGCATCAACACCGAACGGTACTTTTTTGCCGACGATTCGGAGGAGCAAAAGTTGTTCATCACCGCCGCAATCGAGCAGGCAAAGCTCACCAACGAACACATTCTAAAGGCAAGCGAGCATGATCTGCTCGGTCCGGCGGATGTGGCGCATTTGAGTGCGCTGGCCGATTCTATACTCGAAAGGTTACAATAGAAGGTATGGCATACGCGGCAGCCCACGAACTTAATAAAAAGTTGTTCAGCAAAGTAGGTGCTATCAAGCTCAACGATGCGGCGGCTATCTTTGGTACGACCTCGCGTGAGAGTATGCTGCAAAGCCTGCGCGGCAGTGTTGCCGAGCTGGGGACCGTACTGGCGGATAAAGAACCGTATCAGCAGATTATGGAAAAATACGAGGCGGTCGTTGCCGCTATAGATGCAGCCGGTCTGACTGGGCTGATCAGCGAGGCCGAGATGGCAGACTACTATGCACTGATAGACGACATCTGGGCCGCCATCGAAGCAGACAAAAATTAAAAGTATCGTACAATAATCACCGTTAAGTAACTTTTTTAAGCCGAGGGTCATTTGTTCCGGTTTTAGGCTTCCATTCCGGAAGCGTATAGCCTCATACGATGGAGGAATATCCTAAAAACGAGGTAAATGACCGCTCTTAAAAACGTTACGCGCTACAAGGAGTTTATATGGCGTTTGGAATAACAGACTTAAAGAAAAATACTTTGTTTCAGCTGGAAGGCGAACCCTTCAAAGTGGTCGAATACAGCCAGAAGGTCATGGGCCGGGGCGGCAGTATCGTCAACGTCAAGATCAAGAGCCTGATCGACGGCAAGGTGCTCAGCAAAACTTTCAAAGGCAACGAGTCGGTTGAACCGGCTGATGTGACCAACCAGACTGTGCAGTATCTCTACAATGACGGTGATACCTTCTATTTTATGAATGGCGACACCTTCGAGCAGTTCGAAATCGCCAGCGACATTATTGGCGATCAGGCCGGCTACCTCAAAGAGGGCGACAACGTTCAGGCCCAACTGTTTGACGGCCGCGTTATTAACGTCGAACTGCCTAAAAATGTCTATCTTGAGGTGACTTACACCGAAAACGTCGTCAAAGGCGACACCACCAGCAGCGTACTCAAAGACGCCACGCTCGAGACCGGTATAACCGTCAAAGTCCCGGCTTTCATTAAGCAGGGCGATGTTATCAGCGTCAGCACCGAAGACGGCAGCTACCGCGAGCGTAAAAAGTGACGCCGAAGGCGTCATCCTGAACTTGATTCAGGAACCAGATTAAACCAAGGCGTCATCCTGAACGTGATTCAGGAACCAGACCAAACCAGGGCGTCATCCTGAACGTGAAATAGACCAAGATTTCAGAAAACAGTGCATATGAATTCTTACTTTGTTTATATTCTGGCATCAAAACGTAACGGCACCCTGTATATCGGCATGACCAATAATTTGAAGCGACGATTAGATGAGCATAAAACAGGCTCTGTAGAGGGATTTACAAAAAGGTACAATATCCATATGCTTGTTTATTGTGAAGAGGTAGATACTGCAGAAGCTGCAATCGCCAGGGAGAAGCAGCTAAAGAATTGGAGAAGGGCGTGGAAACTGGCGCTTATAGAAAAAGAAAATCCGGAATGGCACGATATAAGCGACAAGCTTTAGCCCTGGATGCCGGATCAAGTCCGGCATGACGAAAAAGAGAGTACAATGATGTATATGAAAGACAGCCAAAACAATTCAGATAATCAAAAACCAAAACGCAACCCGTGGGACAGCCGGATTGTGCGGTCGTTTGCGGCCGGTGTGGCGTTAACTTTGGCTTCACTTGTCATAGTCGGGTTCAATCTCAGCACGGGCGGTGACATCAAGATAAACGACGACGTTAACCGATATTTTGACAGCTGTGTGCTTGAAACATTTGTTGACAGCACGCCGCGCATCCGAACCAGCGAGCGCGGCTTCCCGCTGGCCTACCATCAGCATATCGAGATCCCGGTGTGTAACGAGCCGGGGGTCGAGGCGCGCCGCAACGCCGCAACAGTTATCGATTGGGGCAGCTTGGGCGCCAACATCCTGTTCTGGACCTGCCTGGTTTATGTGATTCTGCGTAAATTTACGTTACGTAAACGGCTTAAGATAATGTCCGGCAACTAGATCAGCGCTTACTATGAATCATTTTGCGTGGATAGGTACAGGGCAATGCGAACCAGGGGTTGTATTCACCGCACAGCTCTTTCAATTTGGGACAGTGGTGGCCGCCATACTTACCATCGCATGGCTTATCAGGGATTCCAAACAAAAAGGCTTGCTTAAAAAAGCTACTATAAAACTACTTTTAGCGGTCATTAGTGCAGTAATTGTGATTGGCGCAGCTCTTATAGTTTTAATAATCGCGTTGGGTGCTGTATGCCGTGATTGGGATGGTCTCTTCTTCTAATTATGGCAGAAAGAGTTCGTTTGGATAAAAGCTTGGTAGTCAGGGGGCTGGTGCCGACACGCTCGCAGGCGGAGAGTTTTGTTCGTCTGGGTAAGGTGCGCGTCAACGGCACGATCCTTACCAAGCCTGGCACGCTGGTATCTGATGAGGCAGAAGTAAAGTTATTAGCCAAAGAGCAATATGTCAGTCGGGCGGGGCTAAAGCTGGCAAGCGTGGCAAAAGCCCTAAGGCTGGATTTTAAGGGCAAAACTGTGCTCGATGTGGGTAGCAGCACCGGCGGCTTTACGGATTATGCGCTGCAGCACGGCGCACAAAAAGTGTATGCGGTGGACGTGGGCACCGACCAACTGCACCCCAGTCTGCGCGGTGATGAGCGTGTCGAGCTGTATGAACAAACGGACATCAGGCAGGTACGCCTAAGGCACACCGGAGAGAGCAGTGCGGAGGGCGGGGAGAGAAAGAGACTCACTCCACACTCTCCACTTCTTTCTTCTGTGCCCGACATTATTGTGATTGACGTCAGCTTTATATCACTGCGCGAAATTTTGCCCCATATCGCAACGCTTTGCGGGCCGGGCACGTCCGTGGTCGCCATGTGCAAACCGCAGTTCGAGGCCGGCAGCGGCAGCAAGCACAAAGGCATCATAAAAAACGACCGTATGCGCCGTGATATCCTTAAAGACTTCGAACAATGGCTCAAGCAGTACTTTATCACGCTTGATAAGGCAGATTCAGAGGTGGCAGGAGCCAAAGGCAACCGCGAAAGATTCTACCTGTTGAGATTAGCAAGCATATAATAGTTATTGATTGGCGGCCGGATCATCGGGAAGAGCAACCGGAGCATGCGGATTTATTCCGCTGCGCCGCGTGATGAGAAACCCCGAAGGGGTGTCTCATGTTCCGTTAAAGGCAACCGCGAAAGATTCTATCTGTTGAAGCGCTTGGGTTAGGGGAGGAGGTCAGACGGAGCTCGGATTTATTCCGAGCCCCGCTCGTCAGGAAGGGATATTCCCTTCCTAAAGCAAAAAAAGATTTCTACAAAAAAGACCTCAGCTTCGTCACATCCTTAAGCACAATGTTCCCGTTGCTGCGGATCAGCCCCTTTTTCTCAAGGGCAGTCATCTCACGGCTAGTGGTTTCGCGGCTGGCATTAATCGAGCTGGCAATGTCCTGCTGGCGCAGCGGTACGTCTATCACCAGCCCCTTGCTGGTCTGTTTGCCAAAGCGGGCCGACATAGTCAGCAGGAAGGAGATCAGCCGCTCACGTACACTGCGGTATTCCAGATTGATAATACGCTCGCTGTGGATGCGGTACATCTCGACCGTCATATCAAGCAGCGGGCTGAGCAGCTCGGGCTTGTTTTGTACCAGCTCTAAGAACCGGGCGCGGTCCAGGCGGAAGACACTGGTGGGGCTGAGCGCCTCATACACAACGTGGCGTTCCTGGCCGGTGATCGCCCATATCAGCGGGAATATCTCGTGTGCCTTGCGGACAATCAGCAGGTTTTCTTCGCCGTATTTGGTGATGTCGTAGGCTTTGACCAGTCCGGACTCTATATAAAAAACACCCGGCGGAGATTCGCCGGGCCTGATAATGTATTCGCCTTTTTTGTAGTTGAGACACGTCCCCGTACGAAACAGCTCCGGGAGGGATGAGTTGTGCTCGTCGGTAGGCAACATGGGTACAGTATGTCATGACTTTTTGGACTGAGGCAATATTCCTCTGGCAAAGAAGTTGATAAATATCACAAAGTGCCAGTGATTTTGCATACGGCGCGGCTGCTCCAAACAGGGTATGATGACGGTGCTACAGGTGAAAGGGGTTGCGATGGCGGTAAGTCACGACGAGATACAACGGCAGCTAAAGGCAATCGGTGTCGAGTTCCGGGTCTGGGGCAGATGGGAGGCGCGCGAGCTCGAGCATATTATTGTCCCGGGCGAGACAATCCAGTACTGTCTGAACGGCCGTTACGAGGGCGGCTTTGCCATGCTGTGTATTACCGATCAGCGTATTGTGCTGATCGATAAAAAACCGTTTTATCTGACATTAGAGGATATCAGGTACGATATGGTCAGCGAGGTCGACTACAATATGCGGCTGATTGACGCCACGCTGGTGGTCTGTACGGTGAACAAAAAACTGCACTTTACTGCGCTGCGGGCGGGCCTGCTGCGTAAAGCGACCGCTTATATTCAGAATCGGGTGATGGAGTTCCGTCAGCAGCATATGATGATGCCGGCGCAACCAGCGCCGCAGTCCGTTTTGCAGCAGGCGCAGGCACCACAGCCTCAGCAGGATACGCAGCTTATACAGGCGCAGGTTGCGCCTAACCAGCAGCCGGTGCAGTCCATTGAGCACCGGGTTATTAATCCATACACGCGCGTACCCCTGATGATGCGCCGCCGCATGTCAAGATTTTATAGCTAATACTTGCATTTTTAGCATGCTTATGCTATAATGCTTATCATGCTAAGAAAACACAAACACGAAACACCTATTATTGATCCGGAAACTGCCACACCTCATGAATATGCGGTGCTGTTTGCCGGCGCGCATCGTCGCGAGAAAGAGCAGCGGCTGCAGTCAGCGGGCTGGATTGCCCGACAGGCTTTTGTGGCTTATGAGACGATACGTCCCAAAGCAGAGCGGGGCAAGCCGGTACCGCTTTCACTGCGTAAAGGTGATGAGGGTCGTCTGATGCTTGCGCCCTTTGATGGTGAAGGTATGCCTTTCCTGACAGTTACACCACGCCCGACTCCGGCTCCGATTACCAGAAACGAAACAGTCGCCACCCTTGATGAAAGGTATCGATTGGACTTTAGGGGCTCCAGCAGCGCCCATCTGGGGGTTGACGAAAAGAAGGGTGCGTTACGATTTAGCCTTGAGACAGTCGGTGTTGATCAGTATGACACCCGGGTTCTGACACCTGCAGAGGTAAAGCACGGTGCCAGCGAGCTTACAGGCCTGATCTATCTTTTGGCGCAGGCCGAACTTTCGCCCGAATTAAAAGACCGGGTCGCATAAAAATATAGATAACTCATTACTGTATAGATATAGATCTAGCAGGCAGTATTTGGCGGTTGCGCGGTTACTACTAAGTATGCTGCAATAATTGCCATGTTAAGAAAGTTAAAAAAGGAGATGGCTGGCGTAGCCGTACAGCCTCATGCAAAGGGGCTCGAGGCGGCCAGGGGTTGGCGCGAGCGCCAGCGGCAGCTGCACAAAGCAGGCGCTGTTTTGGTACAGGCTCTACATGCTAAAGAATTTTTAGGGCCCGATTCTGAACGGGGCACAGAAACCGGTTTTTCTTTAGAAGAATCACCGAGCGGCTGGGTACTATCTGTCAGCAGGGATACAACGAGCCGGTTTGTAACTGTCGAGCAGATGCAACCGCAGCGGGCAATTCCTGTCATCATGCAGCACTATAACGAAGATAGACTGCCGGTAAAAAGCGCCACCTTTGCATCAGTGCCGGATATGGGCAGGGATCAGTATTTGCTGCGCCGGCCGGGGTATTACAGCTATCTGCGCCTCACGAGTGTCGAGGGACGGCCGTATCAGTTTGAGCTGGAGGAAGCGGGCAGCCCGGAAGAGATTCATTTGGTCAGCAAATCCGATTTGGTCAGGGACGATCCGTTGATTCTTTCGTTTTGTGCACTGTCGCGGGCTCGGCTGAGTCCGGAGCTTGAAGCCGCCAGGGCGCAAAGCGCGTAGATTTTTTAACTTTTCAACGCTAAAGGGCTGGGCTAAACGTTGAACCTGAACTCAACCACATCATCAGGCTGCATGACGTAGGTTTTGCCCTCGGTACGGACTTTGCCAAGACGGGCGGCAGCCTGTTCTGAACCGGCGGCAACGAGATCGTTATAATCAATTACCTGCGCGGCAATAAAACCGCGCTCAAAATCGCCGTGGATAACACCGGCGGCCTGAGGTGCGGTGGCGCCTTTTTTGATGGTCCAGGCGCGGACTTCTTTATCGCCGGCGGTCAGGTAGCTTTGCAGGCCAAGCGTGTCATAGGCGGCGTGGATGAGCTGTTCCAGACCGGAGCTTTCAACTCCGTAACTTTGCAGCAGTTCGGTGCGGTCGGACTCGTCCAGGCTTTGCAGCTCGTGTTCCAGCTTGGCGCAGACAAAAATCGCCTGGGCGGGCGCCGCCAGATCGCGCAAGCTCTGTTTTTTGGTTTCGTCGGTCAGGCCGGTCTCGTCAACGTTAAAGACATAAATTACCGGTTTCATGGTAAGCAGCTGCAGCTCTTTTTGCAGCCACTCTCTTGTCTCTTGGCTCATGTCTCTTGTCTTTGCATGCAGCGGTGTGCCGGCATCGAGCATCTGCTTTATGCGTTCCAGCTCGTTAAGCAGGGGCGCTAGCTTGGGGTTGGACTTGGCCTCTTTTTGCATGACGGGCAGACGCTTGTCGACCGTGGCCAGATCTGCCAGGACAAGCTCGGTGTTAATAATCTCTATGTCACGCTGCGGTTCGTGCTGACCGGTTTTGTCATCAGTCAAAATATGGGGGTCGTCAAAGGCGCGCACCACATGGGCAATGGCGTTGCACGAGCGGATATTGGCCAAAAACTGGTTGCCCAGGCCCTCGCCCTTGCTGGCGCCCTCAACCAGGCCGGCAATATCAACAAAGGTGACGGTGGCCGGCTTGATGGGCGCGTTGTTGTACAGCTCTGAGAGTTTGTTCAGGCGCGGGTCAGGGATGGGCACAATCCCAGTGTTGGGCTCTATGGTGGCAAACGGATAGTTGGCTGCCAGAATATTGTTGTTGGTCAGGGCATTAAACAGCGTGGACTTGCCGACATTCGGTAGCCCCACTATGCCAATCGATAAACTCATATTTAAGTATTCTAACAGAGGTAGCCAAGATTGACAAATAACCTCAATATATTCTTAGAGGACTGTCCTCTAACAGGGGAAGATTTTGCGGGTTTTTGATTTTACAGATATAATCCTGGCATGCCTTTGCGTAATATTATCCGCCACGATGTGCCCCTTTCTTATTATCACGTGTATGCCAGGGGCATAAATAAAGAGCCGATTTTTCTTGACGACAAAGATAGAGAAAAGTTTTTGCAGCTATTCGAGAGATATCTGTCGGTGCAGCAGGCTGTGAGTCGTACGGGCGAAAAGTATCCGCACTATAGGGACAGGGTTGCGCTGCTGGCTTATTGCTTGATGGGTAATCATTTTCATTTGTTTTTGTTCCAACAGGACATTGGCGATGTTACGGCGTTTATGCGCAGTCTAATGACGAGCTATGTTCGCTATTTTAACCTGAAATACAAAAGAAGCGGGCCTTTGTTTGAGAGCCGTTTTAAGGCTTCGCTTATAGATAATGACAGGTATCTTGTGCATATTAGCCGCTACATTCACCTCAACCCCCGTAACTGGAAGCGCTTTAAATATTCGAGCATAGCGTACTATCGGCAGGGTGATGAGCCCGAGTGGCTGAACACCCAAAAAGTGCTTGATCAATTTGCCGACAGGCAAGAGTACGTAGCGTTTCTATACGATTATGAGAGCCATAAAGCTATGCTGGACGAAATAGCGCACGACCTGGCAGATCAATAACACCTTATAAATAGTAAACTGGTAAATTTATTATCTGTTAGAGGACTGTCCTCTGTAAGGTTTTGAGGTTTCGTGGGGTTTAATTTTTGCCGTATACTGACAAGCATGAAGAATAAGCGCAAAGCCACGAGAAGCGGGTTCTATTTTAGGATACCCCGCAGATTGCCGCGCAAGCTGATGACGATAACAGTAGTTAGCCTATTCGCGGTGACCGGCGTGATGCTTCTTCTTAGGACGCAGGCTGCCACCGGCGTAATCAGTATCTAGCCCGAAAGCGGGGTCATAACCGGCGCTGCCGTAACCTTTTCTGATACGTCGGCTTCGGGCGGCCGGGCGGTTGAGTTTACCGACTCATCCGGCAGTAATACCGGCGGTTCTGGGGGCCCTCTAACGGACAGGACGTTTGTTAGCTATACATCGGGCAATGTCACCTCTCAGTACCATTAATATGCCAGCGGGCTTGATTGGACAAAGCGGGTCGGCGTGCTTATATACGCGGATGGGTCTGCGGAGTTTGGTCTTAAGAATGTAAACAGCACGTACTTATTGGCCGGAACCAACGGCATGATCAATATGGCAAAACAAAACAATATGATTCTTTTGACTCCGCTTGCGCCCGGGGGCGGCTGTCCTGACGGCGACGGCACTTGCTGGTATCAGACCAGCTCGGGTATTACGGCTGTACAAAAAACGCAATGGGCCGAGGCGCTCGTGAGGCATATCTACACGCAGTACCCGATTGATCTGGACAGGGTGGCTTTTGGGGGATATTCCTCCGGGGCACAGCTGGCATCGCGCTATTGGGTGCCCTCGGGGGCAGCTCAGCGGACCATGTCGCGGGGAGTTATTGTTTCGATCTCCTGTGGCGGCAATCCTGCTGTTTCACAGGTGACGTACACAGCTTCTTTCAAGGCGAACGTCCATATGAACTGAAATACCGGCGATGCTGATACGGTTTGTCCGCACACTGCTTCGTGGAGCACGGCCGGCGGCTATGCGCACTATACGAATGCCGGGTTCAGTACCTCGCGGGATATCCTGCCGGGTGTCACGCACAGCCGCTCCGGGGCGTTCGGTCGGATTATGGATGCTCAGATCAAAGAGCACGTCCCAGGGCCTAAAGTATCGCGTTGTATCGGGCTGGCGGCTACTGGTATGGCAAGGGCGGCGAGGCGGTTATGGCTGAGCTCGTGCATGCTGTTTTTAGGGCGAGGTTTGCTCTTGATGTTCTTTACCGGCATAGAGATTAGGGCAGGGTAAACGATCCCGGGCTGCATAATTGCAGTTTTTTGTTCTTTGTGGCAGAATATCTGTTTATGAATAAAGATAGTAAGCCTGTGCCGAATCAGCCGCCCGTTACCGGCGGGGAGGCCAGCAGGTCTACGCGTATTGCATTTGGTGCCGCGGCCGCTGTGGTGGCGACGGTTTTTGGCGTGCAGGCAGCGCGTTCCGGGGGCGATGCTCCGGCCCCGTCCCAGGCCGAAAGGGCCGAGGATGCGGCGTTTGCAGGCTCCGTCCCAACTGCCGAGGCACCAGACGCAGCGGTCTATGCAACTTCGACCGCTCCATCCACAGTTCCGCCTGCAGTCCCGTCCACGACGGCTCTTCAAGAATCAACCACTACAACCATGCCGGAGCGCATGCTTGCCAACAACGAGATTCTGCCGCAGCAGCACATGGGCGTTTTATCGGTCACTATCTCTGGTGAAGGGGCGGATCGGCCGGTTATTGAGCACCAGCTGTTCGCAGACAGCCGCAGCAACGAACAAATTGCCAATCTCCAACCTGTAGAGCCTGAGGACACCATGTTGCGCAATGGCTTTATGTTGCACCGCGACTCGTACGTGCCGGGGGTGCGTGAGGTGGTGTACGATGCCAATAATCCCGATCTTAAGTACGCCACGTTGATCGCCGGCCACCGTATGACACTGATTAACTATCCGCATCCGCGGTCGGTGGTGATGCGCGATATTGATAAAATCCAAATCAATGATCCGCTGGCGGTGCAGTTGCACGGTGTGCCACCGATGGAGTACCGGGCAGTGGCTAAGGTCAAGATACCGTATCCGGACACCGGCGAGTACGAAATCATAGAGTCAATAACCGACAATATCTTTAACCAGGATGCTTTAGGGCAGGGCGCGACGCCTACCGGTGCGCTGCTGTTGCGCAAAAGTGATAAAGAGTCGATTATTTTGTACGCCTGCGACACCAGCGCAGAGGGCGGTGTTCCAGTCGATCAGAGGTATTCTCCCGACGTGCGCTATTACGTTGTATACGAGCGCGCCAGTTAATTGACAGGTACGCCAGCGCGGGTTATAGTGGGCCTGCGACTATGCGCTGGAGCGGGGTGGCAGAGTCTGTTTCTTGATTCGCTCGCGCGTGGCTTGCACATTGACATGTCAGATTGCGGCACTCCTTTTAAAGGGGTGTTTTTGTTTTTGGTAACAGTGGTTTTAAAAGTGTGGGGTATGGATTCCAGCGTCCGTGGTTTGGCTACGGACTTTGTTTCCATATCCCACGACGGGGATGTGGTGGCCAGGCGGCCATCGAGCAAGGAGGGATCCTTGAGGAGACGAACACTACTGAGCACCAGCTTGGCTGGTGCAACCCTGCTGGGCGCTGGCGCCTTTGCGGGTGCTGGCGGTCCGGACGGTGGGCAGGTGCTTGCTGTCGGCTCCGCTGCCAGCGAGGGCTGTGTGCCGGATGAGGAGGTGAAGCTCGTCATCAACGGACGTGCGGTTCGCCTCAATGGTGAGCCCTGCAGCGATGATGTGTCGGTGAGCGTGTATGCTTATCGGCATCCGCCAGCGCGGTTCCCGCAGGACCGCGTGTCCACCGGGGCGCGGCAGGCATCGTTGCCCGAGTGCGGGCCCTGGCAGGCTGACGCCCACAAGGGTGAAGCGCCTCCTGAGCTCACGGGCAACACCTTCGGGCCGCGCGGCGACCTGCTGGACTACAGGCACGGCGATTCGGGCGAGTGTCCGGATCCGACCACGACCACAACGGTACCGCCGGAAACGACCACTACGGTCGCGACCACGGTGCCCGAGTCCACCACCACGGTCCCGCCTACTACGGCACCGCCGGTCGTGACCACGACCCCAGCACCGCCCGAGGAGCCGGATCCGACCACCACCACGACCGCGGCACCGCCCACCACGGCACGCCCGCGTCCGCCGGTCACTCCGGCCCCGCCGCCCGCGACGGCGCCGGCACTCACCAAGTAGGGGTAGGGGAGTGAGCAGCTGCTCGCGCATGATGTGTCATGCGTGTCTCAGACGAGACGCTCCCCAGCCTCTATCTTTTGGCTGCACTGCCTAAAGGCAACCCAATCTGACATGTCGCACACCTCGTAACAGAGGCAGCAGACAGTCTGAATCCTTATTATAATATTGACAAAATAACAAAAATAAGCTAAAATACAATACAATCCTCCACCATGAGGTGCTTGAGCGGTTTTGTCCATTCGCACCGGTGCCGAGGATTGCATTATTAACATGTCAGATTGCTAAAAAACCTTAACGGGATGCGTTGTAAGTGCTTGAGAGGCCATACTGGTCAACGAGCGTTCATACCGCATTCCGTTGGGGAATCGGAGGCTTTTAGCCTAGAGTAGCCTATACCCAAACCTACATCCGTCACTAGCCCTAAAGGGGAGTGTCTTGAACCAGAAAAAGGCAAGGCAAATTGTCACCTACGTTGCAGTCGCGACGATGGTGGTGTGCACGCTCATCGCTGTCATTGCCTCTGGGGCGGTTGCCCTGGAGAAAGAGGGCATGGGTCCGGACTTCCGGGTGTCGCTCGCTGCGCAAGCGGTGTGCGACCAGGGTGTGGCCGGCGTCTCGGCTGCATACGATGTCATCGTGTCCGGCGACAATGCCCCCGAGCTCGAGGTGTACCTCGAGGTGGGCGGCATGCCGCTGTCCTATATGGAGGATGAGGACAAGTACTTCATCTTCTTCAAGCGGCATGTGCTGCCGGCGGGTGTGGCGACCATCCACTACCGCGAGTCGAATGCTGGGGTGTGGAGTCAGTACTCCGCGCCCTACGACGGCATCGACTGCACGCAGCCGCACGGCGTGGAGATTGACCTCCAAGTGTCGGCGTACTCCGAGTGTGTCGGCGACAAGGTCACCGTCACGGCGGTGTATTCCATCGGTGCTGGTGGCAGAATGCCCGATTTCGTCGTCACGGCGAGTGTTGGGCAGAGCCACCCCATGACCGAGGTCGAGGACGGGAAGTTCTACTACGTCTTCGACGGGAGCGACATCCTCCCCGGGCGGGTGAACTTCTACTACGGGTTCGGCGAGAATCTGGAGTGGAAGGACACTGGCTTCGAGGCGCAAAATTGCACCGAGCAGCCGCCCGCCACGGTGCCGGAGACTCCCGACTGTGGCGTGCAGGCGACCAAGAACATTGACGGCATTTCGCTGTCCGTCGAGTTCACTGTGCCGGAGGACTGCCAGCATGAAATGACGCTGGCGGCACATCCGTGTACGGTTGTGTCATGCAGGCCGTACAGCACCCAAGCGGCGCCCGTCTACGCGACCGACACGTTCGGTCCGGGGCGCCACCTGATGGTGGTGGAGCTGCCGTGCGGACACTCCCAGTGGGAGCTCGTTTACGGTCAGGCCATCTCTGACCTGACCCAGGAGCTGTACGGTGACCGCAAGGTCATCCACGGCTTCTACACCCGCACAGAGGGGTGTGACGAGCCGCCCACGACTACGGTCCCGCCCACGACGGTGGCACCCACCACGACGGCACCGCCCACGCCCACCACCCCGGCACCGCCGGAAACGACCATTCCGGTCGCGACCACGGTGCCTGAGACCACGGTCCCGTCCACCACGGTGGAGGTCACCACTACGACGACGCCTGAGGTGTCGTCGACTACGGTGACCCCGACCACGGAAGCTCCGTCGCCCAGTCATGGGATGACCGAGCTGCCCCGGACGGGTCCGGACGAAGAGCGAGAGCACTTCTGGCTCATGGTAGGCATAGGCGCGATCGTCGGAGCCCTGATTGGCGTTGCTATGCTGGTCTGGCAGTGGCGCCATCCGTCCCAGCCCAAGATGGGGGAGTAGGCCAGTGGCCGGGGTCGCGTACGGGCATCTGCCTGTGCAACACCCCGGCCTCTAGCCGCAGCAATCTGACATGTTTTACCCCCTACGTATTCGGCGCCGGCAAGCTTGCCGTCTGGTTTGTCCAGTCGCTTGCTCGGCCTCTTGGCTATTTTCGGAGCGGTTCTCTACGGTATGCAGGAATTGCTTTTACATCCCGCAGAATCACCCCGAAATTAGCTCAAGTACAGAATCCGTGGACAGGCCGACAGTACCGCCCAAGCGGGTAAAACAATAAAATTGACAAAAGGTAATAAGTAAGATAGAATATTGCCCAATCGTACGCAATATGTAGTGCCTGACCGGTGGGCGAGCACACTAAAAAGTATGGACAAAGTAAGGCACTTAGAGTATAAATAAAAGTGCGGAATAACAGGGAGCAGACTTGATGTCAGTCGCTATTCCATCGACTCCGGACGAATTCCCCGTCTCTGAAGGCGGGAGTCAGTTTGAGCCGCATGAAAATCGTAATTCACGTAAGTTTTGGATAGGTGCCGCAGGCGCCGCCGCCTTGACGGCCGCGCTGACGGTCGGGTCAGTTTTAAATCGAAGCAGCGAAACAGATCATGAGCCTGCCGCAGTGGTCGGCATACGGCCGCCGGCGGAGAGCCTTTCTCCGGCACCTGATACCTCTTTACAAAGTCATTTATCGTTAGAAGCTCGTCGTAATACTTCCTCTGCAATGGTTGCTGAGGTGCCTGCAGCACCGACGGTAACCGCACCGGCTGAGCAACCAGTGGATACTGTGGTGATTGAACCTGTTGCGCCTGTACCTGCCGCAGAGTTAGCGGCTCCTCAGGAGGCAGAACCTGTACCGCCGGCTGCTCCTGTTACAGCGGCCCCGGCCGTGCCCCCGGCGGCCGTCAGGCCGGCTCCGCGCCCTCGCCCGGTTGCAACCACCGTGGCTCCTGCACCAACGCCCGCGACGGTTGTCGAGACAGCAGCAGACCCTATTAATGAGAGACCGCGCACAGTCAATGATCTTCCTGAAGAAGAAAAAGTATACGCCCCCGAAGTAGCACCTGGCGCAATTGATCCCGGCACGGGCCTGCCCAGTGCTGAACTGGTTATGAAAGACGATCCGCCACGAGAGGCCGGAGCTATCGATATTGATAATGACGGCAACCCATTGGCGGCCAATTTAAACGACTAATTGAGCAGGAGCGATATGAGAACACCAGAAAGCGCAACAAGCGAGCAACAAGAACAGAAGAAAGTCTTTCACGGTATAGAGATCGGCGTACAGCCGGATGTGGGCGCAATGCATCCAATGGCCCGGGCAATTTATGACAGCTTGCCTGAGGACGGGTTCTTTGGCCGGACAGACGGGGATGTTCTTAATGTCGTGAACAGTGCAGACGGCGTTGAAGTACTTATTGGTAATATGTCCGAGCAGACAGAAGCAATCCTGGCCGCAGAGGCTGCGCGTACAGGGGATGCTGCTTCCGAACCTGAGGTCGGGCAAAAAAGTAGAAAAATTGTAGTTGGTATGGGAGTTGCAGCGCTGGGCGCTCCTTTTGCTGTCGTGCCTTCTGTTGCAGCTGCAGAAGTCAGCGCCTCCACGGTAAGCGCACCGCGTCATTTTACAGAGGGCGTGCGACATGGCGAGGGCGGGGCTACTGATATTGTTTACACACCTGATGGTAACGGTATGGTTGTAGTCTATAGGTCCGGTGAAATTGCCGGCATTGGCGCAACACCTGCAGTTGGCCCCAAGCCGTCACTGCGTGAGGGCGAAACAGTCAGTACCGTGCGCTGGAAGCTTGATGAAGACAACAACGTTGTGGGCTACTGGTCAATTACGAACAAGGGACGCGCTATTCCGTTTGGTGCTGCCGAGCGGTTGCCAGATTTTGCTGATGTGCATCTGAATGCGCCAATTGTATCAGCGGATGTAACGCCGAGTCAGCGGGGCTTGTGGTTGCTGGGCGCTGACGGTGGTGTCTTTACGACCGGAGATGCCGAGTTTCATGGCTCGACCGGTGATATACAGCTGAACAGTCCGGTCAACGGTATGGTGGCCACCCCGGATGGAGAAGGCTACTATTTTGTGGCTGGCGACGGCGGCGTATTTACCTTTGGCAATGCTGTCTTTAGGGGTTCGCTGGGCGATGTGCAGCTGAACAAACCGATTGTCGGCATGGTAGAGTACGGCACGGGCTATTTGCTGTTTGCCGAAGACGGCGGTATCTTTGACTTTTCACCCGACAGGGATTTCTTAGGTTCACTGGGCGGGGATCCAAGTATTACGCGTAATAATCCCGTAGTACGTGTTGCCGTACAAAAGGACGGCAGGGGATATGCTGCCGTGCTGGCAGACGGCCAGATATATGCATGGGGTGACTCTAATGTGGAAGCCGGCGGCGAAAATCCAACGCATCCCGATCCTGGTGAGCAGCCAGAAGAGCCTGGTGCCGACATCGAAGTTATGGAGACGGCAGGCCCAAATCCTATCCGCCCAGAGCAAGTAAAGGTTGAGAGCTGCAATGCTCAAGCTATAACCTCCAGCTATTTTATGCAGACGTTTGCAATATCTGTCAGCGGGCTGCGCCCATCAACGAACCGTCTTTTCACTGACGGAGAAACTTATAGTGCAGAAATATATAGAACGCTTTCTGATGGTACGATCCAGAGCGGTGTGCTTGTTGCCACGGCTGACATGGATGGAGTAGGTACTTTTCAGACGAACGTGAGGACAGCGACCCAGGCAGAAATGAACATGCTTACATTTGACCACATAATTTTTACACGTGACGATGGCAGTGCTACAAAAATTTCTCTGGCAGCACCTTGTGTAGTGAATCCCAGCGCGTAGAGATTGCTTTTAATCGCGAATTTCTTCTGCTAAGATAACCGTATAATGCGTAAGCGGAATGCGGTAGCTTTGATTGGTGGTATCTGTGCCGTTGCTATCTTGGGGACGACAATCTTCTTTGTCTTAAATCGTGATAATAACGAGTCGTCCCATGACAATGAAACATCTTATGCATGTAGCGATACAGCATTTACTGACCGTTTTATCGGTGAAGAGCTGTATACAAGTGTAAATAGCCAAAAACTTGCAGAGTTCGTTCAGGAAGTAAAGGGCTATACGGATTATGACAAAAGCCCGAACTGCATGTATGCGCTTACGATGCACGCCATTAATACAGGCGACCATTCGGCGGCTCAAGAGTCCTATGACAAGTTAAAGACAGCTTATGATGCGGCTAAGGGGTATGTTGGGTCACTTGCACAGGTGTCTGTACGTGTGCCGGATGAGCTAAAGGACTCTGTAGATTTTCTAGCTAAGCAAGCTGAGAATCTCGAGAAAGGCAAGCTAAATTGGGGGGCGCCGGTCGAACGATGACAGATTTTAAGTTAACACGTATGCAGACCTTGAGTACGATCTTTGCCGTGTTAGCAGTGATGTTATTGTTGCAGGTAATTTTATTGCCGGCGAAAGGTCAAGCATTGGTACTTAACCCTGATCCGGGTAATGATCCGCACACCGGTATCCCGCCTGATTACCGGAACCACCTTATGACATGTGATGCGCAAAATCCTATGTACAGCCCGGCGTTTGTCTCTTTTTTGCGGCATCCCGGTGGTTTTAGTAATGTCTATACTCCGACAGCAGGTGAGCAAAGCTCTGGTCAGATCAATATGAGTTTTAATTTGGGTGCCGCAGTTTGCGCCTCTAACAGCGCGGTTCTGGAAAATCGACATTTAGTAGCTGGCGCTCGTGCATATAATGCCGATACTGGTGACTTGATTGGGAGTATATCCGGAGGAGTTGGCGGGCAGAGTCAGTTGAATTTTCAGCCCAACTATAATCAGGTTGGAAAGTATGTAAGCACCCCGCCGGTTGTATTTACGTATAACCATGGCGGTCCGATTACTGGTGCTGTGAATATTAGGATCGCATTGGATCTCCAGGCAATTAATTATTTCACGAACGGACAATATTTGTGTGTACCGGCACCTGCCGGCAATAGAGGAGGGTGGGATTTCGCAAGTTGCGCGGTTAACACCACAGAGTTGTACATACGGCTTACTCCGGATACGGTGCAGACAGTTATTCAGGGTAGGCTGGCAAACAAGAACGATAACACGCCGATACCAAATGTAACGGTGGATTTATGTAATGGGCGGAGTGCCGTCAGCGATGCGGACGGAGTTTTTCAGCTTGCAGTTCCGTATAATACGCCGTTCTGCGTGCGTGCTCCGGCAGTCGCTGGATACTCGGCTATAGAAATGCATCCGTTTGCGGAGGGGTATGCCAACTGTCCGGCAGGAGGATACTGTAACGAGACATATGAATACCAATACACGGGGGGTGATTTTGACGGCCCCTGGCGTGGAGTCGGAGGGGATGGAAACGGGATCGACCGGGCATCAGACGGGGGTTACGATTTTGTGTACATTCCTATACCTCCGCTTATCTTCGACTGTTCATTTAGCGTATCAGGCAGCATGATCGAGGTGGGGACGCCTTTTGCACTGACAGTGACGATCCGCAATGCAAGCAGTGCGCTTGCCCCCACAATGAACGATTCGACGCATCCGGTTGCGATCAGTGCAACGCCGGCGTCAGTTGCGGGGTTGGGGCCTGCTAGCGAATACGCTTACTCGGCGGCTCCGGGCACCACCGTGACCGTGACAGACAACGGTCTGACCATACAGACGCCGGCGACGTATACCTTCCAGGTTACGGTGGGCGGAGAGGTCTGCAACGGCTCGTCAATTTCGGTCGGTACATTTCCGTATCTCAAAACCTATGGCGGGGATGTGCGGGCAGGTGGTACATGGGGGTATATCAATCCAGACTGCATGCCAGCTGACGGCCGGGGCGGGGTCTATGCTTTTGCGCGGCCGGTTTCGTCTGGTGTGTACGCGGGTGCCTCGGCTCAGCTGACTGTTTCGTCGCTTCTCGAGATTAATCAGTTCTATTCGGCCTCACAGCGTTCCAACCGGCCGGTGGCGCAAGGGGGTACGAATATGCCAAAGGGTCTGACCTTTGCCAACACAGACAGCGACACGTACGGCGGTAACAACACCGGCGGGCACTTTTGTATAACCGATTACTTTACTGATACGCGCGACCCGTCGCTTGGCAGCGGTGCCTTTAACGGTAGTTTTGCGTCCGGGCGTGTGCAGTATGTGAACAGCGGCGATGTGACCTTAGGTAATCTGACTGTACCGGTTGGCACGCAGGCTGCCATATTTGTTGATGGCAATGTGTTTATAAGCGGTAATATTACCTATGCCGGCGGCGCAACCAACGCAAATGCTTTGCCGTATTTGGCAATAATAGCGCGGGGCAATATTTATATCGGCAATAATGTTACGCGTATGGACGGATTGTTTGTGGCGCAGCCGACAGGTTCCGGGGCAGCTGATACAACCGGTATTATTTTTACCTGCACCAACGGTATTGATGCGTTCTTTAGCAACGGCAACGCGGCCGATCCAAATGACACCTTTGCCCAGTGTCAGAACCAGCTTTCGATCAACGGCGGCATGATCGCTTCACAGGTGAAGTTTATGCGGATGAGGGGCTCATTAAGGGATGCTGCTTCAGGTGAGGCGCCTAACTTTGATACGGGTATTGGCACGAATGCAGCGGAGGTTATTAACTATACCCCGCACATGTGGCTGGCACCGAGTCCGCTGATTAAGCCGTCAGAGGACACAGAGAGCTCTACAAGCGGCCGCGGGCCGGTGCCGCTGCAGCTTATTAAAGCCATGCCGCCTGTGTACTAAGTATTTTTAGTGCTATGTACTTGCAAAATATGCTTATGCTATAATTCAGTGCAATGATATGTTCTAAGCGTACTTTGACTGATTGCAGGGTGCGAAAGAACAGAAATCACGGTGGGCCATGAAGCTACATACAACACATACACAGCACAAAACGGTGAAGGAGCTCGGCTTATGAGTATTTTAAGCGGTGTACCGAGCTTTTTTGGTTTGGATATCGGCACGACGGCGCTGCGGGTTGTGCAGCTGCGGGGCAGCGGCAGCACCAAGGCGCTGGTCAGGTATGGCTATATTCCGATTGATCCGAATATTACCGAATCAAATGCTAAAGTCGATCAGCAAAAGCTGATGGGCGCTGTGCGCGAGCTGCTGGATCAGGCCGGTATTACCACCAGGGACGTGGCCGTCGGGCTGCCGTCAAACAAGGTGTTCACGACCATTGTTGACATGGAGCGGCTGGCCCCGGCCGAGCTGCACAAGACACTGACTTTTCAGGCTGATTCGCTTATCCCTACACCGGTGGCCGAAAGCAAGCTGGACTGGGCCATGCTGGGTGATTCGCCAAAAGAACAGGGCAAGGTAGAAGTGCTGCTGAGCAGCGTGGCAAACGAATTTGTCGAGAGCAGGCTGGATATGCTCGAGTCTATCGGGCTTAATGTCATTGCTTTTGAGCCGGACAGTCTGGCCCTGTCGCGGGCGTTGACAGCGCCCGACAACCAGGCACCGGTGATGGTTATAGATGTAGGCAGCCGAACAACTGATATTATCATCACGGTGGCCGGCGCGCCGCGCCTGGTGCGTTCGCTGCCGACCGGTTCAGAGGCCATTGTGCGTTCGGCGCTGCAGAACCTGAATATCGACGAAAAACAGGCGCAGCAGTTTGTCTTTAAGTTTGGTCTGGGCAAGGACAAGCTGGAAGGGCAGATCTATAACGCCATTATCGGCACCGTTGATTTGCTGGTGAACGATATCGACAAATCAATCAAGTTTTTCCTCAACCGCTACCCCAATCTTAAGATGGACCGGATTATCGTGACCGGGGCGGCATCAGTGCTGCCGGAGTTCCCGCTGTATTTGGCCAACAAATTTGGCACCAATGTCGAAATCGGCAATGCCTGGCGTAATATTGCTTTTCCGGCCGATCGCCAGAACGAACTGCTGGCGGTCTCTAATCACTTTGGCGTGGCAGCCGGACTTGCGGAGAGAATAGAATGATTCAGTTTAACCTTTTGCCCGATATCAAGATCGAATACATTAAGACACAAAAGCTTAAGCGTGTCGTCATACTGATTTCGATAGCTGCAGTGGCAGTGGCGGTTGGTCTGCTGATTATTTTCTTCTCTTTCTCGGCCGTCCAGAAGAAGCACATATCCGATCTTGATAAAGACATTGCCGCATTACGGACCGAGCTGGAGGAGACGCCTGATCTGACGCGTATTCTGAGTATTCAGAATCAGCTGAACGTCCTGCCGGATCTTTATAACGGCCGTCCTGCAGTTGACCGGGTGCCCCAATACATTGATCAGACGACACCGTCCGGCGTGGGCATCGAGCGGCTGATTGTCGATTTTTCTGCCAGTACGGTAGAAATCAAGGCGTCGGCTCCGACCCTGCAGCTTATGAACAGCTTTGCCGATACGCTCAAATATACAACCTACCGTATTCAGGGCGAAGAAGGCGATCAGGCGCTGCAGGCGTTTGGTGCAGTGGTGCTGTCGGAATTTGCGCGTGATGCAGAAGGCGCATCTTTTACGCTGCGGTTCAGTTTTGATCCGACCATCTTTGACATTCAACAGAGCGTAAGTCTGACCGTACCTAATCTGGTGACAACCCGGGCGCAGGCACCAAGTGCTGACTTGTTTAAGGGTACGCCATCGACGGAAGGAGTACAGTAGTATGCAGTCACAGGCAGCTGGTAAAAAGGGAAAACTCGATAAAGACAAGGCAGTAATCTTTGCGGTGGTCGCTGTTGCGGCAGCCATTACGGTGGCGGCGCTGGTGGTGGCAAAGGGCGTCTGGGGCCAGGCAACATACCTGGGCAAGGTGGCGGATAAAAAGGACACCGCACTGCGTCAGCTTAAAGACAATAAAGCCGCTCTGGGCAGCCTGGAGGAGGCGTACAAGAAGTTCGATGAGCAGGACCCAAACCTGCTAGGCGGTCGACCTAACGGCACTGGCGAGCAGGACGGCAGCAACTCGACGCTTATTCTGGACGCATTGCCCAACAAATACGATTTCCCGGCATTGGCGGCAAGTCTGGACAAGCTTTTGCAGGGCTATCGCATCAACGATATTACCGGTCAGGACGATGCGTTAACCTACTTTGGCGGGACTGCTCCTGACGGTGTGCTGGTCGAGATGCCATTCAGCTTTAGCGTAAATACCAATTATGACGGGTTCAAGGAGCTGATCGGCAAGTTTGGCCGCTCAATCCGCCCCTTCCAGCTGACCAAGATTGATCTAAGCGGTTTAAACAGCGATCTTAAAGTTGTCGTAGAGGCCAAGACATTCTATCAGCCGGAACGCGGTCTGCAGATAACCGAGGAGGTAGTGCAGTGAAACAACAGGATATTGCAGCAGTGATTTTAATTGTCGGTATGGTGGCGGTGTTTTCGTTCGTACTGAGCGGCAAGTTTATTACCTCAGGAGGCAAAGACAAAACTGCCGAAGTGGTGAGCCCCATACAGCCCGAGTTTCCTTTGCCCAGCAGGGATGTGTTCAATATAGAAGCAGAGAATCCAACGGTGCGCATAGAAATAGCTCCCCATACCAACCCGCAACCATTCACTAACCAAGAGTAGCGGAGGCGGCCTCTGTGAGCGTACTTTCGGCGACGACCCAACGGCAGGTGGAAGATGAGCTGGTCAAGGCCGGCCTGATTACGCGTGAGCGGGTTGATCAACTTCATGAAAAGGCCGAAAAAGAGGGCAACCCGGTCTTTAGCCTGCTGGTCAACGAAGGTGGCATCGATACCGAGGATCTGACCAAGATAACCGCTCAGGTTACCAAGGTGCCCTATGTCAACCTGTCCAACGCGCCGATTGATCCGGCTACGCTGGATCTGTTGCCGCAGGAAATTGCCGAGCGCTATATGGCCGTGCCTTTGGGCGAGATGCAGCACCGTCTGGTGGTTGCCATGCTGGATGCGGACAACGTTCAGGCCGTAGACTTCTTAAGTAACAAAATCGGCCGTCCGCTAAAGGTGTACGCTGCCAGCGAGCAGGGCATTCGAAAGGCCCTGCTGCAGTACAAGGCCAAACTGGATGAAGGCCTGGCCAGTGAGCTGGCCGCCTCATCTGAAGAACCGGAAGCTACCGGCGGCAAGGCGAGCAAAGACAAAAACATCCGCACGATTGTTCAGGATTCGCCCATCAGCAAGGCACTGTCTACCATTCTTGAGTATGCTGCCAAGAACCGGGCCAGCGATATTCATATCGAGCCGCTGGAGAACGAGCTAAAAATCCGCTGCCGGATTGACGGTGTGCTGCGCGAGATTATGAAACTGCCCAAGTCCACCGAGGCGCCGCTGGTAAGCCGTATCAAGATTTTAAGTAATCTAAAGATTGATGAGCACCGTATTCCGCAGGACGGCCAGTTTACCATTAAAGTAGAGGAAAAAGAGATTGACCTGCGTATTGCCATCAGTCCGGTGGTGTGGGGCGAGCAGGTGGTGATCCGTTTGCTGGATAAGTCGGGCACCAGTCTTAAGCTTGAGGATATGGGTTACGCCGGCCGGGCACTGCGCACCATTCGTAAGGGCATAGCCAGTCCGAACGGCATGATATTGACCTCCGGTCCGACCGGTTCGGGTAAGTCGACCAGCTTGTACGCCCTGCTGCAGGAGATAAAAAGCGATGAGATCAATATCGTTACCCTGGAGGATCCGGTTGAGTATAAGATGGGCGGCATCAATCAGATTCAGATTAATGCCGAAGTCGGCCTGACCTTTGCCAGCGGCCTGCGCTCTATTCTGCGCCAGGACCCCGATGTAGTGATGGTTGGTGAGATTCGTGATGCAGAAACTGCCAATCTGGCAGTGCAGGCGGCGCTGACCGGTCACCTTGTCTTTAGTACGCTGCACACCAATTCGGCTGCCGGTATTTTGCCGCGTCTTTTGGATATGGGTATTGAGCCCTTCCTGATTGCCAGCACGGTGCGTACGGTTATCGGTCAGCGACTGGTCAGACGCCTGGCGCACCCCGAGCCGTACGAATCGGACAAGTCAGAAACGGCCCTGATCCAGCAGAATCTCGGCCCCTTGCTGCCAGAGAACGAGTCTCAGGTGGCCGCCATTGCCGAGGATTTAGGCTATGAAACCTTGCCTCTAAGGGATCAAAACGCTTATACTTTGTTTAAGGGCAAAGACGCTTCTGACGCGCCTGGCGGCTTCAAAGGCCGTGTTGGTTTGTACGAAGTATTCGAAGTCTCGGAAACGATACAGGACCTTATCATGAAACGGGCATCAAGCGCAGATATCCAAAAAGCTGCACAGGCAGAAGGCATGGTGACAATGCAGCAGGATGGTTACCTAAAAGCGCTGGCGGGCCGAACCACATTGAGTGAAATAGCACGGGTTGCTTCAGAAGATACGGCATAAGGGGGATGAAATGAGCCAAGAAGTAAGAGTCAAGAGTTTAGAGCAGAACAGAGCAGCGGGAGGGAGCGACTAATGGCGGCCTCGACACAGCCCAGAATCGAGATCCTGCTTGAAGAAGTGATCAAAAAGAAGGCGTCTGACTTGCACCTGCAGGTTGGTTTGCCGCCCATGCTCAGGGTAGACGGTTCTTTGGTGCCGGTGTCGGGCACTGACGCCTTGACCGAAGAAACCCTCGAGATCCTGCTGTTTGCCTTGCTTGATGAGGATCAAAAAAAGGTTCTGCTCAAGGATAAGGAGTTTGACTTCAGCTTTGCATTCGGCGATCTGGGCCGGTTCCGTGTGAATGCCTTTCATGAGCGCGGCAATCTGGCTGCAGCACTGCGGCTTATCCCCAATGAAGTACTGACAGTTGAGCAGCTGGGCCTGCCGCCGGTGGTGAATAAGTTTACAGAATATCCGCGCGGGCTTGTACTGGTGACCGGGCCGACCGGTTCGGGCAAGTCAACAACACTGGCGGCTCTGATTCACAAGATAAACACCGACCGGGCGTGCCACATTATCACTATTGAGGATCCCATCGAGTTTACACACAAAAGCAACAAGTCGGTAATTGTGCAGCGCGAGGTGCATTATGACACCTTCAGCTTTAGTGCGGCGCTGCGCAGCAGCTTGCGCCAGGATCCGGACGTGGTGCTGATTGGCGAGATGCGCGATCTCGAAACCATCGCGGCCGCTATTACGATTGCCGAGACCGGACACCTGGTTTTTGCCACGCTGCACACCAACTCTGCCTCGCAAAGTATTGACCGTATGATCGATGTATTCCCGCCGCATCAGCAGCCGCAGATCCGTGCTCAGCTCAGCAATATTCTGATGGCTATCTGTTCACAGCGGCTGGTTCCGTCAATTGGCGGCGGCCGTATTGCAGCCGCCGAGATACTGGTTGCCACGCCGGCAGTCCGCAATATCATCCGTGAAGGCAAAAGCCACCAGCTGGAGGCGGTTATTCAGACCGGCAGCGAGTTTGGCATGCAGAGCATGGACAAAACACTGGTCAATCTTATACATTCCGGCACCATCAGTTACGATGAGGCGCGGAACTTTGCGGTTGACCTTGATGAACTGGACAGGTTGATGCGGGCATGAAAAACATAGCTTTTCATCAGATTAGGGACCGGGGATTGGGGATTTTTGGACTTGGGTTTTCTTCAGCCATCAATCTTAAATCTTCAACCTTAAATCTGCGAATGGAGCTTGCCTGATGCTTACCTTCAGCTACACCGCGCGTGATCCCAAAACCGGCGAGAAAATCCGGGCAGAGGTACAGGCCGACAGCGAGCAATCTGCCGCCAAGCTGCTGAGGGCAGAGGGTCTGGCGCCGCTTGAGATCAGGCTTAAGGAGAGTGGCGGCGGCTTTGGACTCTTAAGCAAGCTGACCAACCGGGTCAAGACAAAAGACCGCATTCTATTTGCCCGGCAATTGTCGACGCTGATTAATGCCGGTTTGCCGCTGGCACAGAGCCTGCACAGCGTCTTTGAACAGACACAGAGTAAGCCGCTCAAGGTCATTATTAATCAGATTATCAACGACATAGAAGCCGGTACGGACTTTTCGACGGCGCTTGGCCGGCATCCAAAGGTATTTAATCAGATATTTGTGAGCTTGATTGCCGCCGGTGAGGTATCCGGTACGCTGGATAAGGCGCTCGAGCGCGTGGCCTTCCAGCAAGAGAAAGATGCCGAAATCATGAGCAAGGTACGCGGTGCCATGGCCTATCCGGCAATTGTGGTGCTGGTGATGATTGGCGTGGTCGGTTTTATGGTGATTAGCGTGCTGCCGCAGGTTGAGAATATTTATAAGGATATGCCCGGTGCCAATCTGCCGATTACCACTAAGGCGCTGCTGGCGCTGTCGCATTTTGTCATTAACTACTGGTGGTTGGTGATTCTGCTGCTGGCAATCGCTGTTTTTCTGACTACCAAGTGGGCGCGCAGCGGCCCCGGCAAGCAGGTGATAGACAAAGCCAAGATGCGCATGTGGCCGATCGGCCCGCTGTTTATGAAGCTGTATATGGCGCGGTTTGCCCGCACCGGCACCACGCTGGTGGCCAGCGGTGTGCCGCTGCTGCAGGTGCTGGAGATCACGGCCCGGGCCATTAATAACGTGCATATTCAGGATTCGCTGAACCGGGCAGTCGAGAAGGTCAAAAGCGGTAAAGCCCTGTCTGACTCTATAGAAAACGATCCCAATTTCCTGGAGCTGGTGCCTAAGATGCTGAGGATTGGTGAACAGTCGGGTCAGATAGAGGCCATGCTTGCCAAGATTGCTGACTATTATGAGAAAGAAGTTGATAACCAGATCAAGACTATCTCAACCCTTATCGAGCCGGTCATGATGGTACTGCTGGGTATCGTAGCCTTTATTTTGGTGGGCGCTATTCTGCTGCCGATATACGGCTTGGCCAATCAGTCCGGCCTGGGTGGTTAGGAATACGCACAAAAACGCTTGTGTTTTAACGGACAGGGTTGTATCATCGGTGTATAACAGTAACAAAAGCAATAGTCAAAGGGGGCATTTGCACTATGATTGGTAAATTACAAAAAGATAACAAAGGCTTCACCATCATCGAAGTCCTGATCGTACTGGCGATTGCCGGTTTGATTATGCTGATCGTCTTCTTAGCGGTTCCTGCTCTGCAGCGCAACCAGCGCAATAATGCACGTAACAGCGAAGCAAGCCGAATCTCATCGGCGATTACAGAGTGTCTGGCAAACCGCAACGGTGTAGCGGCAAGCTGTACGGGTACGGCTAACCTCGCCAATCTTGGCATTACGGCTTCGGGCGGCACATTACAGGGTTACCAGCAGTTTACCTCTTTAACCTTCACAAACAACAATACGGGCAACACTCAGACGGCAAATGTGCAATTCTCGAGCAAATGTAGCGCGGATGGTTCAACAATCGTAACGGGGACTGGCGTTACGCCTCGAGACTTTACAGTTAGATGGCAAAATGAGCCAGCTATCAACCGCTGCATAGGTTCGGAATCTAACTAAACCCTAGCAACGAAAAAAAAAACGGCTCCTAAAATCACGGAGCCGTTTTTTTATTGTGGTAGTATAAAGCTAATGATAATCACCATTCTGGTCCTGCTTGGTCTGGTTTTTGGCAGTTTTGTGAATGCGCTGGTGTACCGGGTGCACGAACAGTCCAAACAGCGTAAGGGGCGGGGCGCTAAAGCTGCGTCCGGCAAAAAACAGGTCAACCTGTCTGTTATTAAGGGGCGGAGCGTGTGCGTGCACTGCCGGCACGAGCTGGCCTGGTACGATCTGATACCGGTGCTCAGCTGGCTGACGCTTAGGGGCAGGTGCCGTTATTGCCATAAGTCCATAAGCTGGCAGTATCCGGCGGTAGAGGTGCTGACAGCAGTCCTGTTCGTATTGTCTTATGTATTTTGGCCAGAGATGGATGCTGCTGCCCTTGACGCCCGGATCGTAGTGAACTTTGCTGTCTGGCTGGTAATGCTGGTGGGGTTTGTGGCGCTCATTGTCTATGACCTGCGCTGGATGCTGCTGCCGAACAGAATTATGTATCCTCTGATTGTTCTGGCGGGTCTGCTGGCGCTCTATAACATTGCCGCGGCCCTTGACAGCCTGGTGGCTTTACGGGACACCGGCCTGGCTGTTTTGGTGGCCGGGGGGCTGTTCTGGGCGGTTTTTACCGTATCGCAGGGTAAGTGGATCGGCGGCGGCGATGTTAAGCTTGGTCTGCTGGCCGGGTTGCTGCTGGCTGACCCGTTTAAAGCCTTTCTGATGCTGCTGTTGGCCTCTTTGGGCGGCACGCTGGTTATTTTGCCCGGTCTGCTTTTGGGCAGGCTTAGCAGATCCAGCCGTATTCCGTTTGGGCCATTTCTGATTATGGCCATCATTGTTGCCATGCTTTTTGGCAGCCGGATCATTGACTGGTACAAAGATCTTCTTGTTGTCTAGGGCAAGAGGGGTTTTGGGCTGGTTTTTCTCTGTCTTTGACTCTTTGGCCTCTACTGTCTAAAAAGCTTATGTTATACTTTTTCTATGAAGCGCTGGCTGCACTCACTGCGGCTTGCCCAGGTCGGGAAACGGGAAGTTTCAGGGGCGGGCTATACGGTAACTGAGGTAATGATCGTTTTGGCTGTAACAACCCTGCTTTTTGTTGCGGTCGTGATGATGTTTGCTGGCCGTCAGGGAAGGGCGGAGTTTACTGAGGCGGTGCGGCACTACGAAAGCCAGCTGCAGACGGTAATCAGCGAGGTTTCCAACGGCTTTTCGGCCACTACACAGGGCGGAGCCAGCGAGAACAGGATATTCCTGGGTAAAATGCTGGTTATGCAGCCTGACGGCCTCAGCAGTGAGGTGCGGACAATTATTGGCAAGCGGACCACCCACCCTTCCGGCGGCGGTGTGGTGGGGTTTGATGTTGCTGCGCTGGCTGAGGCTGAGCCTGAGGTAACTGCTGAAACCAGTTTATATAATCATCGCTTTCAGCTTAAGGTGCTTAAGGTGCTGAGGGCTGACGCGGGCGCCAGCGGCGTGACCTATGAGGCGTTTGGTTTTTTGAACCGGGTAAGCGGCAGCAGCGAGGTGGCGGCCGGCAGCAGGCTGATACAGTTGTACGCTCTGACAGATGCCGATAACTTAGGCGGACTGACACTGATCGAAGAGGGGCTGAGAGTGTGCCTGGAGGGGCAGAACGGTCAGCGTGCCGAGGTGCTGGTGGGCGAAAACCGCTCATACACCACAATCTACAGCGAGCTTGATACATCCAAAGACACGGGGCCATGCAATGCGTAGGCGGGTAAATGTTTATCAAAGGGGTGACACCATAGTTGAAGTACTTATCGCTATAGCTATTGTCAGCAGCGTCCTGGGTATCACCTATGCCACCATGAACCGCAGCCTGCTGCTGATGCGTGATAACGAAGAGCGCACGGCGGCCACCAAACATGCCCAGTCCCAGATTGAGTCGATCAAAGCTATCTGGAACCAGGACGAGAGCAGAATTACCGGCCCTACCAGCTCGGGCAGCGGCATTTGTGTGACCGGTGACACTGTTCATAGTCTGCCTTCCGGTGTGCCGAGCAATGATGCCTCCGGCTTTAACCCGGCGCAGTACAGGGCTGAATGTACTAACGGAATTTACCGGATGGGGGCACGTTATGACGATGCGAGCGGCAGACTGTTTGTTGCTGTTTATTGGGATAGTCTGGCAAGCGGTCAAATCAATCAAGTAACGTATTATTACAAGTTTAGATAAGCATGCAGCACCAATTAGCATCATACCGGCATAAGGACAAAAACAGGCGCCAACCAGCGGCGGGCTTTACGATTGTGGAGCTGATGATCGCTGTTTTGGTGTTCTCTTTGGTGTTGCTGGTGTGCTCTTACGCCATTATTCATGTCGGACGCATGTACTACAAGGGTGTCATTATCAGCCGCACGCAGGATGTATCGCGTAAAGTGGTCGAGGACATTGCAGGCACCATACAGTTCGGCCCGCGTCAGGAGCCGTTCGTACGACCGGGTACGGGTGCGCCGGCGGCGGATCTGCATGCCTGGTGCGTCGGCACCACTCGTTATACGTTTAGTACCGGGCGGCATCAGGGGGCAATTGCGCACGTACTCTATAAGGATACTTACGTCAGTGCCGGTGCGGGCTGCCCGATCCTGGATATTACCCAGGACAATCCCCCCGGCGCCACTGATGGTGAGTCTTTGCTAGGCCGTAATATGCGTGTACCGCAGATTGATATTCAGTCTGCATCCGGCAATTTATGGCATGTGACAGTGCGCATAGCCTACGGCGATGACAATACCTTGTTTGAAGGCGAGGGCGCAGAAGCGGATGTAAATGAGCGCTATAAGTATTGTAAGGGTGTTAATGCGGGCGGTCAGTTTTGCGCTACCTCTACATTTGAAACAAGCGTAGTAAAACGGCTATTATAGGCATAAGAGGAAAGATTATGGACAAACCAGCAGCAGACAGGGCATCGGTTATCAGGCGACAGGAAGGTGTGGTTGCTATCTTTTCGGTACTGATTATTATGGGGATTCTGACTTTGCTAACGGTAGCTTTCTCCAACCTTTCGCGCCAATCCCTGAGACGCACACTGGATGACCAGCTCAACACCCAGGCACTCTATGCGGCTGAAGCGGGGGTGAACCAGGTGTGGAATATGATTATGGCAGGCCCGCTCGGTGCTGATAAAGAAACCTGTGATGGCGGCGGGTTTGATTATGACGTTGACGGTACAAACAATGTAGCCATCAGCTGTCTTATGTACAGCCGGAATGTTCTCAATTATGAAAATTCATCAGTCCCGGTGGTGGGCGAAGGCGATCCGGCAGCTACAAGGATAGAGCCTGTCAGCGGGGATGCTGTGCGCTATATGGATTTTGAGTGGGATGCTGCGACGGAAGGTGCGGGTCTGCATAACGGCAGCATGATATCCGGCAATAGTCCCGAGCTGCCGCCCCGGTCCAGCTGGGGTACTGGTGGTTTGGGCGTGGGGATGCTGCGCGTTGATCTGGTCCCGGCAAGTTCGCTGGATCGGGCCAGTACGGTTACCGGAAGCTATTCTTTCTTTTTATATCCCAGCGGCAGCAGCGGGACTATGAGTAATCCTTCGACCGGCACGCCCAGTATGGGTGTCAGGCCTGGGGGAGCTACGGCCGATCAGCATGGCCCAACACTGGTGACGCGCTGTGCGAACAGCGGGGAGTACAGGTGTTTTGGGCGCGTGGTTCTGGAGGGGCCTGCCGTGAATGATTATTATATGCGCGTCACCAGCTACTATGACTCGACCAAAATAAGGGCTACCGCCAGGAATGCCAGCAACACCGTGTTAAGGATACAATCCCAGGTGCTTGTAGATGTAACCGGTAAGGCCAACGATGTTTATCGGCGCATTCAGGTCCGCCTGCCGGCCGATTACAACGAAAGCTATAATGTCGGCCTGCATAACCCGTACAGTCTTATCAGCGGGGATTCCATATGTAAGCGGTTTATCGGTGTTCCGGGTGCAATAAGGATTGATGGGCCGACTGATGATCCGGGGTGTGACTTGCCGGCGGGCGTGGCGGCTGGAGGTTCGGGCGACTCCAACTATACCAACCCCTGTGCGAACAACGCCTGCAGTCCGAACGGCGATAATTCGGGCCACCCATGTATAACCCAGGCCGATAACGGCCAATGCTATACCCAGGTGTTCCAGAATAACTCAAACAACCCTAACGAAATTGTAGCTAGCTGTACTTGGGACTGGGGGGACGGCACGGTTGATACAGACGGTTGTTATGCCGGTGATTACAAACAGCATCGGTTTCCGGTGATCCAGCCGGAGTGCATACGATCTTATCGAATTGTGCTGACGATAAACTTTAATAATGGCGCACCGCCGGCTGTATACTCCAACACGCGGACCGTGCCCTGGGGCGGACCCGGCCGGGTGCCGTGCGCCTAAAGCTTACTCTGTAAGCTGGGTGTCTACTGCGAGCGATGGAACCGCTTATGTACCTCTTTAAGGTGCGGATCGGTTACATGGGTATAGATTTGCGTAGTGGCGATATTGCTGTGCCCCAGCATAGCCTGGACTGATCGCAGATCGGCACCATTCATCAGCAGATCGGTTGCAAAACTGTGTCTTAAGGTATGCGGGCTGACCTGCTTGGTGATGCCGGCCAGCAGGGCATAGCGCGCCACCAGGCGCTGCACACTGCGCGCAGTCAGCCGGTAGTAGCTGCCGTCGGTGCTGAGTTGCTTACTGCCTTTGGCTGTCCGCACGAACAGGGGCTGAACATTGTCCTGCCGCCGTTCAAGGTATGCTGCTATCCAGTTGGCGGCTTCTTCACTGATAAAGACGGGTCGGTCCTTTTGGCCCTTGCCGCGCACCGTAAACTCGCGCCGCTTGAGGTTGATGTGTTCGCGGTCCAGGCTTACGAGTTCTGATACGCGCAGTCCCGAACTAAAAAGCAGCTCCAAAATTGCCCGGTCGCGCAGTCCCGGCAGAGTGGAGGTGTCTGGCTGGCCGAGGAGCCGCTGCATCTCATCCGGGCTTAAAAAAGTAACCTGTTTACGTACGGTTTTGGCAAGCTCGATCTTGTCGGGGGCAAGTGCAGGGATGCTGCGCTTGGAGCAGTACTTTAAAAAACTGCGCAGGGCGATCAGGTGATAATTCTGAGTGTTCTTATTAAGTTCGTCCGATACATTAGTGCCCAGACGGTTCAGCCAAAGCCGCCACTTGCGGATCAGCTCAGTGCTGATATCGGACACCTTTATATCGTTGCCGGCAAAATCCAATAGGCGGGTGAGGTAATGATCATAGTTGGCAATGGTTTTTTGCGAACGGTTTTGTTCGATCTCGAGGTATTCTAAAAAGTCTGTTTTAAGCTTTGCTACCAGCATGTCTTTATAGTACAGAGTTCAGGGTACAGAGTACAGTCCGGAGCGGGGAAGCGGGCCGGTAAAAAAGGGGCGGTGACTACGTCCGGAACTAGAATAATTTGCCATACAACAGAGGTAAAGATGAATAAAAAATGTATGCAAAGTATGTTCGCAAAATCTATAACCGTAGACGGTCACAATCTGTTACAATATTCTTAACCAAATTATGAAAGGAGTTATATGGAGCGAACGTTGGTTATCCTCAAGCCCGATACAGTACAGCGTGCAATCTGCGGCGAGATTATTACCCGGTTCGAGCGCGTTGGCTTAAAGATTGTCGGCATGAAGATGATGATTCCCGAGATGGAGTTGCTGCGCAACCACTATCCCGATGATCTTATTCCGATTGTAGGCAATAAGACCAAAGAAGACTGGGACAGCTACGGTGTTGAGTACAGCGAATCCATTGAAGAGATTGGCAAGATGATCGTAGAGGCAACACGCGACTTTATGAAAAGCGCGCCGGTCATTGCGGTGGTCCTGGAGGGAACACAGGCAGTCGAGATCGTCAGAAAGATGGTCGGCAAGACCGGGCCGAAAGATTCGCCCCCCGGCACCATCCGTGGCGATTACGCGCATCTGAGCCTCGGACGCGCCTCGCTGCAAAAGAAGGGGGCCGCAAATATCGTGCATGCCTCCGGCACCATTAAAGAGGCCGAGCATGAAATCAAAATGTGGTTTGATGAAAACGAACTTTTCCAGTACAAGAACGTACACGAACAGTTGACCCAGGTGTAATAAAACCGAACAATCAAAAAGGCCAGCATACCTGGCCTTTTTGATTGGTGCCCCCGCCAGGATTCGAACCTAGAGCTTCTCCTTAGGACGGAGCTATTTTATCCATTGAACTACGGGGGCATATCAGGCGTAAAGGTGTGATAACCGGTTTCTAGGCAGCCGATACCTGTTAAGGCAGGGTTTTATAAATTAAAACCCTAAAGTCTGCCCGTACCCTGCATTTGCTAGCGCAGGATCATTGTACCATCTATCACCTCTATAAATAAAACATGGACAGACTGCTCATCTGCTACAATATTCTTATGGCAAAAAAGCAGACCGAAACGGCCGATAAGGGGCCGGTTCGCTATTTTAAGGATCAGTTTGATGATGAAGAGGTGTTGCTGGTGTTCCGCAAGCATCCCGTCGTCATGCGTAAGGGGCTGATCTTTGCATCGGTAGCCTTGCTGCTTGGGACAATACCGTCACTTTTTAAGCCTGAGCCAAGCTGGTTCTTTATAGGCCTGGGTGTGGGTTTTATTGTGTGTATCCTGGTCTTTTTGCCGTTTTGGATCAGCTGGTACTACAGTGTATATATTGTGACCAATCAACGTCTGATTCAGATTACCCAAAAAGGCTTATTCCGCCGCAGCATGGTGGCACTGGGGCTCAACCAGATTCAGATGGTTAATTACGAGATTGACGGTCTGGAAGAAACCCTGCTGGGATTTGGTACAATAATGATACAGACATTTGTGGGCAGCCTGACTATCCATGATGTTCATCACCCGGCTAAAATTCAAAAGGAATTACTGCATATATTGCGCGATCAGGGTATTGACGCGGTGGCCTCATCGGAGGAGCAATTTGTCCTGGAGGACTCCGCAGGCGACAATTAAATTATATGAAGAAAAATCTCAAGAAAGCTAAAGAATCGGTCAAGAAACCGCTCAGGAAATTGCGCCGCAAACGCGATCCTGTTGAGGCGGCCAAAGTGCCGTACATCACCAATGAAACCATTGCCGAACACCGCGAGCAGGTGCTGGCCGGAGCGCGCAAATATGTCTATCCCACAATGCAGCATTCCAAGCATCGTATTATTGTCCTGTCGGCGATCATTGTCAGCATAACGCTCGTGGTCTTTTTTGCCTACTCGCTGCTTGGCCTGTATAAGTTCCAACATACCTCGACTTTTATGTATCGCATCACCCAGATTGTGCCGTTTCCGATAGCGCGCGCCTCGGGCCGTTTTGTGTCGTACGAAAGCTATCTTTTTGAGCTGAGGCACTACATGCACTATTACGAAACGCAGCAGAAGCTTAACTTTGCGAGCGAAGAAGGCCAGCTGCAACTGCAGGAGTTCAAGCGGCAGGCACTGGATCAGGTGATTAACGACGCCTACATAAAACAGCTGGCTGAAGAACACGGTGTCAGCGTGACGACCCAAGAGGTAGAGCAGGAGATAGCCATTGTCAGGGAGCAGAACCGGCTGGGCACCAGCGATCAGGTGTTCGAGGATGTGCTGCGTGACTTTTGGGGCTGGTCAGTGAATGATTTTAAGCGCTCTTTGCGGCAGCAGATCCTAACCCGAAAGGTTGTCAGCAAGCTCAATGCCGATGCCTGGAACAAAGCCAACAGTGCTTTGTCAGAGCTGCGGGGCGGGGCGGATTTTGCTGAGGTGGCCAAGAAGTACTCTGACGACGAGCTGACCAAAGAATCCGGCGGTGATTACGGTATTGCAATTGATAAGGCAAACCGCGACATTCCGGCTAAGGTGACAGATGCCATATTTGCCAGCGAGCCGGGCGCACATTCGGGGATTATTGATACCGGCTATTCGCTGGAGATAGTTAAAACTCTCAGTTTTGAGGACGACAAGGCGCGGGCTGCTCACATACAGGTGCTGTTTAAGGATATAAATGAGTTTCTGGACCCGGTACGTGACTCTTCACCGCCAGGGCGCTATTTGAAGCTGTAACTGACACCTGCTCGTTGCGCGCTCGACCGGATTATAGCTTCAGGCCGGGTCGCATGATGCGCCTTGGCTTCGGCATATAGGAACAAGCTCCTGAAATACCGCCTCACTCGGAAATATGAGCAAGCTCCTATTTCTCTCGTTTCGTTGCATTATAGCCGTTTGGCCAGAAAACTGACTGGCCAAGCCGGGGTTCCCGCAAAACCTGTTTTGTGGGGTGGAGACCGTTATCTGAACCGGCAGTTCCGGTTCTTGCCAGACCCAGCAAGCCATACAAAAAGCCCCATCTTTTGAATGGGGCATTTTGTATGGCGCGCTCGACCGGATAGCGCACATCTGCAGCCGTGCTCGGAACTAAGAGGTAGTTCCTGTGCGCGGCTTTGATGACCGAACCGGCGATCTGCTCGCTTTGCTCGCTATCGCCGGCTCAAGCCGGATCAAATCGTGACCAAATAAAATACCCCAGACAGGCTGGGGCACTTTATTTGGCGCGCTCGACCGGATTCGAACCGGCGATCTCCTCCGTGACAGGGAGGCATGTTAGGCCTCTACACCACGAGCGCATATTTGGCGTGCAACTGGTACATTCTACCATTTACATCTGTTATTTTCAATATTTATACCAGGTTTATTAAGCGTCAGAGTTTCGGTATCTGTAGGCAGCAATCCCGAGGCCGATCAAAACCACAATAAGCAACAAATAGACCGGCCCAAAAGGTATCTCGATACTGTTTCCAAAAAATCCGGTATTGAGCGTATCCATGCCGCGCAGCAACATATGTACGAACAGCAGCAGCCATATAAAACCGGCTGCTATGCCGGCTTTTATAAAGCCATCTTTAAACATGTTTGTGTCATCCATAAGCAGGACCCCGATGGCGCCCGCAACTTCGAGGCAGATTATGGTAAGAGACAGAGGGAACGGTATCAAATGCGGCAAGCCGTGATTAAATAAAGCGTGTTGAAGTGACAAAGGCCCAAACAATTGGGTCACAGCCATGACGGTCAAGAAGATACCAAAAATGTTCGCGATAAGGTTGTGCATACAGTTCAGCATTATAGTCTAAGACTGGATGTGGTCATATATCTGCTGGTATACTATTCGCGTTTACAGGTGCCGAAGTAGCTCAGCTGGTAGAGCAGCTCATTCGTAACGAGCAGGTCGTGGGTTCGAGTCCCATCTTCGGCTCCACAATTGGCTTTTCTGGTTCCGTGAAAGGATTCGTAAGGCCAAAGGTCTACCAAAAGACCAAACCAAGCAGCTTGCTGCTGTTTGGGTTTTTGAGAGGAGATGGCTTTATTAGATTGCCAGAAGTGCCGAGCAAACTTGTTTTGTTGGCAGCACGGCAATCAAACCATTACGCCTCGAGCGGGTATCGTATAACGGCTATTATGTATCCTTCCCAAGGATGAGACGAGGGTTCGACTCCCTCTACCCGCACCAAACGAGCTTACAAGACAAAATTAAACGATAAAAAGTAACCCCCGGCATACGTAAAGTAGCCCCGGCATACGTGATCTGCCCGCTATTCCTGTTCGCATGGTTTGTGTCAGTCAGGTATAATACATAAAACAGCCATGACTATTCCAAGCCGTTATTTTCATAATCGTTCCATTCTTTTGTTGCTTATCATTAACTTTGTGTTGGTTCTGATAGGCTCGGTGCTGGTATTGTTCAAGCTGGATTCGGGCACGGCGCCAAACTACATCATCGAGTATCGCGCCAATGTCGGCATTGGCGAGTACCGGCGGGGGACGGCGCTTGATATGGCGGGCTTTGTCTTTTTCCTGCTTATTAATATGACGGTTTGCATCCTTATTAGCATACGGACTTTTACTGTGCGCAAGCATGTATCGGTTATGGTGTTGGCGGTGTCCTGCTTGTTGAGTCTGCTTGCCATTATTACCAGTAACGCCTTAATGGGGTTTAGATAGGTCATGAAAAACATAGAGATTCCTCGTGTAGAAGAGCGCGGCTGGAGATACCGCTTGTGGGAAATGATTCCTGGCCTGATCAGCTGGTCTATTTTGCTGATGCCGTTTATCCTGAGTATTTTTAACCCAACGCTATTTGCGGTGTTTATTATTGCCTACCTGATTATCTGGTTTTGTAAGGGTCTAGCCATGAGTCTGCGCTCTATTCAGGGGTGGCGAATGCTGAACCGCCAGCAAAAGCTCAACTGGCAGCTCCTTATTAACGACCTCGAGGCCGGCGAGCCGGTGCACCCCCGCGGCAAAAACCCCAAATGGCATCTCCGTAATCTGGCGCGCCTCAAAGAGTATCCTCTTTTTTGCAAACCGAGCGAGGTCTATCACGCCATTATCATCGCGACCTACAACGAAAGCCGCGATATCCTGGAGCCGACCATAAAATCGGTACTTGCCTCGCACTACGATATGAAAAAGGTCATTCTGTATCTGGCATATGAGGAGCGGGGCGGGCCAGATGTAGAGGCACAGGCCAAGCAACTGATTGCCGAGTACGGTCCGCAGTTTAAGCATGCAGTTGCAGTAAAGCATCCCCAGGATATCCCCGGCGAGGTTATCGGCAAGGGCGGCAATATAACTTATGCCGGCCGCCAGCTGCAAAAATACCTTGAGCAGGCAAAGATCAATCCCGAGAAAGTTGTCGTCACCACGCTTGACGCCGATAACCGTCCGCACCCCTGGTATCTGGCCGCGCTGACCTATACCTTCTGCAGCACCGAGGATCCGCGCTATGTGTCCTATCAGCCCATCCCGCTTTTTCTTAACAATATCTGGGATGCGCCGGCGCTAATGCGCGTGATTGCCACCGGTAACTCTTTCTGGAACATTGTGCTGAGCCTGCGCCCGCATATGCTGCGTAATTTTTCCAGTCATGCCCAAAGCATGGCTGCGCTTATTGATACGGACTTTTGGAGTGTGCGCACCATTGTAGAGGATGGTCACCAGTTCTGGCGGACGTATTTTAGATATGACGGCCGGCACGAGGTCTACCCAATCTTTACGCCGATTTATCAGGATGCGGTCCTGGCTGATACCTATCGGCGTACTCTTAAGGCGCAGTTTGTGCAGATCAGGCGCTGGGCATACGGAGCCAGCGATATCGCCTATGTGGCTACAAAAGGCTTTGGACGCGGCAGCAAAGTGCCCAAGCTGGATATGCTGATGAAGTTCGGGCGGCTGCTGGAAGGACACATATCATGGGCCACGGCGTCGCTGCTTCTCCTGCTTGCACCTCTTATACCGGTCATCTTAAGGCCCGAGAACTTTGTCGCCAACCAGCTGCCGCGCCTGGCCAGCACTATTCAGACGATTGCTCTCAGCGGTATTTTTGTGAGCCTGCTTATCAGTCTGCGCTTCCTGCCGCCCCGTCCCGAGCGATACAAACGCCGCCGCAACATACTGATGGTGCTGCAGTGGGTGTTGCTGCCGGTTACGACTATTCTGTTTAACACTTTGGCGGCAATTACGTCACAGACCAGACTGCTGTTCGGCAAATACCTGGGTAAGTTTGACGTGACTGAAAAGGCGGTCAAACAGTGAGCCAGAACCTGCCTGTTTGGCGCATTCTGGGCGAAAACCTGCGCTCCGCATTCACCGTATGTCATATACGCCTCATTTACGGTGCTCACTTTTCATCCCAGACTGCGCACAAACACGCAGGTTCTGGGCGAGAGGCAGGGTATTGCAGTTGAGACAACGGACTTTGCCGCAGGTCATCGGCATACTGCTAACAGTCTTTGGTTTGATCGGATTTTTTGCTTCGGCAGATTTATCAATAGAAAAAGTCCAGCTCTTGAAAGACCCCGGTTACGAGCCAAGCTGCAACATCAGCCCGCTGTTATCGTGCGGTTCGGTTATGATCACCAGGCAGGCTGAGGTGTTCGGTTTTCCGAATCCTTTCATCGGTGTGGCCGGTTTTGCCATTATTACTACGGTGGGCATGGCGCTATTGGCTGGGGCGCAGTTTAAGCGTTGGTTCTGGCTGGGCTTGCAGGCCGGGACGGTGTTCGGGGTCCTGTTTGTAACCTGGCTGCAGTACCAGAGTATTTACGTTATTGAAGCCCTGTGCCCGTACTGCATGATCGTGTGGGCGGTTACTATCCCGATATTTTTGTACGTACTTATTTATAACCTGCGCGCAGGCCATATCAAGACAGCCGGCATCGGGCGGTCGATGAGCGGTTTCATACAGAAAAACCACGGCAGCATTCTGCTGATCTGGTATGCGCTGATCTTTTTGGCTATACTGACGCACTTTTGGTACTACTGGCAGACACTTGTTTATTAGCCAATTAGCCAATTAGCCAAATGGTAAATGGTAAATGACAAAGGCGACTCTGTTAGCGGGTCAACATATTGTCATGATTCGTTCGCATGCAGCATGTTTAGCCATAGATATTGTGTTGATTTGTTATAAAGGCTCTACCTTGATGACCTTAGCCCTGGTCCTGTTTGCCGCTGCCTCTTAGGGCGGTCTGATGATAAGCCTTGTAGGTGTGGGCGGCCAGCGTATCGTATCGTTTGAGCGCCAGATGGGCGGCTAAGGCAATCTCCCTCATGGTAAGCAGTCCGGCGGGATGGGCCTTTTTGCGTCTGAGCAGGCTGCCGATGACGGTTTCGGTCAGGCCGGTGGCGCTGGCCAGGGCGTCCTGACGGTGACCCAGGGCTCGGTGCAGGCTCATGAACAATTTGTCGCGGCTAAAAGGATAGATTTTGCCGCGCACGCCCTCTACGGCCAGCGCTGTGCTGTAGTCAGGCAGCTCGAGAGTGGTAAATTGTGCGACGCACGTTTTGCAGCGCCGGCGCCGCCATACAGACGGGTTGCGCGCCCGAGCGCGCGAATTATACGTTTCGGTGTCGTTGCCGCAATAAATACAGTTCATTTTTTCCTTTCTCTTGGGGTGAGCAGCCGCTGCTCGTAAAAACCCCGTTTTGCTAGGTAATGGCGCGGGCCTTAAAAAGGCGCTTCTAAAAACCATGACCATGACTACATATTGTCATAACGCTGGCAAAAATACCAGTGGATAAGTAAGTAAAAAGCAGGGGAAAAGTAAAACCGCCGGGTTTAGTGCCCGACGGTTTTGTTGATTTCCACCTCTTTCGTTAATTCGGGTTACGCATTATTGGCGCGTGGCCGGCGTAACCGTTGCTTGCCTGGCTTGGTAAGCAGTTCCTCATAGAAAAGCTTAAAGCCATCAAGCGCTGTTGGTTGAGATTTACTCACCAAAAACTCCCGATTAACACGCTTATGTTAACATATTAGCTTATAAAAGTCAATGTTCGTGGTATACTTACCTCTGTTTTATGAATGTAAAAAATACACTTCTCACTAATATACAGGTAAGCATGGACGGCAGCCGTTCAGCGGTGCTGCACACGCGCCGCGGTCCGGTTGCGACCCCTACTTTTATGCCCGATGGCACGCGCGGCGTGGTCAAAAGCCTTACTCCGGAGCAGGTGGCGGCTACAGGGGTGCAAGTGGTGTTGGCAAACACCTACCATTTGCATTTGCAGCCGGGTGAAAAGGTGGTTAAAGGGTTGGGCGGGCTGCATGGGTTCGGCAAGTGGCAGGGACCTATTCTGACAGATTCCGGCGGGTTCCAGGTCTTCTCGCTTAGTAAATTACGTAAAATCACCGAGGAGGGGGTGGAGTTCAAGCATCCGGTAACGGGTGAGATGCGCTTTATCAGCCCGGAGAAATCCATTCAGATCCAGCTGGAACTGGGCGCCGATATGATTGTGGCGTTTGACCACCTGACAGGACTGGACGAGACAGAGCGCGGCACAACGCTCGAGGCGTTTGAACGGACGCACCGTTGGCTGGAGCGCTGCATCCACGAATTCAAGCGGCTTACAAAGGATATGCCGGACGAACAAAAACCGATATTATTTGGTGTTGTGCAGGGCGGACTGGATAAAGACCTGCGGCGTAAAAGTCTGGAAATTGTTCAGTCAAGCGATGTTGGCGGTATAGCCATCGGCGGCTTATCTGTTGGCGAAACCAAGCAGGAAATGTATGAAGTTCTGGAGTTTCTGGCGCCATTGTATGACGACTCGGGCCGGCCGAGGTTCCTGTTGGGCGTGGGTGATCCGCCGGATATTCGGTTTGCCATAGAGCACGGCATAGACATGCTGGACTGCGTGTTGCCAACACGAAATGCCCGTCACGCTACCATCTGGGTAGAAGGCGATAAAAAGATCCATTTGACCAACAGTAAATATATAGAAGATCCAGAACCTATAGATCCGGTGTGTGATTGCTATACTTGTGCCAGCGGATACTCAAAGGGTTTTTTGCGGCACCAGTTTAAGGTGAACGAGCCGCTTGCCGGCAGCCTATGCAGTATTCATAACCTGCGCTACCTGACTCGTATTTGCGAAGAGTATCGAAGCAGATAAGGTTATTTGCTGCCATACAAAAAGCACCTCGTAAGGTGAGGTGCTTTTTGTATGGTGGGCGGTATAGGATTCGAACCTATCACCTCATCCACGTCAAGGATGCGCTCTAGCCAAATGAGCTAACCGCCCGAATTAACAGAGTAGATGATACTTGAAAAACCGGAATTTAGCAAGTGACAACAGGGGTAGTCTAAAAAAGCGAACAAGGTGTCGCAATTTTACCTTTAGGTGAACATAAGTCGCAATTATAAAAGAGACAAAGATATATCATAGAACATATCAAAAGCGATAAAAACGTTGTCCACATTATCCACAGGGCAGTGGCTAAAAACAGCAAAAAAGTCCGACTAAGTACTAGCATTATGCTGCTAGTACGTGTATAGTGGCATGCAGGTGGGGGCAATATCGGCTCCTATGTGATACAATACATAGCGAGCAACGAGGTGAACTCACCAATCACTGAGCTCCGTCGGCAAGGCCATACGTACGTCAACGTGAGGGCCACAAGTCCGCCAAATGGCGGGGAAGTCCGGTGGAACCGTCCTTTGTCTTTTAGTCATCTAGGTTTATATGGCCGCCACTGCGGTTGCACCTTATCGGCAGATGACTTAAGGACGAAGGGCCCGAGACGCGCTAAACAGGTTTGAGTGTATTTGCGAGAGCATTCAAACCTACATTTCACTTATATATAAGAGAAATGTAGCGCGTCTCTTTTTATTTATTATCTGCGCGCAGTGCCGGCCATAGGGCCAGGGCGCTCAGGGGTGCAGCCTCGGGTCATCCGGGTGCGGTCTGGATAGCGCAAATACCAATGATACTCCCAGCCTAAGCTTGGGGATTCAGTTGAAAGGAGTAAATATGCAAGAAAAAGACAATTTATACGCACAAAGACATTCCCTGGCGCACATCATGGCCTCTGCTGTTAAGCGTATCTGGCCGCAGACGAAATTTGGGGTTGGCCCTGTAGTGGAGCATGGTTTTTATTATGATATTGATCTGGGGCCTGATGCCAAGCTGTCCGAGGAGGACTTTGACCGTATCGAGGCGGAGATGCGCAGCATTATAGAGGAGAATCAGGCTTTTGAACGCTTTACTACACCTGTTGACGAGGCGATCGCGTGGGCTCGGGAGTCGGGCCAGCCTTATAAAGAGGAGCTGCTCAACGATCTTAAGCGCGCCGGTACAACGGTTGCAAAAGATCTGAGTCGCGACGAGCTGGGAACGATCAGCGAAGGCGAAAGCCAGGTTGATGAGGTGTCTTTTTATAGAAACGGCGATTTTACGGATCTGTGCCGCGGCCCGCATGTCGAGACTACCGGCCAGACCGGTGCGTTCAAGCTGATGCGCGTGGCGGGGGCATATTGGCGCGGCAAAGAAGATAACGCCCAAATGCAGCGTCTGTACGGCGTTGCTTTTGCGACCGATAAAGAGCTGAGGCAGCATCTGAACATGCTTGAAGAGGCGAAAAAACGCGACCACCGCCGCATCGGGCAGGAGCTGGATTTGTTTGTCTTCTCTGATCTGGTCGGTTCCGGCCTGCCGCTGTTTACTGAGAGAGGAACGGTCCTTCGGGAAGAACTTGGTAAATTCACCCAGGAGCTGAGGCAAAGAACCGGATTCCGAAGAGTCTGGACGCCGGTGATCGCCAAAACCGACCTCTATAAAGCTAGTGGCCACTGGGACAAGTTTGGCGATGAGCTGTTCCTGGTCAAGAGCCAGGAAACTTCAGACGAGTTTGTACTTAGGCCGATGAACTGTCCGCATCATGTGCAACTGTATGCTTCGCAGCCGCGCAGTTACCGCGATCTGCCGGTAAAGTTTATGGAAAACGCCGGCGATTATCGCGACGAAAAAACCGGCGAGCTACATGGCTTAAGCCGGGTACGTTCTTTTACCCAGGACGATAGTCATGCTTTCGTGGCAGAGGATCAAATCAAGACAGTTGCAACCGAGCTTGTTGAGGCCTCGCGCGAGATGTATAGCGTATTCGGCATGGAGCTCAAGTTCCGGCTGAGTTTTCGGGATGAGGGTGAGGGCTACTTGGGTGATCCGGCGCTTTGGGATAAAGCGCAGGCTCAGATTGAGGAGCTGGCCAAAGAGAACGGACTTGAATACCATATCGAAGAGGGAGAGGCGGCCTTCTATGGTCCTAAGATAGACTTTATGGCGACAGACGCTATTGGTCGCCAGTGGCAGGTGGCAACGGTGCAGCTGGACTTTGTGCAACCTGAACGGTTCGAGCTGGAGTACGCCACTGCCGACGGCGGTACGGCCCGGCCGGTCATGATCCATTGTGCGCTGTTGGGTTCGATTGAGCGGTTTCTGAGTGTGTATATAGAACACACGGCCGGCAGGTTTCCGGTCTGGGTGGCGCCCGAGCAAATCAGGCTCATCAGCGTTAACCAAGAAGGGACAACCACTGCATTTGTGAACGATGTGGTCGAGAAGGCACAGAAGCTTGGCCTGCGCGTCTTCGTTGATAACAGCAATGAATCTGTTGGCAAAAAAATCCGTGCCGCCGAAGTCAATAAAGTGCCTTACAGCATTGTTGTAGGGCAAAAAGAAATCGAGTCAGGCAGCGTAACGCCGCGTATCCGCAGCGATATGCAGGTGCAGGAGCCCGCCGCTTTGCCTATTGATAACTTCCTGCAGTCTGTTGCCAACGAGGTAGCCAGCCGGGTTCGTCATTCCAGTCTATGATGCCGGACAGCACGTTTCGCAAACGGGTTGAGGCGTTGGTGCAGCAGATACCAAAGGGCAGGGTGATGACCTATGGGCAGCTTGCGGCACTGGCAGGCAATGCCCGGGCGGCGCGCATTGTCGGCGGGATTGCCCATTTTGGCGACCCCGACTTGCCCTGGCAGCGGGTGGTCAATAAGCAGGGCGGGCTGGCTGCTGGCTATCCCGGCGGTCGCCGTGCTCACAAGGCTCATTTAGAAGCAGAAGGCATCGAGGTACTGGGCGAAGAGGGCAATTATTACGTGGATATCGAAAACCTTATCTGGCGACCCTAGTCAGTAAAATGTAAAATTGGTAATTGAATGAAAGTTGAAAATCGGAAAACGGAAATTCCGCCACTTGTGGTTATAGTCGGCCCAACGGGCAGCGGTAAGAGTGCGCTCGCCATGGATATCGCCCGTAAGTATAACGGCGAGATCATCTGTGCCGATTCGCGGACAGTATATAAAGGGATGGACATCGGTACTGCCAAACCTTCCGGTGATGATCAGACAGAAATCCCACATCATCTGCTGGATATGATAGAGCCTGACCAGACATTTACGGCGGCTGAGTTTAAGCGCCAGGCCCTGGCGGCAATAGATACTATCCATAGCAGAGGAAAATTACCTATTATGGTTGGCGGCACCGGCCTGTATGTAGACGGTGTTATTTTTGATTTTGCTTTCCTGCCTCCTGTACCGGCTGAGGAGCGCGAGCGTTTGGAGCAGATGAGCGTGAGTGAGCTGCAGGCAATGATTGATAGTCTGAATCTGGAGCTGCCAGAAAACAAAGAGAACCGGCGCCATCTGATCCGGCGTATCGAGACCAACGGGCAAATCCCGGTCAAAAAAGGTTTGCGCGACAGGACACTGGTCTTAGGTGTTGAGCTGGAAAAACAGGAGCTTATCCGCCGCCTGGAGGCACGTGTCCAAAAAATGCTTGATCAGGGCCTGGAGCAAGAGGTAGAGGGCTTGGCAAAAAAATACGGTTGGCAGGCGCCCGGAATGACAGGTCTGGGATACCGCGAGTGGCGGACGTATTTTGAAGGCGGCCTTACACGCAAAGAAGTTGTGCGGGCTATCATAAACGGCAGCTGGCAGTACGCCAGGCGCCAGCGCACCTGGTTTAGGCGCAATCAGCATATCCGCTGGGTAAAAAATAGCGCCGAAGTAGAAGTACTGGTCAAGTATTTTCTACAACGAAAGCAGTAAATAATACCCATTTTACCCCTATACTGAACAAATCGTGTTAAGCTAGGACTATGGTTGAACAATTGTTTGGGAGTAAGACGAGGGTGAAGCTGCTGAGGCTTTTTTACAGCAACCCCAACCGATCATTTTACGTACGCGAAATTACCCGCAAAATCGACGAGCAGATTAACTCTGTGCGCCGCGAGCTGTCCAACTTGCTTAGTATCGGCATCATCTCATCCGACACCACTAATAACCGTCTGTACTACGAGGTAAACCAGGAATACGAATTTTATCAGCCGCTCAGTGCTATATTCGGCAGTGTCGATCTGGCTGCTACCGAGGAAGGGGAGGCGGTCAAGCTGCCGCTGGCACCTAAGCGGGTTGATCCTGAGGTGGCAGAGATCGCCTCACTTGGAAACGTTGAGTTGGCGCTCTATACCGGTCAGTTTACCCGCGACGAACTAAGCGGCATAGACATGCTTTTGGTGGGTGATGTGAATCAGGTAAAAATGCAAAAGTTCATGAAAGATCTGGAAGAAAAGGAGAAAAAAGAAATCCGCTATGTTATCATGACGCCGACCGAATTTAACTATCGCCGCCAAGTAAAGGATCGTTTTATTTCGAATGTCATGGCGGCAAAAAAACAGGTTCTTATCGATAAAAAACATGTAACGGAGGAATAAATCATGGAATTGCAGTATCATGGTGCAAACTGTATTAGTATTACGACAAAACAAGCCACATTAGTGATTGACGATAATCTAAGCGGCCTGGGTCTTAACTCGGTTACAAAAGCAGATGACCTGGCTTTATTTACCCAGCTGCCCGAGCATACGCCAGCGGCTCGTCTGGTTTTTGCTGACCCCGGCGAGTACGAGGCGGCAGGTATTTCTGTATTTGGTATTGCGGCCCGCGGACATATGGACGAAGCCGGCCAGCAGTCTGCGACTATCTTTAAGATACAGCACGATGATATTCGTATTGTAGCCTTAGGGCATGTGCACCCGGATCTGAGTGATGACCACTTGGAGGAGATCGGTATGGTTGACATCCTGTTTATACCGGTGGGCGGCAACGGCTATACTTTGGATGGGGTAGGCGCGCTGTCGATTATTAAAAAAATCGAGCCGAAAGTAATAATTCCTACCCATTACGACGACCCTAAAGTTAATTATCCGGTGCCTCAGCAGCCGCTTAGTGAAGCTCTTAAAGGATTGGCTATGGAGCCAAAGGAAACACTGGGCAAGTTCAAGCCCAAGCCGGCCGATCTGACCGAAACCATGCAGCTCGTTGTTCTTGAGCGGCAATAGAACATAAAAAGCATACTAAAAACGGACGCCATAGGTTGCGTCCGTTTTAGTTGATACTGATGAATGGCTTAGGCCAATACGCCCTTTTTCTTGAGGGTACGAATTGCCTGGGCACTGAGTTTCATGGTGACTTTCTTGCCGTCAACCATAAAAGTTTTGGTCTGGAGGTTGGGTTTCCAGATTTTTTGGGTATGGCGCTGGCTGAAGCTCACATTGTGGCCGTATTGTTTGCCTTTGCCGGTTAGATCGCAGCGTTGCATAAAATGATTCCTTCTTTACTATCACCGCACATGCTTTAGGGCGGGTGTCGATTCAGGTTCTTATTGTATCTGTTTTTGCTTATTTGGTCAAGACTTCGATGCGGGCTGGTATACTAGAGGGTATGTTTGCGCAACTCGAAGGGACTCAACTGGCGTTTTTGCTCGTGTCTTTATTGATTGGTATGAGCTTTCATGAGGCTATGCACGCTTTTGCCGGGCACTGGCTGGGGGACGACACGGCCAAAGAGGAGGGCAGGCTGACGCTTAATCCGTTGGCACATATAGATATTTTTACAACAGTAATGATACCGTTTGTCATGATATTGGTTGGGCTACCGCCGATATTTGCCGCCCGGCCGGTGCCGTTTAACCCGCTGCGGGTAAAGTTTGAGGAATTCGGGGCGGCCTTAATTGGGATTGCCGGTCCGCTGACTAATCTGGCGCTGGCGGGTCTGGGTGGACTGGTGTTCCGCAGCAACCTGCTGACAACCAGCGGTCAGGTGGATTTTGTGGTCATCTTTGTATTGGTTAATGTGGCGCTGTTTGTCTTTAATATGATCCCGTTTCCGCCGCTGGACGGGTCGCGGCTGTTGTATGCTTTCGCACCCGAGCCGCTGCAGAATGTAATGCGCACCATCGAGAGCTTTGGTCTGGCCTCAATATTTATCTTTATCTTCCTGGTCTGGCAGTTTGTCGGGCCGGTCATATTAAGCATCAACCAGGATATTACATTTTTCCTGCTTGGTGTTGCGCGGTAGGCTTAGGCCACAGGGCTCCGATATGAGATAATAGGGGTGCTGGGATTAGCCGACTATATGATAATCTGAATGCCTATCATATGGGAGTCCAATATTTATATCGGCCGTGGTCGGTATGTGAGGGCACCCACCTGGACTTTTTATTCCAGGTTGTCATGTCGGCCCCAGCCTTAAGAATGTTAGGGTCAGGCCGGATAAATCCAGGTAAAGTCCGATTATAGCCAGTCTTTTTGTATCATAAACACGCCTTCTTGGATCACGGTTTCCTATATTCGGCTCTGGTAATATCAGGGGTGAGAAGGTATAATTCAGACTTATGTCGGGGTGTGGCGCAGTTGGCTAGCGCGTACGGCTGGGGGCCGTGAGGTCGCA
>CAZBAF010000004.1:0-80758 GCA_964490245.1 uncultured Candidatus Saccharibacteria bacterium
CCTCCGCCCCCGAAAAGGACTCCCCCGCCCTGTATGCGCCTGATCATTTTGGCGCCGCGCTTGTGCCAATCGTCTGATATCGGGCGGGCCATGATCTGTATCCAGGCTTCTTCGCCGGGCTCGTCGAGCTTGGCCAGCGTAGCCGTGATAGCGGCCAGGGGATCAACCTCAAAGCTGGGAAAGGTTTTTATCGGGATGGTCTCGTGGTCGGTTAACGTCAGCTCGCTTACGTAAATCACATCCTGATCCAGGTGTCTGGTGGCATAATCCTCGGACTGTTCGTGAATCTGCACGGTCGGATACTGGGCATAGATCTGACCCTCGACAAACGGCTGCAAGTGTTTAGGGGTCCAGACATAAAAACGAATACGCTGTCCGATGGCCACCATCTCGAGCGAGATATGATCCTGCATGCCGCCTTCAAAGCGCACCTCGCGCTTGGTGCGGAGGATGCCGTGCAGGCTGGCCAGCATCTGTTCGGCCGCCAGTTCTTTCTTGTCATTGGTGCGCGGCACCTCTAACAGGAGTAATACGTCCTGCGTGCGGGTCTGGGGTGTTTTGCGCTTGAATATCATAAGTGTCTCTAACCAAACAAAGCCAATAAGCCATAAGCTTTACTCTATTGATTATACATCTAAAGAGTGACTGATAGCGAGTGACTTGATCGGATTGGCCTAAGCGTCTTTGGTTTTTCGATCTACCACTGTTAAGCAAAGATTTTAGGTCAAGGGTCACTTGCTTCTTATCTGAGGCCTAGATTTGTAAGGCGTACTTTATGGTATGGTGAAGAAAAGTTCTTGAATCAAGAACGAATGACCGGCTCCTAAAAACTTTGTGCGCTATTTCTCGTCAGCGAGGGCGTAGGTGGCCTTGCTGACCCGCTTAAACTGCGGCTTGCCCTGCAAGTTTAAAAGGATAGTCGTTTCCTTGACGTAGCGGTTTTTAAGCACGCGCTTGACGATTTCGTCGCGGTGCAGCGGTTCGCCGGCTTTTTTGAGTACTTCGGCGATGATATCTGAGACGGTACCCTTCTTGTAGCCCCATTCTTTGAGGGCGTAAATACCGCGGCCGATCAGGACAAAGCGGTCGTCCTTGATGAGCTCGTTATGGATAGCCTGGGTGGTGACGTCCTTACGCTTGAAGTTGCTGGCCTTGATAGCGTCGGCGATTTCGTTAAAGTGCATGTGCTTGCCGTGCTCAAAGAGGATGACGTAGATTTTGTCACGGATATTCTTAGGGTTGACCATAGGCCATTTCGTCAGGCCCCAGCGGCCATTCAGGGAAGCGACCTGCTTGCTGATGCTAGCCAGTGCGCGGGTGTGGGCAATGCTCTTGTCGCCGACCTGTTCAGCTACTTTTTCAATACCGGCCGGTTCGCCGATTTTCTTGATGGCAGCAACCACGCTGTCTACCTGCTTTTTGAGGCCGTCCTTGCCGTGCTCGGAGGCGATGGCAACAGCATGGTAGTATTGATCGTTTTCGTCCAGGACAACCAGCTTGGGGCACAGGCTGGCTAGGAACGATACCTGGGCCTGGTCGGTCTTGGCGTTTTCTTTGGTCAGGCGGGCCGACAGATCAGTCACGCGGGCGGCCATGCCCATGGCGTGCAGCTCTTGAACAAAAGTCTCCTGCAGCTTGAGCAGTTCGGCGTATTCACCGCGCTGTGCGCTGGTGCGCAGCTTGGTAATGACAGCTTTTTCGAGCTGACGTACGCGTTCGCGGGTGATGCCCAGCAGCTCGCCGATCTGCTCCAGCGTCTCTTTGCGATCAAACAACCCAAAGCGGCGGGAAATAATTTCACGCTCGCGCTCGCGCTCGATACTCTTCAGAACGTCGGCGACTACCTCACCGATTACAGGAGTCGCTTTTTGGGTCGTTTCAGCCATTGATTTAGCCTTTCCTTCTTTTTAGTACAGTTGCAATAACACTTTGGATAAAGCTATTGTAACAGTAATGTTTTTAATTGTCAAACAAATTCTCTCGTTTGTTTATGGTGAATATATTGTAGCACCTAGTGGCATGTTTTGCATAGAAGTGTTTATGGTAATTTATCATATCACTTTTTTGCTAACGGCGTGGAACCAGTGGATAATTGTAGTAATTTTAGCCTTTTTAAGTGATTAGTGATTAGTGATTAGTGATTAGTTATTAGTGATTAGAAGCCAGAAGTTAGAAGTGAGTTATTTAGTAGATGGTAGTTAGTAGATAGTAGTTGGTAAAGGCGGTGATAGCCACCATTTAAACAGTGCCCGTTAGGGTTTCAGCTTGTTCTGGCCGTACACACCTGCCGTGACTCGGCTTGTTGTCAAAAGGCACAATGCTCGGCGAATTCCCTAAGCTCTACCCCACTAAACAGGTTTCGCGGGGACCCCGGTTGTCGACACAGAAAAGAATGTCGGATAAAAGTCCGACAGGACTTAGCCGAAATGTCTTGTTGACGCAAGAAAGAAAGGGTTGGTTCTTGGCGCTACAAAACCTAAGTCTTCTTCTTGCGCCGCACAAACCGCTTCTTAGCCGGGGCCTCGTCCAGCAGTTTTTGGGCGGCTTTTTCGTCAACAGTGGTCGGATCTACATCTTTAGGTATGCGGGCATTCTTTTTGCCGTCGGTGACATAGGGGCCGTACGGGCCGCGCAGGACCTTGATTTTGCCAAAGTCGGCGACGTTACGTTCGGCGATCTGCTTGTACTTCTCGGCAATTTTTTCGCGGGCCTCAGACTCGGTAATTGTAAACGGGCTGAGATCTTTAATAGACACAAACGTCTTGTCTACTTTTACGTACGGGCCAAAGCGGCCGATGTCGGCATAGATTTCTTTGCCGTCCTCGGTTTTGCCGACCAGACGCGGCAGTCCGAACATGGGCAGGGCCTGTTCAAGGGTGACGGTGTCCATGTCGGCGCCGTCAGGCATGGGGGCAAACTCGGGCTTTTCGTCATTAGAGGTTTCGCCGCGCTGCAGCATGGGGCCAAAGCGGCCAAAGCGTACAATAATCGGCTTGCCGGATTCGGGGTCGGCGCCCAGCGTGCGTGAGTGGCTGGTTTCTTCTCGCGTGACATCGGCGCTGGCCTTGATGAGCGGTTTGAAATCGTTGTTGTAGAATTGGGCGATCATCTTGTTCCAGCTGGTCTTGCCCTCGGCTATGTCGTCGAATTCTTTCTCGGCCTCTACCGTAAAGTCATAGTCCACAATTGGCGCGAAGTACTTGGTCAGAAAGTCAGTGGTGATTTCGGCGACCGGTGTCGGGACAAGCTTGTTCTTATCCGCGCCGGTAATCACTTTTTCTTCCTTGCCGCCCAACTGATCGCCATCCAGAATCAAGGTGTTAATGATGCGCTCGGTGCCGGTCAGGTCGCTCTTTTCGACATAGCCGCGGTCCTGGATGGTGCTGATGGTCGGCGCGTAGGTGCTGGGGCGGCCGATGCCCATTTCTTCCAGCGCCTTAACCAGGCTGGCCTCAGAAAAGCGCGCCGGCGGCCGGCTGAATGTCTCGGTAGCCTGGATAAGGCCGGGTGTCAGTTGCTGGCCTTCTGTAAGGTCGGGCAGGATAACGTCCTCTTTGCCGCCGCCGTAGACCTTCAGAAAGCCGTCAAAGATCAGGGTCTCGCCCTTAGCTATATAAAATTCCTTGTGGCCGGAGATCGTGATAGTGACCTCTGTTTTGTCAACTTTGGCGGGTGACATCTGGCTGGCGAGGGCGCGTTGCCAGATAAGCTTGTACAGCTTTTTTTGCTGCTCGTCGTTACCGGCTGTCTCTTTGGTGAAGTCGGTCGGGCGGATGGCTTCGTGGGCTTCCTGGGCCGAGCTGTTCTTGGTCTTGAACTGGCGCACCTGGTGGTAGTCACTGCCATGATTCTTAAGGATGTAATCCTCGGCGTTCTTGATGGCCTGGGCGCTTAAAATGGTGCTGTCGGTACGCATGTAGGTGATGTGGCCGCTTTCGTACAGGCGCTGGGCCAGCGTCATGGTCTGGCGCACCGAGTAGCCGAGGCGGCGCGATGCCTCCTGCTGCAGGGTGCTGGTGGTGAACGGCGCGCCCGGGTTGCGGGTTCCGGGTTTTTTCTCGATTGCTTTGACGGTGTAGTTGGCGCCGATGCAGCCGGTTAAGAACTTCTCGGCTGTCTGGCGATCGGCCAGTTTTTCGTTGAGTTCGGCGGGGATGGTGTCTTTACCGGCGGTAAAATCGGCCGTGACTTTATAGATGCTCTCGGCCTCAAAGGCTTTGATGTCGCGCTCGCGTTCGACAATCAGACGGACGGCAACGGATTGCACACGTCCGGCGCTCAGGCCCGCGCGGACCTTTTTCCATAGTACAGGTGATAATTCATAGCCGACCAGCCGGTCCAGGACGCGGCGGGCCTGCTGGGCGTCAACCAGGCGCAGGTCAACGGTGCGCGGGTTTTCGATTGCCTTTAAAATAGCTGGCTTGGTGATCTCGTGGAACACAATACGCTTAGTCTTTTTAGGATCCAATCCCAGCGCCATGCACAGGTGCCAGGCAATGGCCTCGCCCTCGCGGTCTTCATCGGATGCCAGCCAGACGTCGTGGGTCTTGGCCAGTTTTTTAAGCTCGTTGATTGTCTTGGTCTTGTCGGGGCTGATCTCGTACGTGGGCTCGAAGTTATTGGCCTTATCTATAGATAAACCTTTTTTGGGCAAATCGCGAATATGGCCAAAACTGCTTTTGACGGTAAAATCCTTGCCGAGGTATTTCTCGATTGTCTTGGCTTTGGCCGGGCTCTCAACTATAACCAGATTTTTCTTAGTGCTCATCCCGCTAGAAACCACTTGACCTTTCTTGGTGTTGGGTACGTCTGAAACCCCGCACGGCTTCAATCGTGAGGTTTGATATGGTCGCATTTTGGTTTCTTACGGGAATCATGCTTATGTAGGGCTAGTGTACCAGATTAGTTTGCCAGCCTCCTACCCTACTTTATTTTTTATCGCGATGCAAGTTTTTCGCTTTTCGCTGTCTTCAGCTCGTCAGAACAAGCACACACTTGTTGAAGCGGAAATGACAAGCAGACAGGCACAAGGTGAGGTTTTGCCCTTCTTTTCTTTCATAAAAGACAAAATCTCACCTTGTGCCTGTCTGCTTGTCAAAATAAACAAGGGGAGCATATAACTCGACCCTATCTCCTCATTGTAGCACACTTTATTAAAAATGTCAATATCTTACCCCTGTTGCAAAGGATATACCATTGTCAAGCAGTCATTTTCGGACAAGGGTAATTGGCAATTATGGAAAGCTAAGTGTCCTGGGTGGGGGAGGACAGCCGGAGCGTCGGGCTTTGCCCGCGCCCCGCGCGATAGGAAGTGAAGAATGCCTGTGGCATTCTGCAAGGCAACCTTCTCTTGCAAACTTGTTTGCAGAGATGAAGTTGCGGGCCCGCAGGATGTGGGGTATCCCCCTCCTATAGGCTCCAGTGATTTGCGCCTAAGGGGCGGATGCGCCCAGTGAGTTCGAGCATAGTCAGGGCCTGATTAAACTGCGGTGTCGGCAGCTGGCTGGCGGCAAGCAACTCATGCCCGTCGCTGATGCCCCGCTGCAGCAGCTCAAGGACAATCCGCTCTTCTTCGGTTGCGGCAATTACGTCTGTCTTTTCGGCGGCGGTGTCTTGCCAGTGAAGCGCCTTATAAATGTCCTCTACGCAAGTAACGGGTATGGCGCCGGCTTTGATCAGGTTATTAGTGCCCTCAGAGGCGGGGCTGGTGATAGGTCCCGGCACAGCAAAGACCGGAATACCCAGGTCCAGTGCCGCCCCTGCGGTATTAAGGCTGCCACTGCGTACAGCCGCCTCAGTAATAAGTAAACCGTCAGATAGCGCGGCAATCAGGCGGTTGCGTTCTAAGAAGTTGGTTTTGTATGGTTCTGTGCCGGCCCGGTATTCGGTCAGCAATAAACCGTTCTTGGCAATAATATCTTGAGCGAGCTGCGTATGCGAGCGCGGATAGATCTGATCCAGACCTGCCGGCAGGACCGCAATGGTCTGCCCGCCCACGGCTACACAGGCGCTGTGGGCAATGGAATCAATCCCCAGCGCCAGGCCGCTGACGATAACCACTCCCTTCTGTGCCAGCTCGCCGGACAGCCTGGAGGTGACTGCTCTGCCGTAAGGGGTAAATTTGCGGCTGCCCACAATACCGATGCGTGGTCTTTGCAGCATCCCCTCTAACCGGTCATTGCTTAAAAACAGCTTCTTTGGCGGCTGTGGCAGCCGCAGGAGTTCTGCAGGAATATCAGGGGTGGAGAGCGTAAGCATGTTGACTTTAATCATAAAAAGTTAAATAGGTATTGACATAATCACACATATTTGCTAAAATGGCAATCTGTAATCATCGTGTGAGGTGATTACGTACCTTATACCCCTATGCTAACCCATCTTAACAGATGGTGCAGCCTAAACAGGCTGTGACAAGTTATCGCATTTGGATGCAGATTCGTATTTCTTTCTGCGGAGCACACCGAGCGTACTTTAGTACGGTGAGGGCGCACCGTAAAGAAAAAATGCGAATATGCGCCAAAAAGCAGCAGGCAGGCAAGCTTTGCTTGACTGGTGGCTGCTGGTGCGTAACTTGGATGTTAGATTGTTTTAGAGTTTTCGAGCCAAAGTTGTTACCCTCCACTTTTCTCGTTTCTCTGCCTTCTCTAGGCGGGGAGACTCTAAAACAAACTAACCCCTTTAACCCCGCACTCCCACCGCGTTTTAGTTGCGGCATATTTGGCGATGTGACGGATATACCTATGAGTGGGCCGACGAGTGTCTTTACGAGAACACTGGTCGGAGGCCTTCAAGGTGGGTTGAAGGGTGTAATGAGCGGCTCGATTCGTTCGAGCCCTGAAAGAAGGTCTAGCGGTGCCCACCCCCTCTAGACCTTCTTTTAGTTTGTAGGCTCACTGGCTAGGAAAGAATCAGTCTGTCGCAGAAGCGGTGCCCAGCTTTAACAATTATCAATTTCTTAATTCTGCTTAAAAAGTTAAAAAAGTAAAAAAGGGTCGGACCCTTTACAGGGGTAAAGTTATGTCATTATAGGAATTTGCGGGTTTCGGTGGTGAGTTCGGTTCCAAAGATAAACTCATTGAGTAGTGCGTTAACCTCGGTGGTCAGGGTTTTTAAATTGCCCTGCTCTGTTTTATCAAACTTTTGCAGTACAAAATCGGCACTATCCATTTGTGGTGGCCGCTGGCCAGCGGATTTGGGGCCGATGCCTATGCGCACGCGGCCGAAATCTTCGCCGATGTGCTGGATCAGCGACTTTATACCGTTATGACCCGCAGCACCGCCCCCGACTTTGGTGCGAAGCTGACCAAAAGGAAGATCGAGTTCATCATGCACAACCACCGTGTTGGCATTGGGGATCTTAAAAAAGTTCTGTACGGCCGCTGCGGCCTCTCCGCTGTTGTTCATGTAGGTCTGCGGCTTGCACAGCAGAATGCGGCTTTGGCCTAAGCGCAGGTCGCAAATGAGGCTTTTAAGGGCCTTTTTATCGCTCCAGACGCCGCCTTCTGCGGCCGCAAAGGCATCCAGGCATAAAAACCCGGCGTTGTGCCGTGTAAGCTCGTACTTGCTGCCCGGATTGCCCAGGCCGATGATCAGCTTGGTCTGCTCGGAGCCGATACTGACGTTGTAGGCGACGTCCAGTTGGCGTTGTTCTCTTCTATAAAATAAGCCCATAACCTAAAGTACATAGTACAGAGTTCGGCGTGCAGAGTACAGCGCATGGGTGCGGAAAGCCTGCCCGCCCCGCGTGCGACTAAATAACCTAAACGGGGGTTTAAGTTATTTAGTCGTCAGAGTTAGCAGCGTCGGCCGCGTCCCAAAGAAGCAGCTGCCGCTGACGATGGCGGAAGAGCGCGACGCCGCCCAGCCAGATTATGATGATAAAAGGCGTGGCCCAGAACACCGTGGCTGAAGCAGGCGGCCGATTGTCGTTCAGATTGCGAACGTAGTACGGATTGCGCGGGTGGTAGCCGACTTTTATGGACTGCCCTTCCTGGTACAGTAAGCCGTCATTGGCGGCCTGCCGGGCGGTAATGGATTGACCGTCGTGAGTTGTGAAGTCAAAGCTTAGAAAGGTGGTGATGGTGCCGATGGCGCTGGTCCGGCCGCTGCTGATGCCGGTAATCGTCGCATTTGTCTGGAGAAGATTGCCGGGGTTTGACTGGGCAAACCAGATCAACATGCCGGCCAGTACTGAGGCGGCGGCGATCATGCAGGCGGCAGCCAGTGACGTGGGGCGTATCAGCGGGTCGTGCAGTATCTGCCGTACCAGATGGCGGTAGTAGGCCTTGCTGATGTTTGTTTTCGGGTAGATTTTATCGTGCATAAGCTTAAGTATTAAGGATCAGGTGGTAAGTATCAAGTAGCTATGATAAAGCGGGCCCGTAAGCGGTTCAGCCCGGTGCATCACGAGTATGGTAAAAAATCTTCAGGCTCGCTGCAAACCGGGTAAGACGTTGTTGGCTACTTTTTACGACCGGGCGAGTCTTTATAGCGGTCTTTGGGGATCTGATCGGGACGGAGGCGTTTTTTCCAGTCGAGTTTGTCCTCTTTGGTGCCGTGGGCGCGCTTCTCGTGCTGGTCGATGTACCAGAACTTAACGGGCGTACCGTTAAAGCCGAATCGTTCACGGAAGGTACGCCCCAGGTGACGGCGATAGCTCCAGTGCAAAAATTTGAGCTGACTGCCAAATATTTTAAAGCTGGGGTACGGCATGCCTTCTTCCTGGACAACATAGCGCAGTTTGGGCTGGCGGTTTTTGAGCCCGGCGGGCGGGTGGCGGTCGGTGGTCTGGTGCAGCCAGGTGTTGAGTTCGGTGGTTTTGATGCGGCGGGCCCGTTCAGCGGCTATTTCCAGTACCAAATCAAAGATTTTAGTGACATTCTGGCCGGTCACACTGCTGGTGACAATCATCGGAGCCCAGGGTATAAAGTCAAAATCAGCTTTTATTTGCGGGATGAGCTTGTCATGGGTGTACGCGTCTTTGTCTTCCAGAGCGTCCCACTTGCTGACGACAAGTATGAGGCCGGCGTGCGCTTCCTGAATCATGCCGGCTATTTTTTGGTCCAGGGCAACGCTGGATTCGGTGGCTTCAATCAGCAGCAGGCAGATGTCGGCTTGCTCTATGGCGGCCAGGCTGCGGATAACACTGAATTTTTCTATGCCACGCTCGATCTTGCCGCTGCGGCGGATGCCGGCCGTGTCCATAAGCTCGATTTCCCTGCCCATGTATCTTACGACTGTACGATTGATGTCCCGGGTGGTGCCGGCGCGGTCAGCCACCACCGCCTGCTGCTTTTTAGAGAGGGTGTTAAACAGCTGTGATTTGCCCACATTCGGGCGGCCCAAAATAGCCAGCCGGATCCGGTCATCGGCTTCGCGTATGCTGGCTTGCGGCAAGAGCGCGGCAACGTGCTCGAACAAATCCTCAATGCCTGATCCTTGCGTGACTGAGGTGAGAAAAATATCCCTGATACCCAGGCCGCGGTAATCATCAGCGGTGGCTTTTTTGGCCTGGTCGGCTTTGTTCACGGCCAGAATGACAGGTTTGCGGGTCTTGAGGGCCATAGTGGCAACGCGCCGGTCCTCTTCGCTGAGGGCGGCCTGCGCCTCTATGACGACAATAATGACATCGGCGCTGTCCTGCGCCTGGGCAATCTGTTCCTGGATAGTGAATTCAAAATCGTCCTCAGCGGTCTTCAAGCCTGCAGTATCCACCAGCCAGAAATCTTTATCTTCGTAGCTGGCTTTGCCGTAAATACTGTCCCGGGTGGTACCGGGCTCATTGGCGACAATGGCCTCACGGTAGCCCAAAGCGGCATTGAACAGGCTGGATTTGCCTACGTTGGCGCGGCCGACGATGGCTACAATGGGAATTTTTTTATTACTCATCGCCTGCCATTATAACAGATGTGACTATTGAAATATAGAGCAAAAAATTATGATATATACGGACGCAGCATGCTGTGGTAGATGACCTTAAGATAGAGGCGTTTCTGAGAGTGGTTTGTAGGCGCCGGGTTTGAGCGTGCCGAGTGTGTAGGGTCCAAAGCTGATGCGGTGCAGGCTTGTTACCTTGTAGCCAAGCGCGGCAAAGCTGCGCCTGATCTGACGGTTGCGGCCTTCTGAAATTGCTACCCTGTAAAGCCTGTTGCCTGCACCGCCTACCCAGTGCTGAGTGACTTCCAGCTTGCTGGGCCGGTCGTCGCCAATCGACACGCCTTTTCGCAATTTTGTACCGTCACGCGTCTGCAGCTCCTTGTCCAGCTCTACCAGGTAGATTTTTGTTTTTTGATAACGGGGGTGAGTCAGTTCGTTGGCCAGACTGCCGTCATTGGTCATCAGCAGCAGCCCCGAGCTGTCTTTGTCAAGGCGTCCGACCGGGTTGAGGTGGTGAAGCTTTTTTGGAAGAAGGTCGTACACCGTCTGACTGCCCTGCCCTTGCCGCGAGCAGACATAGCCGGTGGGTTTGTTGAGCATGATGGTGGTGAGGGGCGCAGCTGGCTCGACAAGGTGACCGTCAAGCGTGACGCGGTCGCTCGCGATCACCACGTCGCCAAGCTTGGCTGGCGTGCCGTTTATTTCTACTCTGCCTTCGGCAATGGCCTGATCGGCGCTGCGGCGGCTTAAGTCGGTGTGTCGTGCAAGGAATTGATTAAGGCGCATGAGAGACTACTGTTTTTAGAAGGCCCCAAGGACGTGGCTAGAGCGCAATCAGGTTAGGGTCCTGGGCGTCGTTGGGCCTGTTGTCGTGCGAAGGGGCTGGAGCTGCCTGGGGCTGCTGTGGCGGCGGAGGTGCAATACCTGCATCGCCCAGTATCTGGGCCATTTCCTGTTTTTCGCGCTCTTTTTCTATAAGTGCGTTGAGGTCTGGTTTTTCGTGGGGGTCGCCGAGCGGCTGTATGACTTTCATGCCGACAGTGGCGGTGCCGTTACTCTGGGCAGGTTCAGGAGACTGGCCGGTGTCGGCGGGTGCGGCCGGGGCTGACTGCTCTACGGATATCGGTGCGGGCTCGGGCATAGCGGCGGCTTCTGGTGCCGGAGGCTGCGGTGCGGGTGCGTTCATTGCATCGGTCGGGCTTGGTGTGTGGTCAACCACTGGTTGAGGGGCCGAGGGTGTGTCAGGCGACAGCTGGGGCGCCGGTTCGGTTGGGCTGTCAGGCGGCGTAGTTGGGGCTTCTGCAGTGTTGTTTTCGGCGGGCGCTTCGGTCGGCACACTGGCTATGAAATCCTCGATCTGCTGCTCCACGGTGTGCTGCTCGCTGGTAATTGGCTGAGCCTCATCCTGGGCGGTGTCGGCTGCCTCATCGACTGTAGTCGCTGGCGCTGCCAGTGGCTCTGGAGCTAGTGCAGCCGGTGCTGCCACTGCAGAGTCAGCAGGTTGAGGCGTGTCACCTGTCTCGGCTGCTGTGGTCAGCGCGTTGGCTGCAGCCTGCAGATCCGGGTCTGATGCAGGGCTGGGAGCCGGCGCGGCCGGGTCGCTTGCTGCAGGTGGTGTAGAATTGTCCGCGACAGGCACAGTAGGAGCTGTTGGCGCGGCCGACGACGTTGTCTGCTCTGTGGGCTGCTGGGGTGTGGCGGGCTCGGGCGCGGGGTTTGTAGTGGCAGGGGCGCCGCTGTTTGCGTCCGGTATGGACGGTTCGTTGGCAGGTGCCGGCGGCGTTGTATTATCTGCAGGCATGGCAGGCGGGGCGGCCGGGCTCGTTGAGGTTTGGTCCGGGGCATCAGTAGCGGGTGCTGCAGGCGCGGCTGGGGTGTCCAGGGGTTGTGTCGGCACCGGAATTGCCGGCAGCTCAGCCGGCGGGTTTGTTTCTGCGGCGTTTACCTGCTCGTCCTTGCCCTCCAACACCTCGCGCGTTACGCGTGCCACATCTTCGAGGGTAACCTGAGATTTTACCAGATAGCGGTCGGCGCCCAGCTTGCCGGCTCTGTCCTTGTCTTCTGTCTGCGATAGCGCCGTCATCATAATGACTTTCGTATTCATGGTTTCCGGAGTGCCGCGCAGAATATCCAGCATGTCGAAACCGCTGATCTTGGGCATCATGATATCCGAGATGATAAGATCAGGCTTTTCTTTAACGGCCAAAGCAAGTGCTTCCTCCCCGTCGTGAGCGGATATTATCTCGTAGCCCTCTGCCAGTAGCCGGGCTTCATAAATCTCACGTAGGTTGTTGTCGTCCTCGACGAGCATGACTTTTGCCATTGATTCGAATCCTTTTTGCTTATGTTTTTTATTGTACCATGTATGCCTGTTTACGCTGAGGATGTCCTTAGAGTTTTGTATCGGCCGTGGTGATCATCGGCAGCTGCGATGCCTCATGGCGCTGCATGGCGGAAGCCTGGTCGGTGCTCAGTCTGGGCAGGTTTATATAAAAAGTGCTGCCCTTGCCGACTTCGCTGTCTACCCAGATGCGGCCATTGTACAGCTCGATGATTTTCTTGGAAATAAACAGACCGAGTCCGGTGCCTCCAATGGTGCGTGTCGCGGAGTTGTCGACACGGTAAAACTTCTGGAACAGGTGCGAGACATCTTCGGGGGGAATGCCGTGCCCGGTGTCGGCGATACGGATCTGCACTACTGACGTATCGCCGGTGAGCCCAATGCTGACCTTGCCCTCGTCAGTATACTTAACAGCGTTGTCAAACAGGTTTGTTATAACTTCGCGCAGGCGGTCCGGATCGACATGCACATAATATAAGGGCTTTACTACACTGGTATCGCTGGCATCAATAATGGCATCCGGGGCACCCAATACAAACTCCATGCCAAGCCCTTTTTTCTCGGCACTGAATCTATAGGCGTCACAGAGGTCGCTTAAAAACTGGCCCATCTCTACAACGACCGGGTGGTTCGTGAGTCGGCCGTCTTCGGCTTTTGCGCTTGTCAGCAGGTCCTGGAACAGTTTGCCGAGGTGTTTTGTGCTGTCATGGGCTTTCTCTAGAAAGCCTCGTGCTTTGTCGTCAATACGGCTGACTTTGTCGTTCATTGCCAGTGCCAGGTAGCCCTCAATTGCTGCGACGGGCGTGCGCATTTCGTGGCTGGCAGTACTGATAAACTCTGCCCGCTGCTCTTCTTCGAGTCGCTGCTCGCTCACGTCGCGGAATATGCAGACCGATCCCAGCACGCTGTCGTTCTCTCCCATGAGCGGTGACACGGTGATATCGAGTGCAATGTTTTTATTGCCCCGTGTCTTAAGTACTGCTTTGCGGTCGCTGACGGTCATCTTTTGCTGCATGGCTTGAGCCACCGGATCCTCATGCGGCTGATATGGTTCGCCCTTTTCATCTATTAACTGCAGGACGCTTTTATAAATAATGCCGGCCGCTTCTTTTGGGTCCCAGCCGGTGATGCGGCTGGCCGCCGGGTTAAAGAGTTGGATATGCTCTGCGTTGTCGATGAGCATGACACCGTCTTCTATCGAGTTGAGGATGATGTCAGACTTGGCTTTTTCGTTGGTTAATGAACTGGCCAGTTTTTTTGCGCTCCCCCGTGAGGCCGAATGTCTTTTTTTAGAGGAAACAACCAATATCGCCAGGATGGCGGTAATAGCGATAAGGCTCGCGAGGAGTATGACCAAGTAAGACTGCATATTCGCTTATGATTATCTTTGTTTTGGCGGCGATTTACAACACCTAAGAGCAAAGGACTGCCTTCGTGTGGCAGTCCTTTTATTTTTTTAGCCTGCGTTAATGACGCTGCCGGGCGGCGGGGCTGATGGTCCGGAGATGCCGTCAAGCGGGTTGGGGTTGCTAGGCGGGTTGGCGAGGCCGGACGGGCCAGAGCCACCGGTAGTGTAAGAAGATGGCGGTCTGTTGCTGCGGTCGCGCAAGCGGTCATAGACGAAGTATGCTCCTGCCCCGATGATACCGATGACGACTGCTCCCAGCAGGACGGTAAGCCACATGGGCCGTCCGGCGGGCTCTACCCTGAGGTCGAACAGCTGAACTTCTGATGTAGATGCGTTGTCGTCAACCGTGATTGACGCGCTGAGGACACCGGCTTTCGAGGTTATCCTGACATCGTAAACGCCGGGTGTGATGTTGAAGAATCCTGCAATACCTTCGGCATCGGTAGTGGTTGTCTGGCCGTTCAGCTCGACCTCTGCGCCTTCTACCGGGTTGTCTTCGCGATCAGTTACCTTGATCGCCACCATGTAGGCTGCGGCGGGCGTTTCGTCCTCGCCTGGTGTCTCGGTCTGGTTGTTGTCGCCTTGAGGGGGCTGGTTGTTATTGTTATTCGGGTCAGGGGTGTTGTTATCGTTATCAGGGCTCGGGTTGGAAGGGTCACTGGGCTGTTGTGATGGTTCTAGTGGCTTATTGCCGCCACCGCCGCCGGTGTTGCTGCCGCCACCGGTACCGCTACCTCCACCGCCGGGGTTGGATGGTGGTGCGGTAATGGTGTAAGTGCCACCGGTGGTGTTGCCGTTCCAGACGTTCTCGTTTGTATCTACACTTGTGATGACGGATGAGTTGGCAAAGTTGACAGCGGTTGATCCGGCAGACAGGGTTTTAAAGGTTACACTGACAACCTTCTGCTTGCCCGAAACCTTGCCCGGTCCGTTGGGTGGAGGTGTTGGGAAGCGTGTGTTGCTGACGGTACCGTTGCCGCCGGTCCTCACGATTTCACTGCCGAAACCGGTTCCGGAGATGCTTGTACTGAGGTATTGAAGCTTGGCAGTGTCGTAAGTCAGGTTTGCGATTACGGCGTTGACTTCCCGATTACCGCTATTTGTATATATAGTGACCGTAAGATTGTTGCCCACTTCAACACTGCTGCTGGCGGGCTCAAGCGTAAGCGTCGCGGTTGCCTGCGCATTTCCCTGTGGTCCGAGAGCAAGGTTGGTTACAGCAAGAGCGATAACCATCAGGCCGGCTGCAAGAACCGGTAGAATATTTTTTGTGACAGCCCGCATGTTTAACATCCTCTCCCCCAGTTAGATAGAATTCTTGATAGATCGAATACGTTGACCGTGCCATTGCCGTCGAGGTCGCCCTGTCCGCGCGAGGCAGATGTGCGTCCATAGTTAGACAGTAGTGTACTGAGGTCGAATATGTCTACGCAACCGTTGCCGTTAACATCTCCTTCGACCAGTTCTGGCTCGGTCACGTTATTGATGGTGACAGAGCGGCCGCTTGAGGTGGTTGAATTGTTGGCCGCGTCGTATGCCCGTGCAGTTAGCGTATAGGTGCCGTTGGTGACGTTTGTCGTGTTGAACGAGAAGCTATATGGTGCACTTGTTCGGGTTGCCAGCGGTGTTGTGCTGCCGCTGCGGTAGAATTCGACCCGGGTAACACCGACATTATCATCGGCATTGGCAGAAACAGTCACCGTGCCCGAGATAGTGGCATTGTTGGCCGGCGCTGTCATGGAGACAGTTGGCGGCGTGGTGTCAGCCGGGTTGGCGCAGTTCTCGCCGATACCGGTCGGTACGCAGCTGGTATCGGTGGTCAGAATAATACGGTCCAGCCTGACATTGCTTTCGCGGCCGATCATCTTAAAAGTATGGTTGCCTGCGCTGAGCGTGACGCTGATAGGGCTTGAGGTGTTGCCGTCGCGGTAATTAACCCATGACCAGACAGTATTTGATAGACTGGAGCTGTCACCGACAACTATACAGGGATCATTGTTGATCTCGAGGAAGTACGAGTTGTTCTGGTTGCTGCCGGCCATCATGCGGCTCCAGACCCGGTAGGTGCCGGCGGTCGGTACATTGACCGTTGTCGTGACAGTACCGGCACCGGGTTGCGCCTGGGTACATACCGCTTCGGCCTGCTGTGTTCTTGAGTTGATAACCACGACCCCTATCGCGATGACGGCTAAGGGAAGGAACAGGAATTTTGCAAGTTTATTCGTTTTTTTCACTATGCTTCGGTTTATCACTCGCCGAAATATTGTTCGGCGTTTACCCTTATGTCTAAGACTAAATTGAAGCCATAACTAAGTCAACCGTTTTTAGTGTTTTTTAATCTCTAACAGTTGTGGATGAGGGGATGGTTCGCCGCTGAGCATGGATAACCCGAGCCCTCTGACACTTATACATATATGTCGGCTATGCTGCGGGTTCTTTGTGGTGATTCGGCGGGATTATTACTTCAGGCCGGGCCGAAGTATTCGGCTCGGCTTCTGTATATAGCCGTTTACCCGCCAAATCCAGGCGGGCAATCCGTTATCTGAACCCGAACGGGTTCGTCTCCTCTTGGGCTTTCACGAAAAAACCCCAGCAAATGCTGAGGTTTTTTCGTGGTGATCCCGGCGGGATTCGAACCCGCGATCTTCTGGATGAGAACCAGATATCCTTGACCACTAGACGACGGGACCGTGTGGCTTCTATGGCTGCTACTTAGTCTAACATAACAGAGGTGGATTGTCCAGCTTGTGCTGATTTATTGTTCGAGGGAAAGCTTGTCCAGGAAAGCGACCAGCTCCTTAGGAGTAATGGCGGCCTTGATAATATAGCCGTCCGCCTGGCTTTCTATTTCGGATCTGGTATCATCTGCCTGATCAAGGTTGGTCGTGATGACAATCTTACTTTTAAAGCCCGGACTGAGTGAAGGATCGCGCAGGGTGCGCAGGATCTCTATGCCCGTCATTCCCGGTACCATTAGATCAAGCAAAATAATGTCGTAATGGTTGGTCTGGGCTGCCTGCAGGCCGTCCTGGCCGTTGAGCACGGTGCTGACTTCGTAGCCTGCTTTTCTGAGCGCCCGTTCATAGAGTTCGCTGATAAAAAACTCATCCTCAATACACAGCACTTTTATGGGAGTTTCGGAATTTGTGTTGCTGTCTGCGGTCATGATGTTTACCTCCTGTATAGCGAATGATTTTTTATCCAGCCGCCGGCCTGGCGTTCGATGCCGTCTTTATTAAGGCTGCCGGCCTGGTCTTTGGCGTTTTCGTATGTCTGGATGCTGAAGCCGAAGGTACTGCCCTGACCTTCTTTACTGTTGACCCAGACATTGCCGCCGTGAGCGCTTACGATGGATTTGACGATGTACAGACCCAGACCGCTGCCGCTGACGGCGTTACGCGAACGGTGCGACCGGTAATAGCGCGTGAACAAGCCGTCCATGGCGCTTTGCGGCATTCCCGGGCCGAAGTCCTGGATCTCAGTTTCTATGCTACCACTTTTACCCAGGCGCGTATGAATAATAATTTCGGACGATTGTCCGCTGTACTTTATGGCGTTATCAACAAGATTGCTGACCACCTCGTACATGCTGATACGGTCTATGGCAGCCGCCGGCAGGCCGGGAGCGATATTCAGTTTCAATTTTTTGCCGCGTACGGTGGCGCGTATGCTGAGATCATCGATAATCTCTGTTAAAACCGCCGGCCAGTCTGCTTCCTGCAGATTGAGGACGAGCTGGTTTTCGTCGATCCGGGCGATATTGAGGATGTTACTTACAAAGGCTGTCAACGTTTGGGCCGAGGCGTTCATTTTGCGCATAAACTCGCTGAGCTCGGGGGTTAGTTTATCGCCCAGCTCGTCTTCAAATACTTCAATATAGCCGCGCAGCAGCGTCAGGGGCGTGCGCAGTTCGTGTACTGCGACCGCAACGTAGCCTGCGGATTGATCAAGCTTGCTGTACAGTTCGGTTTTGTCAAAAAGCGCCAGCATGAGCTCATTGCCGGCAGGATTCTCTTTGCTGTAGGTTGCAGCAAGATCAAATTGGCGGACGGATTTGTTATCAGGCGGTGTGAGCCGGACATGCTCCCAGGTGCGTGTATCGATGGCTCTGGTCGTACTGACGTGCGTCAGCCAATTATCGAGTGTATCGTCTGATGTGAAGGACAGCTTTAGGACGTCGTACATGCTTTTGCCCGCCAGTGACCGAGGGTCCTCGCCCAGCACTATGCCGGCCTGCCGGTTCGCCCAGCGGATGCCCCTGTCTTTATCTATAACAAACAGGGCGAGCGGCATAGCATCGACCAACTCCATGCCGCCCTGTACCCCGGAAGTCGCTTCTGCGGCGTCTTTACCGGTGGTAGCCGGGCTGCCGGCGAGTTCGTAAATCTGCTGAATGACGGAACGCACGAGTTCGCGGCCGGTCTTGAGGGATTCAAGCTTCGGTGCGGCCACGTTATTGCGCTGGGGACTGATGTGCCAGACGGCCTGCCAGATTTTTTCAACCGGCCCCATGCTGATGCGGGCCAGGCGGATATAGAACAGAGTAGCCGAGACAGTAAAAACCACGGCACCGGCTGACATGACAATCCATGCGTCCGCTTGGAGGTAATAGTGGACCACCAAAACCGTGCCGGCTGCAAAGATGCCCGGCAGCAGCATGGCCGCCACGATATAGCCGGTCAGCTGCTGGCTATATCGTTTGAGGTGGTTCATTGTGTCCTGCTCCGTGTGTTATCTGAAAATAAGTGGAGGTGATCTGTGTTTTTGCAGTGTTGGGTCATGCGGCATTTTTAGCAGGCTCTAAGGCTCGTCCGGTTTATGGATTATGGGTGACTCTATCGGCTGATTCAACAATACTGAACCAGGTTTGGCCGGGGTTGAGCGCAATGACGTTGCCCTCATTGTCCTTTAGCTGCCATTGTGCGGTACGGCTGGGCTTGCTCCAGGTGCCTTCAATGACTTTGCCATCCTGAAACACGTACACTTTGCCGCTGCCGGTTGTGCCGTAAATAGTGTGGATACGGTTGGCGTGAATGCTCTTGTTGACAATCGGTACAATCACTACGTCCGGCGCCAGCTGTTCGCCGCTTTCGGCATCCAGGTGGGCGGCGCCGCCCTGACTGCGCAGGTAGCGATTGGTGTTTTTGTCATAGCGGAAGGTGACGTTATAGAGTGCGCTTGAGATACGCAGGTTTACAACACTGGCTGCGGGCAGCTCGGGTTCTGTTGTCGCTTCGGTTGTATCTTCTACGTCGCCGCTTTCGGTCTCGGCCGGCTCGTCCTCGGTAACAGGCTCTTTGCGCGGCAGACTGGTAAAGGTGCCGTTACTGTAGCCTTTTGCGTTGAACAGATCCAGCATCTGCTGTCCGGTTGAGTAAAGATTGTGCGGTGCGTAGCGGTTGGTAACGCGGCGGAATGAACCGCCGTTGACGCCGTGGTCCATATCCTGCACGCCCATAGTGCGCACGTCATTGAGAGCTTCAGGCGAGCCGCCGGCGTGCACGATCGGCGCGTTATACGGCATAAACCAGTCTATAAAATACGGCCGCAGACTGCGGATTGGTCCAATATTGGCCGGGACGTTGTCGTGATAGATGGCATTAAAGCGTGTAATGCCGCCCTCAGCGATGGCTTCCATTATAATATCGGCTTCGCGCAGACCGGACTGTGGGCGGGCCTCGGGGCTGTTTTCGATCTGGACGGCATAGATCGGCTTATTGTTTTCGCCGATAGGCAGCTGCCGGCCGCTGACGCGTGAGGCTTCGGTGGTGGGTGCTGGTTTTGGTTCGGGTTCAGGCTCCTGCTGCTGGACGACAGGCGGGGTGGTGTCACGGATGGCAAACCAGTAGACCGCACCGGCAATAACTCCCAGTAGCACTGCCCCGGCGGCAATGGCGATTATCCATTCTTTTTTATTGCGCGGTTTTCTAAGCGGCAGCTTAAAGCGCTTTTTTGGCTTTGGCGGCGTTGGAGCCGCCGGCTTATCTGGCCTGGACTCGGGGTTCGGTGCGGGTTTGGGGGGCGGCGGGGCTGCCGTGGTAGGCGTCTGTACCGGAGCAGCTGCCGGCGCACGGGGCGGAACCGCCTTATGCGCCAGAGTTTGGTCTGGCCTGGCGCGAGGCGTCAGCGGTTGGCCAACAGGTATACGGGGTCGCTTTGACGGGCGAACAAAATCATCCATACTTGGAAGCATTCTAGCATAAGCGTCCGCTGCAGAGAAAGCGGTTGAAAAAATACCAAAAAATGCTTTTGCAGTAGAGTGTAAACCCTCGGTCCTGGTAACGGTTCTTTGCCGTGCTGCTGCCTGGCCCTTCCGCTAGGCAAAAGTGCAGCAGATACAGGCCGCAGCGCTTTAGCAGCTTATTCGGCGCTGCGTCATCTGTTATACTTTGATAGATGTATTCACCTGCCCTAATTGAGAGACTAATTAAACTTTTGGCGCCGGACGGTTATGTGCCGCGCGCTGAAAGCGAGGCCCGTTACCCTGCCCGTGATTTACCGGATGGCGCAGAGGTTATGCGTGTACCGCCCAGTCCGACCGGTTTTGTGCATATCGGGACCATTTATGCAGGCCTGGTAAACGAGCGTATTGCCCACCAGTCCGCCGGTGGCGGAGGCGGCGTGTTTATCCTGCGCATTGAAGACACCGATAAAAAGCGCGAAATCGAAGGCTCGGTTGATGGCATTATCAACGCGTTTAAAGCGTTTGAGCTGGAGTACGACGAAGGCCCGGACCGTGACGCGTCATACGGCCCGTATCTGCAGAGCGAACGGGCGCAGATCTATCTGGGTTATGCGATTGAGCTGCTTCAATCCGGCCGCGCCTACCCCTGTTTTGCGACACCCGAGGAGTTGCAGGCCGCCGTCAAGGACCAGCAGGCTCAAAAGCTCCGTCCCGGCTATTATGGCCAGTGGGCGCTGTGGCGTGATCGTTCCGAACAGGACGTTATAGAGGCGCTTGATGCGGGCAAGCCGTTTGTGCTGCGCTTTAAGAGTCTTGGTTCGCACGACCGGCGCATTCGCTACACCGATGTTTTTAAGGGCAAAATGGAAGTACCTGAGAACGATCTTGATGTGCCGCTGATCAAATCTGACGAAACCCGCCTGCCCACCTATCATCTGGCGCATGTGGTCGATGATCATCTGATGCGCATCACTAAGGTCTTCCGCAGTGACGAGTGGCTGCCCTCGACCGCGCTGCATATTGAGCTTAGCCAGGCACTTGGGCACCAGCCGTTCACCTATGGTCACTTTGCACCGATCTCTGTTATTGATAAAAACGGCGGCGGCAAGCGCAAACTCAGCAAGCGCAAAGACGACGAGGCCGACGTGCAGTACTGGCTTAAGGCCGGCTATCCGATTGAGGCAGTCAAGGCATATCTGCTGGGTCTGGCCAATAGCAACTTTGAGGACTGGTACCGTGCCAATCCCGACAAGCCGGTAACAGAATTCACTGTCAGTCTAGAGAAACTGGCGGCAAGCCGCGCCCCTCTGCTTGACATGACAAAACTAGAAGATTATGCCAAAGATTATATTGCCCGCCTGCCGCAGGACGAGTTTAATCGGCAGATAAGCGACCATGCTGACGACGTGTTTCATGCGGCACTTGAGGCCGATCCTGAGTACACCGGCCGCGTGCTGTCCATTGAGCGCGACGGCGACAAACCGCGTAAAGATCTGGCCAAATGGAGCGATGCGTACGAGCAGTACGGCTACTTTTTTGACGGGATGTATGAGGCGGACTTCAAAAACCGCATCACGGACGAGCTAAAAGATTTGTCTAAAGAAACTATTAAATCAGCCCTGGACAGGTATCTGCAGGATTATAAACAAACGGATGCGCAAGATGTCTGGCTCAGCAAAGCCCGCGCCGGCGCTGAAGAAGTTAGCCTGCACATGCGCGATTATACCCGCATCATCCGTGTCAAGCTGACCGGCAAAACCCGCACCCCGGATCTGTACGCTATCCAACAGGTTATGGGTGACGACCGCGTCCGTGCCCGGCTAGGCTTCTAGCAGTGTGAGCAGCTTAACTGTCGTGTTCCAGCTGCGGATGGTGACGTTTTTATAAACCGGCTGGCTGATGATTTTATTAAGCCGGCTTTTAGTCCGTTCGCTGCTAAGACGCTGAAAATATACCACCCCATTTGCCTGCCATGCCTTGTCGACTTCAGGATTTACTTCGGTGACTTGTATGATTTCACCGCTTGATATGCCCATGGGGAACAGCACGTCGCTGTGGTATTTCTCTGGTTGGCTGCCGAATCCGGCCGGAGCGTTGTTAACGATTTGTCCAAGTTGCACCGGGTTAAGCACCAGTACTTTAATGAGTTCGCTGTCGGTTTTGAAATGCCTGGTAATAACCTCCTCCACGCGGCGCCCCACTGTATCGGCCGTCAGCGGAGATTCAAGCAAAATGTTGCCGCTGTTTATGTAGCTGGAGACGTTTTTAAAGCCGTCATCCCATAGGTGCGACTTTAAGTCGGTCATAGAAACTGTATTTTTACCCCCGACATTCACGCCGCGCAGCAGACAAAGATATCGCATGCAGGTATTGTAGCGTATGTGCGTAAACCTACATTCTTCTTATTCTACATTATACCATACGGCGTCAAGTATGTCAATTCTCACCCTTGTCACAAGACTAAAGTATAAATTATAGAATACAGAGTACCGTATATCGTATTACGCATATCGTAGTACGAATAAGCGGCCGGAGGCCGCTATAAAACAGTGCCCGTTAGGGCTTCTGCTTTTTTTGGGCATCGGCTTTTGCCCTGAGCGGATGTGCCAAACAGACAACGGCCAAAGGCGGCCAGGTGTTAAGCAATCCCATCCCAAGTAGCAAGGGATTGTGTGTTCTGGCCGTGCCGTTGTCTGGCTTGGCAACAGGCGCATCAAGGCAAAAACGCAGCCCAAGTTTTTTGGGTTCCGTTTTTGGCGATCCAAAAATGGAACAAGTTGCTTCTTGGTTGCAAGAAGGTATGAAAAGGAGTTAGTCTTTTTTTGCATACTTTTCTGCTGAACCAGAAAAGTATGGCGGTCAAAAGCCCGATGAGGCTTTACCGAAATTGTTTTAATAGAAAAGATAGACTTAAGACCCTACAGTGGTTTATAGAAATTACTTTGAAAATCCAAGAATAAAACAGCCTGACTCTTGGTTCTAAGAACAAAACTACATAGAAGTAGCAATACGTATCAACTGGTCGCTGTTAAGCTTGGCATCGCCCTTAATGTCATACCAGATGCCGCCGCTGATCCAGGTAGCGTTCGATTCGCCATACAGATAAATAGTACGGCCCTTGTCTTCATAAGTATGAATATTATCGTCTGTGCTGGCAACATAGTTATCCCGCAGTGTTTCGCTGTTCCAGTTTGATTGACGCTGGGTGATGCTAAAGCTGCGCTCATCTGCATTTGACTGGAAGCTGACCGTTATTTGGCCGGGTGTGTACTGAATGTGGTGGTCCAGCGCAAAGCCTGCCGGCCGCCAGCCTGGCAAGGAGGCGTTGATGCCTGCCCTGGTGGCTGCGTAACGGATGGCAATGTTCGGTATGTTCTGATAGGCGATAAAGGCGCCCAGCAGCAGCACGCTTAAACCGGCCGCTGCAAGACCAGTCAGGCGCCGTTTACCGGCACTGCGCTTGCGCGGTGCTTTTTTGGCGGGCTCGGTATGGCTTTGGGCGGCGCGCAGGCCGTTGTCCAGCATGGTTTGTATAGCAGACGGGCGCTGGGGGGCGCTTTTAGGTACGGGCCGGACGTTTGCCGCGGCAGCCGTTGCCGGCTTGACTTTAGCTGATGCCGACGGGCGGGCAGCTGCTTTTGGAGGTTGGGTGTTGAGGTTGAATCTACTGACAAGTTTGCTGCGTTTGACCTCTGCTGCGCGCGCCTGGCGGGCAGGATCAACGCTCGTCGGACGCGGACCGGGCCGCTTGCCTGCCGGCCGCACCGGAGCGGCCACATCGGTCACCGGACGAACGGCTTTTGGCCGCGGCGTTGCAGCCACCGGCCTTTTGACGGCCTGACGCATCAGGGTTTTGCTGCGCTCCTGGACGCGCCGTGCCGGTATGGAGGTGCCGGCCCGCCGTACGTCCTGCAGGGCGCGCCTGACGGTGGTGGCGGTTTTTGCGACCGGCACAGGCGACGAGCCGCCGGGCCGCAGCAGGTGGCCGGTACGGGCATCATAAAGCTTGCCGTTTATTTCGATGGTTGTTTGTCGTTTGCCCACGTTGATGTTTTCGAGCTTTTCGTGCTGTATTAACAGCCAAGTTGTTACCCTAACTTAGTGCTTCCTATAGTACTGCTTTTTGCCTGCTTTATGCAAGACGCTTCATCCACATTGCGGGTATTCGTGATGAAAAGGCCGCAGCTGCTGTTATAATAAGGCGTGAATTTATCTCGCACTGTATACTTATGGATTTTCTAGACCCACGCCGTAAAAAAGCTCACCGCCGCCGTCTGTTTATAGGCTATATCCTGATGGGTATTGGCATAATTATCGGCACCATTACTTTATTCTATCTGGCGTATGGGTATGACATCGACCGCAAGACCGGCACGGTGATTCAAAACGGCATTGTCTTTGTCGACTCCAAGCCCGGCGGCGCGGTAATTTATTTGAACGATGTACGGCAAAACAGCCGTACCGCTTCGCGAATGGCCCTGCCCGCCGGGGTGTACACTGTACGGCTCGAGGCCGAGGGTTACCGCCACTGGGAGCGAACTTTCAATCTGGAGGGCGGACAGATTCAGCGGCTCGTCTATCCGTTCCTGTTGCCAAACGTTTTTGAAACTGACGATATGCATCAGTACGAGTTCCAGCCGCAGCTGACCAGCCAAAGTCCGGATCGCCGCTGGGTGTTCGTACAGCAGCCCGGTCAGACCTATCTGTTCGATGTCTTTGATCTGCGCGATGCGCAGAAAGCACCTGTTCAGGTGCTGGTTCCGCCTGCCATACTGACCGAGCCGGCGGCGGAGGCCAGCCTGAAGTTTGTCGAATGGTCCAATGATAACCGTCATGTCCTGCTGGAGCGTACCTTTGGTGACAGAACCGAATATATTATGCTGGACCGCGAAAACCCGGCCCAGTCGGTAAATATTAATACAATGATGGGCATAGAGCCCAGGATGCCCTCGCTGCGCAACAAGCGTCATGACCAGCTGTATTATTTGGACGCCGTACCGGGCGTGTTGCGGGTAGCTGATTTGTCCAGCCGCACAATTTCGGCACCGCTTGTTTCTTCTGCTTTGGCTTATAACTCATACGGCGATGATATTGTGCTGTTTGTAACCCAGGAGGGCATGGACGAGGGGCGGGCCGAGTTTCGGGTGCTCGAGGGTGATAAGGTGTATCCGCTCAAGTCTGTCTCGGCTGCAGATGCCTATGTCCTGGATGTGTCACGCTATAGCAACAAGTGGTACTATGTGGTCGGCAGCGCCGCGGACAACATGGCATTTGTCTATGAAAACCCCTTGCCCGCCCTGAAGGCGCAAACCAGAACCCCGCTGATTGTGACTGCGATTTTACGGCTCGAGAACCCGCGTTTTGTAAGCTTCTCGGCTAACACGCAGTTTATCGCGCTGCAAAGCGGCAATAAGCTGCTGGTGATCGACCTCGAGGACAGCCGTCAGTACCGCACCAGCCTGACACACGATATACCGCTGGACAGGCAGCTTAAGTGGATGGACGGCCACCGACTTTTGTTTATGGTTGGCAGCCAATCGTACATTCTTGATTTCGACGGCTCAAACGAGCAAACCCTGGTGACATCGCTGGTCGATCGGCCGTACTTTGACCGCGATTATGACAACGTGTTTACGCTGGAGCGGTCCAAGCAGGATGGCAGCCGGTTTGCTTTGACCCGGACGGTGATTGAGGATTAGGTTTTAGTTCTTGCGGCCAAGAGACAGGCTGTTTCATTATTGATCGTCGAAGTTATTTCGACAAACCCTGGGGACTCTTGACTTCACTTCCTTTTATTAAAACAATTTCGGTAAAACCCCATTCAGGGCTTTTGACCGACATCCTTTCTTGTACTGACAGAAAAGTAACCAAAAGAGCTCGGCCGGGAACACATCCCGTGACTGTGCTTCCAGTCGAAAAGAACAACGACGCGGCCAGAACTCAAAAATCCTTAACTACTTGGGATGGATTTTCTTAAACATACTGGCCGCCTTGGTCGTTGTTCTTTCGACGAAGCCCAATCAGGGTATGGTTCCATGCCCAGGAAAAGCTGAAACCCGCTAAAGCGGGCGCTGTTTTTTATAAATCCCTACTTTCGTCGTTTACGACTCGTCAGAACGGCTATGTTATCCGTTGAGTAGGGTTTCATGGGGGCAGAATCGGTTTTTTGACGGTGGTTAGACCGAAAGACGGGACAATCCCATCGCGATTCAACGCCTCCATGGCCTGGATAGTCCAGGGCTTTATCGAGTCTCCGTGTCACGGGGATCAGCCGGCGTTGCGCTGCTCGTTGAGCGAGCCGATACTGGCCAGCTTGGCCTTGCTGCCGAACCGCCGCCTAACTGTGTTCGCCACCAGCACGATCAGGAACCCGATCACGTAACTGACGTTCAGGATGATGTACAGAGCCCAGGCGGGCCGAGTTACATAGGGATTGATGCTAATAAGGTAGCAAATGAGCCCACCGCTAATCAGGCAAACGATCAGCATTCCAATGAAGTTTTCGATGGTCTCATGTCGCTTGCCTTCGCTGATCGTTATTAGCACAATGCTGCTAGCGGCGCCGATGCCGATCAGGCTGAACCCGAACATGGCCCAGAACTGCGTTCCTGGATCGGCATCGCCGGGCAGACGGAAGCTCAGGTGCCAGCAGGCGAAGCCGCTGACGAGGAACAGGACGAGGGTTGAGGCGACGATGAGTCGCACGTCACGGACGGATATGATGCTCCTTAGGGAGACTCTTGGTTGTTCCCAGGTTTGGTCAAGGGTGGAAACGTCCCTATCCTCTCATTGTAGCATACTTTAATAATATTGTCAATACCTTACCCCTGTTGATGACTAAGAAGTGATTAGTTATTAGTGTTTAGTGATTATAAGCCAGAAGTTAGAAGTGAGTTATTTAGTAGATGGTAGTTAGTAGATAGTAGTTGGTAAAGGCGGCGTTAGCCGCCATTTAAAACAGCGCCCTTTAGGGCTTCTGCTGTATCTGGGCATCGGCTTTTGCCCTGAGCGGATGTGCCAAACAGACAACGGCCAAAGGCGGCCAGGTGTTAAGCAATCCCATCCCAAGTAGCAAGGGATTGTGCGTTCTGGCCGCGCCGTTGTCTGGTTTGGCAACAGACGCATCAAGGCGAAAACGTAAGCCCGAGCTTCTTTGCATACTTTCCTCCACCCCACGAAACGGGTTTCGTGGGGGCCCCGGTTGTCGGTACAAGAAAGTATGGCGGCCGAAACCCTGAAAGGGTTTGCCGAAAATTCTTTATTAAACAAAAAAGACGGGGTTAAGACCCCCGCAGGGCTTTACCGAAACAACTTTGAAATCCAAAAATAAAACATTCTCACTCTTAGCTGTAAAAAATTTAAAAATTAGTTCTTAATCCAAGACAAGTCATGCCCATTAAAAAACTTAAAAAACCCAGTTCCACATCCGTGACCACAAGGACGGTGCGTTGCCCGCCAGAATCTCGGCACTTTGTTCGGTCTTTATGGCTGTGCTTTCTTTATTCTGGTTGGGGTCAGGACTTATCTGCTCGCCCCATATAACCAGGCGGTTAACGTTGGTGCCGGGCGGGTCGCAGGTCACTAGAATCATGGTACTGGTTTTGCCTGGCACGTCATCAAGTACGCTGATATCGGTCGGCGGCACGATCTTGGTGTCAAAGATCCGGTACAGATAGCGCACGCCGTCTTTTTCTATGTAGAAGGTGTCGCCCAGCTCGAGCCGGTTTAAGAGCGCAAAGGCAAATTTGTATTTGCCTCGGTTAAGAATGTTGCTGCTGGAGTGGCCAAAGATGGCGCCGTTACCCTTTTCGCCCGGCTGGGAGGTGATGGGATAGTGCACGACACCGCGCTCGAGGCCCGCCTGGATATCCGCCTCTTCAATACTGGTGACATCATAGACAACCGGCGCGTCGACGTTGATTTTAGGGATGATAACGCGCGGGTCAGGGCCGACGGCTGCCGTGCCGTCCAGGATTAGCGGTGTGGCGCTGACGTCGCGGCTGGGGGTGATAAACGGCGCAATAATACGCTCATTAAAGAAGCCGAACAACAGCAACAGCATCATAAAACAGCCGGCTGCCAAGCCAAATGCCAATGACTTGAGGTGTTGTTTGCGGCTGAGCTTGCCGCGGCCCTGGACGCGTTTAACGATTTGCTGCTTGGCGTCGGCGATGGTGTGTGCGCTGGCTTTTTTGGCGGCCGTTTTTGGCCGGAAGGTGCGCGCACCGGGGACGGGCTCGGTCTCGTCAACAAAAGTGCCGGTCACGGTTGCGGATGATTTTGCCGATGACTGCCGGCTGCCCGGGGTTTGCGCGGCGTAGAATTCCTCCCAGACCTCGTGCTTTTCGCGGTCCGGCAGCGCTTTGTAGTAATCGTGCCATTCAATCTGAATCTGGGCGAACGGTTTGCCGCTGGCAGCCAGATCGGCCATAAACTTCTGGTGCTTACTGCGTGACTTGGCCGGCTCCTGCACGCTTTCTATGGCCTCGGTTACGACATCGGGCTCGCTGGCGTAGAGGCTGTCGAGCTTTTGACGTATCAGGTTTGCGGCCGCGTCACTACCGCCCGTCGGGTCGTCATCGGGCAGCTGCAATGATGGTTGTGAGGCAGGGTCCAGTTTCATCCTTGTTCATTATAGCAAGACATCGGGGTTGTTCCCTTCACTGGTATAGCGCGGTATAGTATAATCTATCTGTTAATTACCGCGGCGGTCAGGCAGCGGACGTTATCAACAGGTGGAGCCGGAGTGGCGGAATTGGTATACGCGTACGACTCAAAATCGTATGTCTTCGGGCTTGAGGGTTCAAGTCCCTCCTCCGGCACCACGTATTGATAACAGAGCTATTTCATCCCTTTTCACCTCTTGCGCTGCTGCAGTCGAGTCGTGCAGAAAGAAGCTAAAGGTGCGCTATCGCATGGCGTCAAAGCGCGGTTTTTGCCCTGATGATATTTATGTGCGCGGTGTCGAGGTAAGCGACGCCGGAATCTTTGAGGGAGAAAGCGATCATCGCGGTGTTTGGGCGAAGATTGTGACTGGTTAGATCAGTCTAGATGACATGACGGGTGCCATTGGGGGCTTTTTGAGTGCGCAGTTCGCGCAGCAGACTGTTCCAAGCCATAGACAGAGTAGCTTCATCGCCGGCGCTGATTGCCTCATGCAGATCAGGGGTCCGCGCATCAGGGTCAAGAAGTAGGTTCTGGGGCGAAATGACGACAATATCTGCCGTGTACCTTTGAATATCCCCGGGCTTAAGCAATGACTTGGCCTGTATCTTGTGACGCCGATCATTTGTCCTGAAGATAAGGTCGACACCACGGTTCCTGCCGAACACACCGCCTGCATCCTCACTGTTGTGCGCCAGTCTGGCATAGCGCCCGAGGCCTTGCGAAGCAATACCCCACCATGTGACGGCATGGATGGCCACTTCTGTTTCGATACCGACTCTTTTGTCATCATGTCCGGAGTGCACATAGCCATCATTGAGAACCTCGGCGCTGATTTTTTGACAGCCTTCAAATACCGCCTGCGAATGTCTGCTTGGATCTTTATCGAGCAGGAGCGCTTCATATGCGTCGCTGGCCTCTAAAACAGCGTCATCGTAGGCGTCCCGCGGGCCGCCTGTCTCGCGCAGCTTATGCAGATGATGTATGCGTTCATCTCTACTGGAACCAGTAGCGAAAAACACCGCAGTAATAATATCGTGGCCAAACCTCATAAGATTGACTATATTTTACAACCATTACATCTATTGCGCAACACTGGTCGTAATGGCTTCAAAGGGTTTGGCTGGGTGTTGTAGCCAAAAAACCGCTGCTTTGGCGGCGGTTTTTACCTGCCACGCCGGACTGTCTTCGGGCAGCCGGGTGGTACTGACCCTGCCTTGACGGGCAACGACAAGATTATTCTGTTCTTTTGTGACGATAATAAACGGATGCCGCTGCGTAAAGGTATGCAGGGCCTGCACCAGTAACAGCAGGCCCATGTCGAGCAGGAAGGGCTTGTCAAACTTCAGGGCGGTTCCCAGGCGTTGCAGTTGGGCCACGGTGACGACCAGACAGGTATGAGGGCGCGCTGCTGCCGGTGCGGGTTGGGCCAGCACGTACTCAACCGTATCGCCCGTAAGGGTCAGCAGGCCGTCATACTTTTGCATATAACCTTCCAGCAATATGGCGGTTTCGCTGTTGCGCCCTAGATCGCCCGCCAGCAGCACGCCGTCTGCCCACGCTGACTGGATTAAAAATTCGTTCAGGGCGTCGCGGCCAAAGCTGCCGCTGGGGCTGCTGGGCGCAAACTCGTACGGACCCAATGGCCCCAGCGTTTTTTTAAGCGCATCCGGCAGCAGAGTCCGTACGGTGCCGGCGCCGGCCTGCTCTGCTGCCGCAAATGCCTCTCCGGGCGACGCAAAGCCGTGGGCACTGCCGCCGATTACCAGCAGCTTGCCGGCGTGCTGGCGGTTCTCGGGGCGGCTCCATAAAATATCTTCAAACAGCGGTGCGTCAGTTGTTTGCTTGAGCCAGTAGTCCATTTCTTTAGAGTACAGAGTTTATGGGACCGAGTACAGAACCTTAAAAAGGTTTCAGTATCCTTTCAGCTTGGCATGAGACTATACTAGAGCCATGCGCGTGCTTGTTGTTGAAGACGAACCGAAGATCGCGCAGGCGATCAAGAAAGGCCTGGAGGCCGAAACATTCAGCGTCGACGTGGTGGAGGACGGTGACAGCGCGCTGAGCTATGGCCGCAGTCCCGAATATGACATCATTGTTCTTGATTGGATGTTACCAGGCAGTATTGATGGTCGTAAGGCATGCGAGACTTTACGACGCGAGGGTGTCAAAACGCCGATCCTGATGTTGACGGCGCGCGACGCCACCGAACACAAAGTCAAAGGGCTCAACAGTGGCGCTGATGACTATCTGGCCAAGCCCTTTGACTTTGATGAGCTGATTGCGCGGCTGTACGCCCTCCTACGTCGGCCGCGCAACCTACTCGGCGAGCAGATCACCGCTGGGGACATTGCGCTCAATCCGGTGACCAAAGAGGTGTTTTATAAAGACAGACCGGTGCAGCTGACGGCAAAAGAGTTTGCCCTGCTTGAGTACCTGATGCGCCACGCGGGCAACGTGGTCAGCAAAGACGATCTTATCGCGCATGTCTGGAGTGACGAGGATGACATCCTGCCTAATACCGTAGAGGTATACGTCGGCTACTTGCGCCGCAAACTGAGCCCTGAGGTGGTTCAGACAAAGCGTGGCTTTGGTTATACAATACAAGCATGAATCTGCTCCAGAGAGGTCTCAATCTAACTGCATCGCCACGAGCGCGGCTGGCGCTGACATATCTGACCATTATTATGGTCCTGACGGTCAGTTTCAGCGCGGTGTTTTATCAGCAATCCATCAGTGAGGCGCGCGCCAATCTGCAGCGGCAGGAATCCAGGCTGCAGCAGTATCTGTACTTTACAACGCCCGAAGGCATCAGCAGCATTCAGGCGGCCGAGCTGAAGGCCTTTCGGCGTAATGTGCTGAAGCGGCTGGCGGCGCTGAATATCGGCATGCTGGTCTTAGGCGGGCTTGTCAGTTATCTGTTGGCCCGCCGCTCGTTGCAGCCGCTTGAGGAGGCGCTGGAGGCACAGGGCCGCTTTACCAGTGATGCGGCACATGAGCTGCGCACGCCGCTGACCGCCATGAAGACCGAGATTGAAGTGGCTTTGCGTTCGGGCAGCATAACCAATAGTGAAGCGCGCCGGCTGCTGGCCAGCAATCTTGAGGAGATTGATAAGCTGCAGCTGCTGACTGCGGCGCTGCTGCGTCTGGCCCGGAGCGATACAACCGATACGTCAACACACAAACGGTACCGGCTTGCAGATATTTTGCAGGCTGCTGCAGAGCGTCTGGAGTCCCGGGCTGCTGAGCGTCATATCCGTATCGAGCTGCCCGCCACCCGCCTGCTGGTGCGCGGCGACAGTGATCAGCTGGTGGAGCTGTTTGTGCCGCTTATTGCCAACGCCATAAAGTACAGCCACGATAATTCGACTGTGTCCATTAAGGCGCGCCGGCGCGAAGGCCGGCTGTGTGTCGATGTGATCGACACCGGTATTGGTATTGCCGAGGTTGATTTGCCTCATATCTTTGACCGGTTTTATCGGGCTGATCAGTCGCGGAACAAGTCCGGTGTGGAAGGCTACGGATTGGGCTTGTCGCTGGCTAAAGCCATCGCCGAAGCGCACGGCGGCCGGATTACGGTTAAAAGCCGGTACGGCAAAGGCTCGACCTTTCGGGTTATACTGCCGGGCGCATAAAATCCGCTGACGAACAGATTATTGATAATAACGCCTAAATATGTGATAATAACAACATTATGACCGCACGATCTCCTCTGTCACCGGAACTTGCGCAGGGCGAACAGCTACTGTTTGAGAAAACTACTAATTTTATCCGCGTTACAGACGACGGCCAGTATCAATATGCAATGCTGAAAGCGCCTATCCCGCAGTTTTTGCAGGGGCTCATCAGCTGGAGTGATACCTCTCAGGATTTTCTGATGGTAGCTGCGGCTGATATGTATGATCGCAATATTATCGACATTGCCGGGGATGATATCGAGCATACCATTGACGCCCGCAGCCTAATGGTGCCGAAAGCGCTGGACCGCAAAGCCGGCGACGTACAGCATAGTACCCAGATCATGTTCGAGCTGGCAAACATCGCTTTTAAGGGCGTGCTGTTCAGGCCAAAGGGGCTGGATGTGCCGCGGGTTGACCGGCAGCTGTACGCATCTGACCTGCGTCATAATCATTCCGGCGGCTGGCTCGTCGATGCTTTCAGATACCGGTTGAACGCACTGAAAAGGGTCGAGACAAAAAAGAACATCGGCAAAGCGGCCGCAGGCCGCCTGCGGGAGCTGGTACCCGGCGCGGGCGAGGACGGCTTTGTGCTAGAGGAAGCACACGTGCACGATTTTATACAGAGCGGCCGGGCAGCCACGAGGCCGCGGGCTGTTGAAGCTCTTGCCCCTGTTTTTATGGGGCGGTTTGCTGCCGGGTTGGTGCCGCTTTTAACCGCCGGCAGTGGCGAGGCCGAGTACTTGAGGCGGCGCTTTATTGATCGCGCCTACGAAGAGTTTCACGAGTCGGGAGCCAGTAAAAAAGTCGGCGAAGTACTGTTTCATAAAGAAATTGACGAGCGGGCAAAGAGGCACATTCTGGCTGGGGATGCGTATGGCGGCGGCCATCATCTGCCGCGACTGGATCCAAAATACTTCCGGGTGATCGGGCCTGTGGTCCAGATTGACGGCGGGGTAACGGGCAGCAGTCAGCGAATCAGCGTGGCCCGTACGCAGCGCATGGATAAGGACGGCCGTACTGTGGATGACCGCGTACAGGTGTTTTTCCCGCATGAGTGGAGCGATGACGAAGTGCTGGATGCCGTATGTAATCCCAGCCGTCTTGTGCTGCACCGCGAGAAAGACGGTGTGATAGAGCAGTATATGCATGCGCGCGGTATCGCAATGAAGCGCATTCTCGGCCTGCTTGCCGACAGTGATGACGGGCCGCTGATTACAGCCTACCCCGTCGCTCATGTGTCGGCTGATCTGCAGAAGCAGCTGGGCGGCCGTCAGGCCAGCTAAGCCAGTTCAATGCTGACCGGGCAGTGATCCGAGCCCATTTGATCGGGGTGGATTTCGGCCGATTTCACTTGATCTTTCAAAGTTTCTGAAACAAGAAAATAATCGATACGCCAGCCGACGTTGCGTTCGCGGCTTTTGGCAAAATGACTCCACCAGGTGTAGTAACCGTTTCCCTGCTTGAACATGCGGAAGGTGTCAACAAAGCCCGCCGCCAGCCAGTTGTCAAAGCCCTGGCGCTCTTCCATCGTAAAGCCCTTTTTGCCCTCGTTTGGCTTGGGGTTGGCCAGGTCGTCCTCGGTGTGCGCCACATTCATGTCACCGCAGTAAATGACCGGCTTTTTCTTTTGCAGCTCGGCGCAGTAGGTCAGAATGGCTTTGTCCCATTGCTGGCGCAGCGGGATGCGGGTCAGGTCGTCTTTGGCATTTGGCGTGTAGGCGGTGACGACATAAAAATCCTCATATTCGGCAGCAATGACCCTGCCCTCGTCGTTGCTGTGGCCATAGCCGTCCGCCACCAGCCCGTTGGCCTGCACAAACTCCTCAGGGATATCGTTGATAATAGCCAGCGGCTTGATCTTGGTAAAGATTGCCGTGCCGCTGTAGCCCTTTTTGGCTTTGGATGAGTTCCAGTATTCCTCGTACTGCGGCAGGTCAATCTCGGCCTGCCCCTGTTCTGCCTTTGTCTCCTGCAAGCACAGGATATCCGGGTCGTGCCTGGCTATAAATTTTTGAAACTCACCTTTTCTGACGACGGCCCGTATGCCGTTGACGTTCCATGAGAATAGCTTCATACGCTGTATTGTATCGGAATCCTGATGTTTATTGCCAGCTTCGCCGTTTTTGGTGGTAAATTGTCGAAAACTTCTCATGCTGATAGACTAAAGTTCAATGGCTTACAAACGAGTACTCTTAAAGCTGTCCGGCGAACAGCTGGCCGGCCGCGAAGGCGGCATTGACCCTGACTTTGTTGCCTGGCTGGCCAATGAAATCAAAAAAGCTACCGAAACAGGGGTCGAAATGGCAATTGTGGTGGGCGGCGGCAACTTTTTGCGCGGCGCAACCATTGCCGGCGAGGGGCTGGAACGCGCCACTGCCGACTACATGGGTATGCTGGCTACGGTCATGAACGGCTTGGCATTGATGGACATGCTGGAGCACCACCACCAACCTGCCCGCCTGCAGACCAGCATTCAGATTAACCAGGTGGCCGAGCCGTTTATTCGCCGCCGGGCCATCCGCCACCTTGAGAAAAAACGGGTGGTGATTGTGGCCGGGGGCTTGGGTAAACCCTATCTCACAACCGATACGGCAGCGGCCTCGGTCGCGCTTGAGCTGGACTGTGACATTATTCTTAAAGCCACAAAAGTTGACGGTATTTATGACAAAGACCCGGCCAAGTACTCTGATGCGCGCAAGTTTGACCGGCTCAAATATCAGGAGGCGGTCGAAAACCCCGCTATCGGCGTGATGGACAAGGCCGCTCTGGGTCTGGCTATGGAGCAAGGCATTCCCCTGCTGGTGTTTGACCTTCATCAGGACGACAATATCCTGCGTGCTGTCTCCGGTGGGCCAATTGGCACCCGGGTCGAGTAATCCGCTCTCCGGCAGAGCAGCATATTGACAAGACTTGACAAAGTGTGCTATAATATAGTTATAGACCCATGAGAAATATTTCCGGCCTCTTTATGCAATCCGGCTATCGCCCTGGTTTGCTGCAGACTTATGAGACACGCGCCCCATTCGTAGGGGATGAGGTTCTGCTTGGATCTGGGGAAAGATATTATGATGTCCGTAAAGTTGGCACCGTCGCAACGGTTGGTATTACTATAAAGCAAAGTGCGCGTGAACCGGTTGTTCACTGCAGATACTACCTTAGGGAGCCCGCCCGGGGGGTGATGGTTGCTGACACCAGCATACCGACACAACCGTTCAACACTATCTATTTGCACGCCACAGCTGGCCGTAATGTCCTGCTGTTTGGCTGGGCAGAGTCCGATGCGCCGGAGGCGCGTACGGTAACTATCCGACCGAATCTGAACGAATGGCAGTATAATGCGGCTGCCGATGGACTTGGCGAAAGCACACTGGAAAAGCTGAACAGATTGACCGCGCGCAAAAGCTGTGGGGCTTTGCTGCAACCGCCACAGGCCGTAACCCCTTAAAGGGTATATATGATGATTAAAGACTACCATGATGGCTCGGTTGATAGAGAAAATGGCGTGGCGTTGAGCCAAGACGGCGTGACGCGGTTTCGCTATCCGCGTCTGGCCTATGCGGCCGAGAAAGTCGGCCAATTTACTGCAGACCTATATATAGGGTTTTTGCATCTTCGGCCGAATGTTGCAAAAAGCGTTGGCGTATCAGAGATAACACCCCGTACAGCGCGGCGTCTTGGTGCGGCTCTGTTGGCGGTTGCGCTGCCGGTTGCTGCTGCCGGCCTGGTGGATAAGGCCCCGGATGCGGCGGCTGTAGTGACCGATGCCGCCGCTGACAGTCTGGATTGGCTGAACCCCTGGCAGTATTACCAGCCGCCCCGCCCTTAATTACCCGATATCGATTGATTCGCCAACGCCAAGCCGTTTGTAGGTGCTGCCGGCGCTCTCGGCGGCTTCCCGCAGATGCGCATCGTAAACTTTGCAGCCGATTTCGGACAAAAGGGCGTCATGCGTCGGTATGGTCATGTCGGCCTGCGCATTAAAGACAAACGAGTAGGCGTGCGCGATATGCAGCCACGGCGCACTGGACGGCGCCATAATAACCTTAACCCGCTTGCCCAGCTGGGCGTACGAGTCGCCCGGATAAGCGACAGCGCCGTTTATACAGACACCAATGTTCTTAATCTGTGGTTTGCCGGGGCGTGCCAGTTCGTGCAGGTCGCCGTAAAACTGCAGACTGAACGGACCGGCCTGATACGTATGGGCTTTGGCGGGTTCAGTACAATCCGGCAGTTCGCGGACCACCTCTTGGGCGCCAAACAGCTGCACGTCGGGGTTGTGTTGCCGGATTTTTTCGATATTCGGCGGGCTGAAGTGATCGCTGTGGACGTGGGTGATCACCACGGCTGCTATGTTGCTCAGATCGTCCGGCAGCTGCGTATATTCGCCCGGATCGACAATAATTTTTTGCCCCTGCTCTTCAACGACAAAGCAGGCATGGCCATACTTGGTAAGCTTCATAAAACCATGTTAGCACACCTTTTTAAAGACAGGCCTTTTAAGGATCTGGTCTCTGGGCGCCCAGATGCGCTTGTTGAAAACAAAAAGACAAAAAGGGTCCGACCCTTTACAGGGGTAAAAAATTGCAGTAACCTGTTGTTATGCCCGCAAAGAATACCGTACGCGCGTTTGAGACAGGGGGATATTATCATGTCTACAACAGGGGTGCCGGCAAGCGGATTGTGTTTCATGACGACTACGACAAGGCATATTTTTTAGGCATCATTGCGCGATACCTCGACCCAAAAGTTCATGATTATGACGGTAATGGAGCGGAATATCCCAAATACGATACAGACATAGAGCTCCTCGCTTATTGCCTAATGGGCAATCACATCCACTTATTGTTCTACATAAAGCAAAGCCCGAATGCGCTATCCATGTTAGTAAAGTCCATAATGGTCAGTTACACGATGTATTTTAACTTAAAGTACAAGGAATCCGGTACGCTTTTTCAGGGTAAATATCGTGCGTCACGAATTACTCGTGATGACTACCTTCAGCACATTAGTCGCTACATACACCTAAATCCAAGGAACTATGCGACCTACCAGTTTTCGAGCTTTCAGGCGTACACCGGTGGCGCAGTTCCCCGCTGGTTGAATCCTCAAAGACTCCTGGCGCTTTTTAATACAAATGAGTACAAAGCATTTGTCGCTGATTACGAGGGGCATAAAGAGGCTCTTGAGTCGATACGCTCTGAGTTAGCCGACAGATAAGCCCCGCTAGGTGTTAACAGATGAGTGCAGAGATATACCTCTGTAAAGGGTCAGACCCTTTTGTCCTTTTTACTTTGAGTTGGGGTCGGGCTTTTTGAGCTGGGGGCGGAACGTTTGGTTGGGTTTGTCGCTGTGTTGGCCGGTATTTAGTGTTAGCGGCTATTTAAGGTAGCGGGCGGCGTCGCGCTCTTGGTCACGCTTCTTCAAAGCCTGACGTTTATAAAGCTTCGCGCCGTAAAATCTCTCTATTTTAAATGATCTGATTTTGTCGGGCTCGGCATATAATTCTCCTTTATCAGTCGAATTATCTAACTTGCCGTTTTATTAATGATCGAGCGTTTCTTTCCTCTTCTCGTTTTTTTATGCTCTGACGTTTATCGAACTGTTTCTTGCCGCGGCCGATGGCTATTTCTATCTTAATAAACCGGCCTTTGGTCAGGAACTTCACAGACACAATGGTATTGCCCTGCTTCTTGGCCTCGATCAGCTGGTCGAGTTCGCGCTTTTTTAGCAGCAGCTTGCGGTTGCGGCTCTGCATCTCGTTGGGCAGCTGGGCGGCATTGGTCTTGAGCGGCGTAATAAGGGCGTTATACAGCCAGGCCTCGCCGTCTTTTATCTGCACAAAGGCACCCTGCAGACTGCCGTGATTTTCACGCAAGGACCGCGTCTCTGCCCCGGTTAAGGCAATACCGGCAATATACGAGTCTTTCAGCTCGTAATCATACGTCGCCCGCTTATTGCGGATAATACCGGTTGGCTGCTTTTTCTTTGCCATAATTACTCTATTGTAGCTATAATCTGTTAATTCTTACAGTAACAGATGAAAATTTTACCATAAGAATATTGACAAATCAAACAATGTGTGCTAAAATGATACAGTCTTGCCGAGTAGCCTAAATTTAGTTTTTGGTTAAACTCTGGTTTTCGGCGTCTATCCGGCGCAACTCTTCTTTGGCGGTGTCCCAAAGGGCCGGGTCGTTGTGTTTGGTCTTGCGCCAGTACCACCACTCTACGCCCCATAGATCCATGGTGCGCATGCCGGTGGCTTCGCCATAACGGATGCGGTCTTTGAGCCTTTTTGGATCGAGAGACTTGTATTGCTCGTCGAGCGGAGTTTCTTTGGTGCCGCCAAAGGTGTCGGGTGTCCAAGCTTCGGTTTGTAGCTCGTGCATAAAGACATCGCGGCCCCGCGTGATCTCTGTCCAGCCGGCACGGAAGGCGTAATACCAAGCCGGGATGGGATATTCAAAATAACGGTGGGTGATATTCTTATCCCAAACGCGCTTATAGACTGATATGGCCCATATGTCGGGCGTGGGATCGCCGATGGGAGTGCCGATAGCGTTATTGCTCATGCTGACAACCACAGGAGTCGCCGGGTCAAGCTTTTTCACCAGATTGTATTCGCTGATCAGCCGGTCGCGGTTAAAGTCATAACAGATACCAAAGGCTTTTAAAAAGAACTCGTTCTCCAGCTGGTAACTATGCAGGGCCGGACTGTCTTTATAGCGCTCTACAACCGCGGCAATAAAATCCTCAAGCGGTTGATACCAGCCGTGTCCGGGTATCTCTTGTGCCCAGGACGGCATGTGGCATTCGGGCCAGCGTGGCTGACGTAAGCCCAATGCCAAGCTGACCTGAACATCGTTTTCTTCGGCCATCTTAAACTGCCAGTCCAGCTCGTCAAAGTTGTAAAGCCCGCGGTCTTTCTCTATGTCGCTCCAGTAGCTGACGAGACGCAGGCGCTTAACCCCTAAGTCGCTTATCATGGCATCCAGGGTTTCTTTAGGGTCGAGATCATAATAGCGTGCATAATTTGGAATAAAAGTAGCCCCTACGGCCAGTGGTGTGTCTTTGTGTTTGTTGATGTACCACTGGGCCAGGCCGTACATACCGCCAACAGCGAGAATGACAAATACGACAAGTCCGATCAAAAGCCGCTTCCAGAACTTGGTGCGAACGCCCCAGTACGAGAACCGGTACCAGAACACCTGCCAGAAGCCAGCGTGTTTAGGCGGCGGCTTCAGGGTGGTTTTAACTGATTTCTCAGGCTTTTCTTGTTTTGGCATGATAGACTTTTATAGAATCAATGAAATCGCTAACGCTTAGTATAGTTATACCAGTTCATAACGAAGAAGACCATATACAGAATTGCCTGGATGCAATTGCCGACCAGACTGTGCTGCCTGATGAAGTGATTGTGGTTGACAATAATTGCACTGACCGTACGGCAGAAATTGCGCGGCAGTATCCGTTTGTGCGCGTAGTGAAGGAAAAAAAGCAAGGCATTGCCTATGGGCGTAATGCCGGTTTTGATGCGGCCAAAGGTAAGCTGATTGGCCGGATCGACGCCGATACAATTCTGGCAGAAAATTGGGTTGAGCAGGTTGTGGAGATTTACAGGGACAGGCAGGATTTTGCCCTAACAGGCGGCGGGTATTTTTATAATGTCCCCTTGCCGCGCCTTAACGGTTGGGTGCTGGGCCAGTTGGCGTACCGTATGAACCGTTTTATTATGGGGCACTACATTTTGTGGGGGTCTAATATGGTTTTGCCGGCAGCGGCCTGGAAAGAAGTGCGCTCAGAAGTGTGTACGCATCGGCTGGACATACACGAAGATCTTGATCTTGCCATTCACTTACACCGGACGGGCATGTCTATTGTCTACCTTGAAGGCTTGCAAGTCGGGGTTGAGATGAAGCGGGTCTACAATACGGAAGGAAGCGTACATAAGGCGCGTATGGCCATGTGGCCAAATACGCTGTACGCGCATGGGCTTAAACGGGCATGGTTGGGCAGCGTTGGCGCGTGGGTCTTATACCAGGGGCGGTTTGCGGTTCGTGTCGGAAATATGGTGGCTGCGCTTTACCGGCGCGGTCGCGAACATCTTTCGGAGGAATGGCAGGCTTAGGCCGGGTTGGTGGTCTTTTTGTCGCCGTCCTGCTTGATGTCGCAGGCACTCCACAGCCCTAAATTCTGTTCCCTGGCCTGGCGTTCGAGTTCGCGAAATTCCTCCATTTTGCTGAATGGGAACAACACGTATGCAAAACCATAGCCCTGGCGGATAATCTCGGCATTGACCAGCCGGCCGTCGGGTAAATACACATAACGCAGCAGGCGGTTATAGCGGTCGCGGTTGGTGTTCTGCGGGTCGGCCTCCAGCCTGACGGCGCTGGTGCCAACCAGGCTTTTGGTGAATTCGCTGGCCGCCTTGCCAAAACACTGCACGCTGGTGCGCGGGTCCTGAGTCTCTGGGGTGTCGACACCGATAAACCGTATGCGCTCGGTGGTGCCGTTCATATCCACCGTAATGGTGTCGCCGTCTTCAAAGCTTGTGACTGCGTACAGGCCAGGCTGCGATTGCTGGACACTATTGCCGGCCTGCTCCACCCAGCCCATTCGCTGCGCCAGCAGCAGAACGCCGGCCAGCACAAACGGCATCATCAGCCGGACAAGCTTTTTGCGCGTACGTTTGGATTGCCAAAATTTCATCTATCCGTATTATAAGCACATGAGTTGGCCCGATGGTATCCCTGCCCCTGATTTGATTTGGCCTGAAGCCACCCGTCCGGATCCGGCCAGTATGCACGAACTTGCCATGAGTATGCGTGATCTGCCCGAATATCGTCAGTTTGCCGACTGGCTGCCCTTTCCGCCCTCGACCATCCCCAGCCGGCAAAAATGCGTTTTGTTTTTACTGTATCTGCATTTGCGGGCGGGGATAGAGCTGACGTTTGAGCATTTTTAGATACAGGCACTCTTATGACTGGGTGCCGGTTTTTGCCCGTGGCTGCTTAAACATAAACGAACCGATAATGCCGCCGCACAACAGCCCGCCGATAATCAGCAGACTAAGATTGGTCGGAATGTGTATATTGAACCAGGCGATGCCAAAGATCTCGCGTGGTGCAATCACCAGTTTGAGCCCGACAAACAGCAGCAACAACGCCAGGGCGTAGCTTAGCATCCAGAATCGTTCTTTAATGTGGTCAAAGACAAAGTACAGCGCGCGCATGCCTAAAATAGCCGCCGCGTTGCTGGCAACGATAAGGAACGGTTCGTGCGATACGGCCAGTGCGGCCGGTACGCTGTCTACGGCAAAGATGACGTCAGTAAACTCAACAACCAGCAGTGCCATGAACAGCATGGTGGCGACCCGTTTGCCGTTTTTGCGAGTGAACAGCTTGTGCCCGTCAAAACTGTGGGTCATAGGGATAATGGCTTTCGCGACCCTGAAAAAGCGGCTGTTATGCGGGTCGTATACGTGATCTTTTTTGGTTCTAAGCAATCTTATGCCGCTCCACAGCAGGATACCGCCGAACAGGATAAGTATTGGCTCGAACCGCTTGATTAAGGCAATACCGGCAAAGACAAATATGGTACGCAGTACGATTGCGCCAATGACACCCCAGAACAAAATACGGTGCTGGTACTTTTTGGGAATGCGAAAATACGCCAGAATAATCGACCAGGTAAAGACATTGTCGATGGACAGGGATTTTTCGACCAGGTAGGCGCTGAAGTACTGGCTGGCCGCCTCGCCGCCAAATGCGTTGAGGATGACGATACCCAGTCCGGCACCGAGCAACACCCACGCAACGCTTTGCCAAATGGCTTCACGAATCCCGACAGGCTTGTCCTTGCGGTGCAGTACCAAAATGTCGACCAGAATAAGCAGCAAGAACCAGCCGCCCAAAAGTGCCCAGTGCCACCACTGGATATGGAGATTAAGAGCCAGTGTATTAACCGCAGCTTCAGCAAACAAATGCATCAATAAAAAATAGTTTACGGTTTTTTATGGCAGAATGCGAGAGGGATATGGGGGAGGAGTGGTTAGTGGTTAGTGTCTAGTGATTAGTTATTAGTGTTTAGTGATTAGAAGCCAGAAGTGCGAAGTGAGCTAAGAGTAGATGGTAGTTAGTAGATAGTAGTTGGAATAGGCGACGTTAGCCGCCTATTAAAACAGCGCCCTTTAGGGCTTCGGCCTGTTCTGGCCATGCCCGCCTGCCCTGATTCGGGTGGTGTAATAAAACACAATAGAGAGCAAGGCGTCAGCCCCAATACTCAAATATGAAACTATTGGGGCCGACTGAAAGGAGTCCGCCTTACGTATTGTATTTTTGAACAACAAGCCGAGTCACGGCAGGCGGGCCGGCCGAGCTTCTTTGTATTCTTTTCTGTCGACACAGAAAAGAATGTCGGTCAAAAGCCCTGTAAGGGCTTTACCGAAATTGTTTTAATAGAAAAGATAGACTTAAGACCCCGCAGGGGTTCATCGAAATAAGTCTTAAAAATCAATCCCCTTATTAGCAAGAAACTTATCATCAAAGTGGTGTTTCATTTTGGTCATGTGGGTAGCGATGTCGACAATATCCAGTAGGTCTTCCGGGAAGTTGCGGCCGGTCAGACACAGGCTGGTCTTGCCTGCCCGCTTTTCTATCAGTTCTTTAAGTTGGTCTTTGGTGAGCAGGCCGTCATTGACGGCGTTGTTGATTTCATCGCATATGACCAGATCGTAGTTTCCGCCGGCTGCTGCCTGCAGGGCGGCATTGAACGTATCGGCGGCGGCCTGTTTGTGCTCTTGTTCGGTTACGTCTTTTTCGCTCAAAGCGCCGGCGTTATAGAACCCCTTGCCGCCCTTATGAAACAGCAGCTTATCGCCGTACAGCGGCTGGATGCTTTCGATAAAATCATGCTCGCTCACCTGCCAGGATTTGACGAACTGAATAAACGCCACCTGCCAGCCGGCACCGAGTGCGCGCGCCAGCAGGCCAACAGCGGCAGACGTCTTGCCCTTGCCCTCGCCGGTGTAGACGACTACAACCGAATCTTTGGTCTGATAATCCTCAAATGCCATTTTCTAAGAGCAAGTATAGCAGCTCAGGCGGCCGAATTGTCCTCGCGGGCGGCACTGTGGATCATAAAAGCCAGTATGGTTCGGCGGGCGCGGATAAGCTGCGAGAACTTTTCGTCAGACGAATAGCGCTGCCGTTCGGCAAGCAGTCTGGTCATAAGTTCGTCCTCGTAGATTGTGTCTTCTACCGCATCGTCGTAGACAGCGGTGTTATTGCGGGCAAGCCCGATCAGTTCTTTCTCATCGTCGTTAGTGGTGGCTGCGAATGGACGCTCGATGAGCGAGGCCAGAGACAGCGCCCCCAGTTCTCTTTGATGGCGGTCGGTGCCGTGTACCCACTCGGTACTAAAAAGCCCCAGCAACTGCTCGGCTGCTATCTCGGTATGTTCGGCCAATCGGGCAAGCCACTCTGCCCGCTTGTCGGGATCCGGTGTGTAGCTGCTGTGTGCACTGCCGCGCATAGTTCTAATCTAATACAAAACAATACTTATCAGCTGTGATAATTATCACCGTACCCCTGTGATGCAGATGTCTTTTACTGGTTGACGATGTTGTGAGCCTGAAGCGCCGCGTCAATCTTGGGGCGGTCAAAGCCGATAATGATATCACCCTTGATATCTATGACCGGTATGCCCATCTGGCCGGATTTTTGAATGGATTCCTCGGCGTGGGCACGGTCTGCCTCGATGTCTTTAACTTCATACTTTACGCCCAATTTGTCCAGATATTCCATGGCGGCGTGGCAGAATGCGCACCAGGTGGCGCTGTATACGGTTATCATTTGTTTTGCTCCTTTTCTTTGACAGGCAGTTCAATGACGCTGAATTTCTGTAAGACAAAAATCGCGGAGCCCATCAGCCCGGCAACCAGCGCGGTGACCAGGATGGTAATAAGAATTATCTCCGGCAACGAGTGGGTAACGGCCTCGGCGACGGTTTGGTGATGTACTCCGTTATGGGCGAATGTATCCATATCTTTATTATACACCTGATTACTTTTTATATAAGCCTGCTTGCTATAATAACGGTATGAACAAATACAAGACGGTTGCGTTGCTGGTTGGTATAGGGTTTTTGGGCGGAGTGCTGTGGCTGGCGGCCATGCGGTTCTTTCTTGTTGCCACTCCCGAGACGCACTATCATGCCAATTTTGCCGTCTATATCAACGGGCAGCGTGAGGCGTTTGAAGAGTTTACTTACTATGAAGAAGTTGCCGCCTGCACCAGCGGCTATGCTGATAACCCTAAGGGGCGCGTACACATGCACGATCAGGTCAATGATGTTATCCATGTGCATGACAAGCGGGTGACGTATGGCAACTTTTTTCAGAATATCGGCTGGAATGTCGGGCCCGGCTATATTGCTACCCTGGACCGGGTCTATGTAGCTGACGAAGATAACACAGTGGTGTACATGCTTAACGGCGAGAAAGTTCGCGATATCAGCGGCCGTGTGATCGGCAATCTGGACCGGCTACTGGTGGCCTATGGCGATGCCTCTGATGAGGAGCTGCAGCGATGGTACGATGACGTGCCAGCCACCGCGGAAGAGGTCAACAAGTATCAGGATCCTGCCAGCTGCAGCGGCATAGGCGGTGCGGGTTATGACTCTTTGGGTAATCGCATCAAGCGCGCCACTTTTTGGCCGTGAGCCTGAGTTATTGGTAGATAGTAGTTAGTAGTTGGTATATGGAATAGGCGACAAAGCCGCCATTAAAAAACGCCCGCTTTAGCGGGCTTCTGCTGTGTATGGCAATGCCCACCTGCCCTGATTCGGCTGTTCGTCAAAAATACAATAGAGAGCGAGGACTCAGTCCAAAACTTCTACCTAAAATCAGTATGAAGTTTTGGACCGACTGGAAGGAGTCGTCCGAGCGTATTGTATTTTTGAACAACAAGCCGAGTCACGGCAGGCGGGCCGGCCGAGTTCTTTTGCATTCTTTTCTGTCGACACAGAAAAGAATGTCGGATAAAAGTCCGACAGGACTTAGCCGAAATGTCTTGTTGGCGCAAGAAAGAAAGGGTCGGTTCTTGGCTACAAGAACAAAAAGGCCCTTGAAAGGGCTGGTCGAAACTATTTAAATAAAAAGATGGTATAAAACCTGCATAACTAAGCCAAAACAAGACTTAAAATAAAAAAGAATAATAACTACACTACAAGAACTAGAAAATTACGAAAGAACACAAAACCCTGCAAAGATTTTGCAAAAACGGCCCAATATTTTTATCAAAAGCCACCAAGTCTTGTAGACTTCTCACCCTATCTGTTATAGTAACGCAAAGGTATGGGCAAAATTTTTAAGCGCGCCAAGCGGACAAAGGCTGCCAATGATCCGATTATGGATCATTTAGCCGTGGTCAACGCCCGTACACTGCTGATCAGCAACCTTATTGGCATGGGCTGGCGGTTGGCGCTGGTGGTGCTGGTACCGATTTTTGCCGGCGTACAGCTGGATAAGCGGTTTGATTCTGCTCCATCCCTGACATTGGCAGCTTTTTTTATTGCTATTTTTGCGGCGAGTATGCTGATATATAAGACGTATGTTGAGATGAGCGCCCAGGCCGCTTCAGAAGAAGCCAAGAAAGCCAAGCGCCGGGCGAATAAAGTAAAGAGGGAGACAGATGTTTAATAGGCTTGCTATTTTTGCGGCGACAGAAGCGGATGGTCCGGCCATTCATATGACACCGGGCGAGTTATTCACGATAGGCGGTTTTAGCGTCACTAACTCCATGCTCTATGGTGTGACCAGTTCGCTGCTGATTATTATGCTGTTGACTGCCGCCGCCCGCCGTATGTCGGTCAGGCCCAAGCGCGGTTTTGTGCAGTTTATAGAAATCGGGACCGAGTTTATTATCGGCACTATCCAGAACTCTATGGGATCGCGTAAGAAGGCGATCAAGTACGCACCGTTCTTTGTGACTGCGTTCTTCTTTGTCATGTTCAGCAACTGGCTGGGTCTGATACCGGGCGTCGGCGAGACGCTGACGTACAATGGGCAGCCGGTGTTTCGTCCCTTTACGGCCGACCTGAACGGCACCCTGGCGGCATCGACAGTTATGATGGTGCTGGTTCAGTATTTTGCCATCAAAGAATCAGGCTTCAAGCGTCATATCCGGCACTATTTTGCCGGCAGTCTATGGAACCCGGGTACTTATTTACTGGGGATCTTTGAGCTCTTTTCAGAGCTTACCCGTATCGGCAGTCTGGCGCTGAGGCTGTTTTTGAACGTGGCAATTGGAGAGGTGATCATCGCGATCTTTACCTATCTGGGCAGCTATGCCGCGCCGATAACCGCCATGCCTTTTATTATTCTGGAGCTGTTCATCGGGGCCCTGCAGGCCTATATCTTTACGATGCTGACCATTATGTATCTGTCTGCGGCTATCAAGCATAACCACGAGGCCGAGGATTTGCAGCGTCACGAGCTAGCCAAGCTGCAGGCCAGGAATGTTGCCAATGCGTAGGTCAGGTAAAGATGAAATAAAATAACGGTTGTTCTGATGGCACGCGTCTGGCTGGTTTGACGAACGGACGTGAAAGTACCCGGGCGTGTGTTATCAGCACTACCACTAACAAGATAAGGTTAAGGAGATATAAATATGGATACAGAAGTACTCGCAAAAGGTATTATGATGAGCTTTGGTATGCTGGGCCCGGCTATAGGTATCGGTATGATCGGTGCGTCGTTTATGAACGCTGTCGGCCGCAATCCGGAAGCCGCCAAATACTTTGGTCAGATTTTTGTGGTCATTGCAATTGTTGAGCTTATGGCTCTGCTGGTATTTGCTTCATTATTCATTATTTAAGTTCGGGGAGTTACATGATTAGTCTTATAAATAAAAAGCGGTTTGTGGTTGGCAGTGAATGTCTGTCCGTCTCAGGTTGGCGGCCTGCTGATTACTGCTTACAGCTGTTGGCAGCCGTCCGACGGGGGGTTGCATAATGCTACCAACGTATTTTGCAGCAACAGAAACCGAGAGCGGCATCTTGGGGTTTAGCGTTGAATCTTTTATCATCCAGATTGTCACTTTTATCCTGGTGTTCATTCTGTTGAAAAAGTTTGCTTTTGACCGCATTGTTGCCCTGCTGGATCAGCGCCACAAGGTTATTAACGAAGGGGTGCGCCACGGGCTGGATATGCAGAAAGAGCGCGAGAAGGCCGAGTCTGAAACGGCCAAGATTCTGCGGCGTGCACGCGCCGAAGCAGACAGCATCATCGGTGATGCTCAAAAGGAAGGCCGCGAAATCGTGCGCGATGCCGAAAAAGCTGCGCACAAGAAGTCAGAAATCATGCTGGCTGACGCCGAAGCCCGCATCAATGAAGAGGTCGAACAGGCCCGCCGCAAACTCGAAAAGGAAATTACTGGTCTTGTCTCTGAGGCCACCGAAGCCGTGGTAGAAGAAAAAATCGATGCCGGCAAAGATGCCGAAATCATTGATCGCGCCATTAAAAAGCGCCGTAAGAAGTAAGGACTGCCCTGCTCATGCAACACGTCACCCGCAAGCAACTGGCACAGATCATCGGTGAAAAGACGATGCACATTGTTGATCGCCGGCAGCTGGTTACCGCAGTCGCAGCGTTTTTGTCAGACGGGCATGAGTCAATCGATATAGACTCTTTGGTGCGTGACGTGATGCAGTATCGGCTCGAGCACGGCCTGGTTGAGGCGACTGCCGTCAGCGCGCATGAACTGACACCGGCAGTTATAAAAGACGTCGAGGATGTGCTCAAAGAGCGCTTTCCAGACGCGCAGCAAATCATCATAAACCAGCGGGTTGAGCCGGAGGTGGTCGGCGGTGTGCGCATAGAGCTTCCGCGCGAAACGCTGGATTTATCAGTAAGAACAAAATTGAACACCTTAAAGCGGCTTGTTGCAGAGGAGAAATAAATTATGAAATATGAAATAAGAAATAAGAAAAATGGGAAAGACATTGGGCTACTGACTGCAGCTACCCATATTTCCTATTCCCTATTGCATATTTCTGCGACTGAAAGGAGCAACTGATGGCGATAAAGGATGATATTTCGATTGCGGACTTGTCAGCGGATATCCGGGCTGCGATTGCCGAGCTGAAAAAGCGTCCCGAAATAGAAGAAACAGGCATCGTTACCCGTGTCGGTGACGGCGTGGTCTGGATTTATGGGCTGACAAGTGTTGGCTATAACGAAATGGTCGAAGTCGAAGCCGCCGACGGCGGTACTATGACAGCTTTTGCCTTTAACCTGGGCAGCGAAGAGATCGGTGCGGTGCTGCTGGGTGAGGATACGCATGTCAAAGCCGGCGCTAAAGCACATCGTACCGGCAAAGTTGTCGAGGTGCCTGTTGGGCCGGAGCTGATCGGCCGCGTGGTTGACCCTATGGGCCGTCCGCTGGACGGTAAAGGCGCCATCAAAGCCAAGCAGACCAGCCCGACCGAAAAAATTGCCCCAGGCGTACTGGCGCGCAAATCTGTCCACGAACCAATGATGACTGGTATTATCGCAATCGATGCAATGGTGCCGATTGGCCGCGGTCAGCGCGAGCTGATTATCGGCGACCGCCAGACTGGTAAGACTGCCGTGGCGCTTGACACCATGATCAACCAGCACCGCCAAAACACCGGGGTCATTAACATCTATGTCGCCATTGGTCAGAAGATGAGTAAAATCGCCCGCCTGGTGGAGCGCCTGAAGCGCGAGGGTGTCATGGAGCAGACGATTGTGGTGGCAACCAGTGCTGCCGACCCTGCACCGCTGCAGTATCTGGCCCCGTACGCCGGTGCTGCGATGGGCGAATATTTCCGCGACAACGCCCAGCATGCTCTGATTATTTTTGACGACCTGACCAAGCACGCAGCTGCGTACCGCCAGATGTCGCTGCTATTACGCCGCCCGCCAGGACGCGAAGCGTACCCCGGTGACGTGTTCTACCTGCACAGCCGCCTGCTTGAGCGTGCCGCCAAGCTCAGTGACGAGCTGGGGGCTGGATCGCTCACTGCCCTGCCGATTATCGAGACGCAGGCCGGTGACATCAGCGCCTATATCCCGACCAACGTGATTTCTATCACGGACGGTCAGATTTTCATGGAAACCAACCTGTTCTATCAGGGTATCCGCCCGGCTGTATCGGTCGGTTTGTCGGTGAGCCGTGTAGGCGGTAACGCCCAGACTAAAGCTGTTAAGTCCGTTGCCAAGTCTTTGCGCGTTGATCTGGCACAGTTCCGCGAACTGGCCAGCTTTAGCCAATTCTCGACCGATCTTGACGCTGACACCAAGCAGCGCATTGAACGCGGACAGCGTCTGACCGAACTGCTCAAGCAACCGCAATATACCCCGTACAGCACCTGGCAGATGTACGTCATGCTGCTGGCAGCAACTGAGGGGGCATTTGACGAGGTCGAGGTGCCAAAGATTAAAAAGGCCGAGGCCGCTCTGCTGCGTGAATTCAAGGCTAAACACGGTAAGCTGCTGGAGAAAATCGACAGCGGTGCCGAAGCCGAGGATAAAGAGAAAGAAGAAATCCTCAAGCTTGCCCAACATGTTGCCGAAAGCTATAAGCCAGTCGAGAAAGAAGCAAAATAAGACATGAAATATGAAATAGGAAAAATGAAAAACGGGATCGCGATAAAAGCCCATATTCCATATTTCATATTTCATATTCCTGCAAGCGGGGCTTGTCATGGCTAGTACGCAGCAATTAAAGCGCCGGATTGGCAGCGTTAAGAACACCAAGCAGATTACTAAGGCTATGGAGCTTGTTGCTGCCAGTAAAATGCGTAAGGCTACAGAGGCTGCGCACCGCGGCCGTGCCTACCGCCAGGCAGCGCACAGCATGTTGGCACGCCTGAGTGCGGTGACCGAAATCAGCGAACATCCGCTGTATCAAACGCGCGAAATCAAAAACCGCCTGTACGTGGTGATCACCTCTGATCGCGGTCTGGCCGGTGCCTATAATGCCAATATCATTAAGCTGCTGACACGTGCTGTTTCGGATGATCGCCGTGCCAATATCAAAAGCCAGGTGATTATTATCGGCAAGCGCGGTGCGCAGTTCCTCCGCCGGGTCGAGCATATCAACATTGTCGGTGTCTACAGCGACTTTGGCGATCACCCGACCGCCAATGATATCCGTCCCATTCTGGATACAATTGTCGAGCAATATCGCACAAAGCAGACCGATGAAGTCCGCCTGCTCTACACCGAGCATAAGTCCAACATCACGCAGATTGCCCAAAGCCTGGCTGTGCTGCCCGCAAAGTTTGACGAAGAAGTAGCCGAGGAGCAGCCGCTGTCTGACGTTACCTTTGAGCCCTCTGTGTCAGAGGTGCTGGAAAACGTGACCGAGCGTTTGCTGGAGGTGCAGATCTGGCAGGCTTTGCTTGAGTCCATCGCCAGCGAGCAATCCATGCGCATGCTGAGTATGAAAAACGCCACCGACAACGCCAGCGAGATTATCGATGATCTGACGCTCGAGTTTAACACAGCCAGACAGGCCAAGATTACTCAGGAGCTGGCAGAAATAACCGGCGGCGCGGAGGCGATGAAATGAGATCTTTTGATCAGCCGCCGTTGTTTGATGGGTTTGAGCCGGCTGTGTCTGATTTGACAGCGAGCACATCCACCCCCCAAGAGCTTCTGGAGGTTTATGACGCACTGCTTGCAGCAGGCGATCATAAAGGATTGGACAGGCTCATAGAGCAGTATCCGCTTGAACTTGATGAGGTTTTTTATGAGGAAGTGCGCAGATGACAGGTGAAGCATTTAATCAGGCAGAGGCAGATCGGCTGTTAGGCGAGCAGGTCGTGCGGGCACAGGCTATCGGCACTATTTTTGACAATGCGATTGCAGTCGGAGATCGGGAGACGATGGATAGAATACTTAATACATACCCCAGAGGCTACCTGGATTTTATACTGGGAGGATATCCCGACTACCTAAAAGAATTTTTAGAAGATTAAAGGAGAGACAATGGCGACAGCAGAAAAGACGAGAACAAATACAGGCACCATTACCCAGGTGGTGGGTGTGGTGATTGACGCCGAATTTAGCGAGGGCCATTTGCCCGCTATTTACAATGCGCTGGAGGTGAAACTGGGTGACCGAACCGAAGTGTTTGAGGTGGCGCAGCATCTGAGCGAATCCTCTGTTAGGGCAATTGCGCTGGGCTCGACCGATGGGCTGAAGCGCGGTATTGAAATCAAAGATTCCGGCGCACCTATCAGCGTGCCGATTGGCAAAGACACGTTGGGTCGTATGTTTGACGTCAAAGGGCAGCCAATCGACGGCAAAGAAGATGCGTTTAAGGAACACGCACCGATCCACCGCACGCCACCTGCCTTTACCGAGCAGTCCGGCGCGGTTGAAATTCTTGAGACTGGTATTAAGGTGATTGACCTGATTGCCCCGATCACAAAGGGCGGTAAGGTTGGTCTGTTCGGCGGTGCGGGCGTCGGCAAGACGGTGCTCATCCAGGAGCTTATCAGTAACATTGCCAAGTTCCATAGTGGCTACTCTGTGTTTGCCGGCGTTGGTGAGCGCACGCGTGAGGGTAATGACCTCTACTTTGAAATGAAAGATTCCGGCGTGCTCGAAAAGACATCTCTTGTGTTTGGGCAGATGAACGAACCACCCGGGGCGCGTCTGCGCGTGGCGCTAAGCGGTCTGACGATTGCCGAAGGTTTTCGTGATCAGGGCTCTGACGTGCTGATGTTTATTGATAACATCTTCCGCTTTACCCAGGCCGGCGCCGAGGTGTCTGCCCTGCTGGGCCGTTTGCCTTCAGCCGTAGGCTATCAGCCAAATCTGGCAACCGAAATGGGTGCCCTGCAAGAGCGTATTACCTCGACCCGCAAGGGTTCGATCACCAGCGTGCAGGCGGTGTATGTGCCGGCCGACGACCTGACCGACCCTGCCCCGGCTACAACTTTTACGCACCTTGACTCAACGATCTCACTCAACCGTGCGCTGACCGAGCTTGGTCTTTACCCTGCCGTTGACCCGCTCGACAGCAGTTCGACCATCCTTGACCCCGAAATTGTCGGCGAAGAGCACTACAATGTGGCGCGCGAAGTGCAGCGCATTCTGCAGCGCTATAAAGATCTGCAGGATATTATTGCTATCCTGGGCATGGAAGAACTTTCAGATGAGGACAAGCTGACCGTGGCTCGTGCGCGCAAGATCCAGCGTTTCCTGACACAGCCGTTCTTTGTGGCCGAGACCTTTGTCGGCAAGCCCGGCAAGTACGTAGCGCTGGCTGACACCATTGCCGGCTTCCGCGAAATCCTGGACGGCAAGCACGATGACAAGCCCGAATCCGCCTTTTACATGAAGGGCGGCATTGACGAGGTTAAGGAGTAGCTCCTAAGACTGGAGTGAGGAGTGCGGAGAGCTGAAATATGAAAAATGAAATAAGGAATATGGGGGATGGGGCCAAAGCCCTCAAGTCGTTCCAGCAGCTGGATGCATGGCAGGCCAGTCGTAAACTTTTCTTTATTGTTTTTCATATTACAAAAAAATTTCCCAGCGAAGAGCTGTTCGTTTCAGTGTCGCAAATGCGTCGAGCGGCACTGTCAGTGGCCTCAAACATTGCCGAAGGATTTGGCAGATCTTCCGCCGCTGATAAATTGCATTTTTATGTTATGGCAAGGGGCTCTCTGACAGAACTGCAGAACCAGATCATATTAACCAAAGACGTCGATCTCATTCGCGAGGCGGATGCGACAGTCGTCCAGTCGCAAGCTGAACTTGCCCATAAGCTTGTTGTTGGACTTATTAAAGCTACGGAGAAGAGAAAATAATGCAGCTAATCCCCTATTTCATATTTCATATTTCATACTCCCCTGCTTTTGAGAGGCTAAACTCATGATATCCTTCCAGCTAGTCGCCCTCGACGGCGTTAAATTTGACGAAGAGGTCTATGAGATTATCCTGCCGACCATGTCAGGTGATATTGGCGTTTTGCCGGGCCACATGCCGCTTATCAGCGTGGCTAAGGCCGGGGCAATTTCTGTACGCCGCGACAAATCGCATCCGGACGATATGATGGAGCACTTTGCGATTTCAGGCGGCGCGATTGAAGTTTCCAACAACTCCCTGCGCGTGCTGGTGGATGAAGCCGATGCTTCGGCAGACATTTCTGAAGAAGAAGCAAGAGAGGCGTACGAGCGTGCCCAGAAACTCAAGGCAGAAGCTAAAGACCAGGTCAGTCTGGAACAGGCTCAGAGTCTGATAGACCGCTCGGCAGTGCGCCTGCAGGTCGCCGGCCTGAAGCGCCGACAGAGGCGGTAACTTATTTAGCCCGCCGTCTGACAGTGCCAGTTGCCTGCCAAAATAACTTACGTTTACGATTCGGCCGCCGGGAGTCGATAGCTGCAGTACGCTTGCGGATCAGATCCGGTGTAGTTGTAGAATATACAATGTGACTTTTCTCACAGACATTGCAGGAGTATTCTGTAGGGCGAAAGTTTTTTGCAAGCAACCTAAATAAGGAAGTTTATGATCCGTAAAGCCCTCTATTCTTTGGCCTTTGGTCTTGGTGCGCCGATTATTACACTAAGCGCAACAGCAAACGCGGCTACAGGAGGGGGCGAAGAAAGCGGAGGTCACACTGCCCATTTCGGGCTGGTTTTTGCGATGCTGGCCCTTGTTCTGGTCGCGGGTAAAATTGGTAATTTCGTAGAGCGTTTCGGGCAGCCTGCCGTCATCGGCGAGCTTCTTGCCGGTATCGTGTTGTCGGCAGCTGGGTATTTTGGCTGGCATTTTATTGATGAAGTTACCTCAAATACTGTCATTGCATTTGTGGCCAGCTTTGGCGCTCTATTGTTGCTGTTCTCGATCGGCCTTGAGTCAAATATGCAGGAGATGAAGAAGGTTGGGCTGAACGCGCTATTCGTTGCGCTCATCGGGGTAACTCTTCCCTTTATTCTTGGTACCTATCTTTTGGGACCGATTTTCTATGGCGACGCATCAGCCAATGCAAGGCTATTCCTCGGTGCCGCCCTGGTTGCGACGAGCGTGGGAATCACAGCTTCAGTATTCAGATCACTGAAAATCATACGATCCCGTGCGGCGCAGACAGTACTCGGTGCAGCGGTGATAGATGATGTACTTGGCTTGATAGTGCTGGCCGTGGTATCGGCTCTAGCGGCAGGGGGCACAGTCACTGTGATTTCTGTGCTGGCTATCGCGCTGAAGTCATTCGGATTTCTTGCCGGCGCACTGTTGTTGGGAACGCTGCTCGCAAAGCAGCTGTCGTTTGTGTTCAGTAAGATTAACAGCGGCATTGCCATGAAGCTGACATTTGCGCTTGGTTTTGCGTTGATGTTTGGGTATCTGGCAGAATTGTTCGGGTTAGAGCCAATTATCGGTGCGTTTGCAGCCGGCTTGCTGCTTGACCAGGTGCACTTTAATAACTTTGCCGATCCGCAAATCGTCCATGACTTAAAAGAGCTTGATTTCAAGGCACCAAAAGACCGTGAAGCTGTTTTGCGCCTCATCAATAAACACAAGCATGCACATATAGAGGATCTCATCTCAACAGTAAGCTTGATTCTTGTGCCCGTATTCTTTGTGTATACCGGCATGCAGATTGAGTTTGGTTCATTACTGCAGCCGAAACTCTACCTGATCGCTTTCGTGATCGCAGCGTTTGCGGTTGCGGGTAAGGTTGCAGCCGGACTGGCAGCCAAGGGCGATATGAAGGAAAAGCTTTTGGTCGGTGTATCAATGGTGCCGCGTGGTGAAGTCGGCCTTATTTTTGCGGCTACCGGAAAGGCGCTAGGTGTGCTTACGGATGAAATTTTCTCAGTGGTAGTAATTGTGGTTATCATTACTACCTTTGTGGCTCCGCCGCTTATAAAAAAGCTCGGATCCAATGTGGTCAAATAGCACCAGGTCTCATCCATGCCCTGCTGCTGGATTGCCGCCGGTACCTAATATGCAGTAAGAGAACTTGGCGTGCTAATAATGCAGGAATAAAGCAGGCGGAGTTGTTTACTTAAAGTATTTGCAATTCTACGGATAAACCACTATTGTAAATGCATAAATAAACGGAGGGTTTCTGTAATGACAGTGCGATCAAGGATCGCGATGTTGACGGCGGAATTTTTGGGTACAGCTGTACTCGCGACCGTCATGATTAACGTATCGCGTTCACAAATCGGCATCGGCTATTTTGTCGCTATTGCCGCGGGTGGTGCGTTGGCGTTTCTGACGCTGGTGCTGGGGTCTGCTTCGGGCGGCCATTTTAACCCGGCAGTGACCATTGGTCTGTGGACCCTGCGCCGTATACAAACCGTTCAAGCCATAGCCTATCTGGCCGTACAGATGTTGGGTGGTTTGGCAGCGTGGCAGCTGGCCAATTACTTCATTGGCGGCGAGTTGCGCAGTATTGCAGGTAACGAGTTTGACTGGCGCGTGCTGGTCGCTGAAGCTGTTGGTATGGCGGTCTTTACGTTTGTAGTGGCGGCAGCCGTGTACCAGAAGTACGAAGGCGGCAGGGCTGCGGCGCTTATCGGCGGCGGCTTCTTCCTGGGTATCATCGTGGCTTCACTGGCCTCGAACGGTATACTGAACCCGGCGGTGGCATTGGGCAACCAGTCGTGGTCACGGGCATATATCTTTGGTCCGATTATCGGTGGCGTCATTGGTATGAACCTGTATGTTCTGTTGTTTGCACCGGCCCGCGCGCTGGTTTCGGGTGCGGTTGCTTCAAGTGCCGGTACGACAGCAAATGCCAAGACAAAAACGACTGCGGTCGCCAGCAAGGCCAAAAAGACCGTAAAGCGCAAAACAACCACTTCGCGTAAAAAGAAGTAAAACAGCGCTTTTAAGTCCAGGCGTTAACCAAAAACTCCCCTTTTGCAGGGGAGTTTTTATAATCGCTGGGGTTTTAAACCGCCGGTGGTTCTATGCCGAGCTTTAGGCAGAATCTAGAAATGGACGAGCTCCCGCTTGGCCAGGCTAAGGTCACGAGAGGCCTTGATGGTATTCAATCCATTACCAGGCTCCTCCTCAGCTGCCCGGACGTAGGCCTGCTTGATATTGGGGTACTCTCTTTTAAACGCTCGTGTGCGTTCGGTCACGCCGCTATCGTTCATATAAAGCCTCAGAGGCTGAGGAGAGCGCTTTAAATTCTCATCAACAATAAAAAACAGTTTGACCAGCCAGAATCCATGCCTGCCCGTTCTTTCTGCCCGCTCGCCGCAGGCAACCGGTGTCGACAAGGCGTCAGCGCCGGCAACTGCCGGACGGTTGTATAACAGCATAAGTGTGTAGGTTTCATCGACCACAAGCTGATCCGGAGCCTGGCGCTCATGAAAGTATTGCTGGTATTCTTCGATACTGCATCTGCGGGGTCCGTCGATACTCTTCATAGAATATGACTATATAACATTATTTGATGAAAGGCAAAAGTAACTTACCTGATTTGCGAGGTCTATAAGGGTTATCGGGAAAAAGCACGCATGGTCAGGAGTCGGCAACCGCCGCTTAAAGTTCGGTGTATTTTTTATGGTTGCCTTTGGCTTTTTCGACGGCGTATTTTTTCTCGTTTTTGGTCATTTTTTCTTCAAAACTTTTATTGAGATCAATGCCCAGATCGTGGGACATCAACAACACCCAATACAGTACATCGACCAGTTCTTCGCCCAGGTCGGCGCGGTGTTTAGTAAGATGCTTGTCGATCTCTGGCGGCGTTTTCCACTGAAAATGCTCGATAACCTCGGCAGTCTCGAGTACCAGGGACAGCGCCATATCCTTAGGGGTATGGAATTGCTTCCAGTCACGCGCATTACGAAAATCAACCACGCGCTGCTGCATTTGTGCCAAGCTGCTCATTATTGCCTCCTGTTTGCAGGTATTCTAGCCGGTTTTGGGTAGATTTACCAAGTCGTGTCCTATGTAAAGCGGCAACAAAAAACCGCCCTGTTCAGGCGGCAAAAGCGGGTATTCATACCCCTATCTTTTTATTGTAGCACACTGTAAATAATTTGTCAAGTAAGAGAGATATTTTAAGGTCTAAACAGGGGTAATTTGCCAGTCCTTGTCGCTTTATGCCCTCCAGCGTAACGGATCATCCCAGTTGAGATTGGCAGTCTCGGCCTCGACGATTCTGTTTATAGCGCGATGGTGCTCTATGGTCGCCTGCCACGCCTGGTCCAGTAGGCAGACGGTAAAGCCTGCCCCGTAAAAGGCAATTTTGCCCATGCTTCTATCATTGTTGATAACGGTAAAAAAGGATTCGACAGCGTCGATCTGCACCTGGAATTCGGGGTGGGCGTTATATCCGGAGTGTGCCATTGCATCAACGGTCTGAACGACCTGTCGCCGGTTGTCAGACCTTAGGTCGTCAGGCAATTCGGCGTCGGCAAGCCGGCGCAGCGTTGCCTCGCGCAATACACTGGTCGTGTTAGAATCTGCAAATGCCAGACAGGCCAGGCCGCCGGCTTCCGTAAATATATCGCGCCGCCAGTCCTCAATGGCAGGTCCCGCATCAGGTATCAGCAGTTCGGCGGCCGTCTGGATAGGTAGTCTGCAATCGTGTCGTTCCAGGCATTCAGCAGCAGCTATAAGAGTTAGTCTCGGATCACTCTCGAAGTTCCGGCCTACTTGGCCAAATTGATCCAAGCTGTACCGTTCAGGCAATGCATCACTCATAATGAAATATATTATACCAACAAACATAAAAAAAGCAATACCTATTCTCTTAACATTTATAAACCCTTGTACTGAAACAGTCTGCTACAATACCGGCAGTATGGCGGAGCAGGATTTATCGTTATTGCTGCGGTATGTAACCGAAGAGACCGACGGTGTTGACCCTGATGACTGGCCGGTTAAGTTATTGAACGAACTGGCCTTTGATGTCTTGCCTCAGGGTATGCGCGTGCAGCTTCTTGGCAATAGGTATTACGAGGTGCGCGGTGCGAATGAGTCGGATGCGGCGATGACGGCACATATCGGACAGGTTTCTTTAGGGGGTTACTTTATGGGGCTGCAACGGGTTCGGTACACTGATTATCTTGAGGCCGATATCAGGTACGAAGTCAACGAACTGACGGTAAGGGTTAATGCGGGCGATAATATAACAGCGCTGGTGCCGGTCCAGGATCTTCTGGTGTTTGAGGCGGACACGCTCAAAGCAGCCGAGGTGCTTGATGGTGATGACGAGCTGGCTAAGGAAATAGATCTAATGATCGTAAACGGGACAATTGATCTGGCCGGACTCAGTAAGCTGTTTGCGGGCCTCAATCCCGAAGACATGCGTACGCAGCTGTACCTGGACTATTTGAACGAAGCACTTTATTTACCGGATATTATTAGTCGTATGGTTGCCAATAGACTCCTCTACCTTGAGGGCGAAGAGCCTGTCGAGCCAGGTGCTGGGTCGGTACGGATTGTGACACCGGATAGGGGCAGATCATTTACTGCGGTGGGTGCGACGTATGATGATGGCAGTCAACAGCTGATTTTGTGCGCAAACGCGCGGACAGGTAATGATGAGCTGGTAAAGGTGCCTGTAGAGGATATTTCACAAATTATTAAAGCAGTTTAGTTTTCTGATAGCGGCGGATGCAGGCAGTAGTCATGCAGTTTGCCTGGCAGGAAGTCGCCGGTTTTAAAGCATTCGGCGGCTTTGCTCAGGCGCGTCACCAGGCCGTCAATGCCGCGCTGGGTCTTCTTGACTTGCCCTATCAGGTTGGTGTCGACAAATTCCAGCGACAATCTGGCCGGCAGTTGACCGTCGTGCTGCAGTTGCCAGGCCAGTGCGTACATGGTCAGCTGGGCGCTGGCCGCGGCGCGCCGGTTGGCCTTTTCCTGATCGCGTACGCCATCACCGGTTTTGTAGTCGCGGATTTCAATGCTGTCTTCGTCGCCCAGCACGACATCCAGCCGGCCGTACAGGACAATGCTGCCCGGAAGCTCGACTTCAAAATCCTGCTCGACAAACAAGGGCGCGGGGTTTTGTTGGCAGTTATTATAAAAATTAGACAAAGTCGTTTTGGCGCGGGCCAGCGCCCGCTCCTGTTGCTGCCGTGATACATAGCCGGCCTTTTGCCAGCCGGCTTCAAGCTGCTGCAGCAGGGGTTCCAGCGGCGGCAGCGTGCCCTGCTGACGGGCCTTATTGAGCTGTTCAAAAAAGCCGTGCAACTGTGTGCCGTACGAGGTGCGGACGGTGGCTTCCTCTGGCGCTTTTAGCACAAACTTGTAGTAAAAGTTAAGCGGGCATTCCAGTAGCGCCGATGCCTGGCTGACGCTCAGGCGAATTCTTTCTCCGTCGTATAGATTTGCCGGAATTGCGACCTTTGGCACAGGATCGATGGGGATATCGAGCAGGGACTGCTGCTGCCCGGTGACCGGATCGCTTATCGGCACTGATTCGGCCGTACCGGCACCGAACGCCTCATCAATAAAGCGCGATGGTTTGCGGCTGGTGCCGGTCTTGCTTTTGCCGGCAAAACTAAGCATGAGGTTCTGGCGTGCGCGGGTTAGCGCCACGTACATCAGCCGGCGCTCCTCGGCATAGTGTTCGTCGGCCGGGCTGGTCGAAGCGGCGCGCAGTGCCTCAGGCAGCTGCAATCCCCCGCCCCGTCTGGTCCACGGGAACGAGCCTTCCACGAGACATGGCAGATAGACCGTTTGCCACTCCAATCCTTTGGCTTTATGAATCGTGGTGACCGTGACCTCGCCGTCCGGGATGTTAAGCGTGCCGTCCTCGGTGGTTTCGCCAGCCGCCATAAGGGCCGGCAGCGACACCAGATACTGTGCGGTTGTCGGTTGGGTGGCAATGGACTCGAACTCGCGCAGCGAATCAAAAAATTGCTTAAGATGCTGAATGCTGGCAGCGGCCTGGTCATCGTCCGATGCGCGCGTCAACAGACGGTCTTTGTAGCCGGTCTCGCCGATGCCCCGCCATAACAGCCGGCCGACCGAGACACTTGCGGCGTCCTCACGCAAGCTATTGATAAGGGTGACGGCGCGCAAAATCTCTTGCGAGTCGCTGGCCGCCAGCAGGTCCTCAAGCCGTTCGTGTTCGTAGCGGGCCTGCGAAGCAAATGGCGCGATCAGTTCGTTACTGATGGTGAAAAGATCGCTGACCAGGGTGTGGTGCAGGCTGGCGTTGTTGTTTGGTTCGGCCAGTGTGCGGGCAAACTCCAGCAGCATGCGTACCACCGGCCGGGTGTAGAGATCCTGGCTGGCCCCGACAACACGGTGCTGGACACCGGCTACCAGAAGCGCGTCATGCACCTGCCGGGCAATGGGGTTGCTGCGGGTCAGGACAGCGATTTGGCCCGGGTCGTCGCCGGCCGCAATGCGGGCCGCAATGTCGGTTGCCAGCCACTCCAGTTCGTCATTGATGTCATTAAACCGTTTTATAAGCGGCGCCTGCCCTGTCTGATCAGAGGTTAGAACTTTGTTAATGCCCAGGGAGGCTTCGAGCCGGTTGGGATTATTGTACTGAATAAGCCGGTAGGCTGCGTCCAGGATGGCCTGATGGCTGCGGTAATTTTGGGTCAGCGCGGCCTCTGCGGCGTCGGGATAACGCTCTTTAAAACTGAGAATATTCTGCAGGGTGGCACCGCGAAAACCATAGATAGACTGGTCGTCATCGCCGACTACGATAAGATTCTGCCGGCCGTTAACCAGCAGATCGATCAGGCGCGACTGCATGGGGTTAGTGTCCTGGAACTCGTCAATAAAAAGGGTATGAAACCGCTGCTGCAGGGTTTTACGGACATTGGGGCGGGTTTCGAGCAGCTGAATCGGCAGATAAATCTGATCGTCATAATCGATGACGTTCTCGGTACGGGTAAGGCGCATGTAGGTGGCATAGGCGCCTGAGAGCTCCTGATGCTTTTTCTTTTCGAGCGACTGCGCTTCGTCGTTTTGCGGCAGGCTGTCGGCATAGGACTGGTAAGTTTCGGGCGTAATAATATGCTGTTTTAGCTGACTGAACAGGCTGAGAATATCCTCAATAATGCCGTCCGGCGATGCGGCCAGGGGCAGAAAGTAGTCCAGGCCGAACTCGTCGATGCGCTCGCGGAAAAAGATAATCTGTGCCTGCGGGCCGATCAGGCGAAAATTGTGCGGAATACCGATGTCGGTGCCAAACTCGCGCAGCAGGCTTTCGCCAAAGCCGTTAAAAGTCATAACGGCCAGATCGGCATGAAATCCGCTGCGTGCCATTAAAATGCGGTCCAGCATTTCGGCAGCGGCCTTTTCGGTAAAGGTAACCGCCAGGATGGCGGACGGCGGCACGCCTTCGTCCAACAGTTTGTTGATTTTCTCGACAATGACGCGGGTTTTGCCGGTGCCGGCTCCGGCCACGACCAACAACGGTCCCGACTGATGGTCGACAACCTGCTGCTGACCCGAATTGAGCGCGAAAACTTCCTCTGCCATATATATCTATTGTACCTTTATCTGCCCGCCGGGGCGAACAAGCCATAGTAATATACCTGCCTGTCCGGCGCAATAGGTTGCGATTATTCTATAATAGTTCACAATAGTATTTATTATGTCGGAGACACAGACACATCAATTATCGGTTGTTGAAATTGCTGAGGGCTATATCGCGCCTGAGTTTAAACCGCAGCTGCCTATTGATATGGTTCTGAGACCGCATCAAGAGTATTTTCGCAAATGGCAGTTTCCGATATTTGGAACGCCTGCGCCAACGTATGATCGCGGACTGGCGGCTGCTGTGTGGCTGCCTGACTTGTCTATCAGGACTACCAACGATAGTGACCTGCCGGTGATTGCCGTGTCGACCCCAAATATTTCAGAAAAAACCCCATCGCCTGAAAGCGCGCACTGGTTTGTTGGTTCGCTGCACCCTGAAGAGGCCGAAAAGGCTCGAAAATGCGGCGGCTACACTATGTCACTTATGGCTGTTGAGGTGGCTGTCTTTGGGCCCCTGTCACTCGAGAGGGCGTTCAGTCATCTTGGTCAGCATGTACGGGCGTGCTATGTGATCGGTTCTTCATAATCGCGCAGGTACGCGATGCAGTCCATCAGCTGGTTGGGGTCGCTGGCCAGGTCTATCTGGATCCATGAGGCCAGCATGTTATAGCTGCGCAGCACTTGGCGTTCTTCAGGGAACAGTTCGTCGTCAAACCACAAAAACGGCTCGCGCCAGTTGATGGCGTCGGTTTTCCACTCGTGCCAGTCGGTGGGCCTGACCCGCTTTATGAGCTGGGCAGTGTGCGGTCGGAGTACCGGACGCAGCACATCAACCGCCCGGTTCTGGCCGCGCCAGCAGTGACTGCTCAGCCAATAGGTAGTGTCCGGCCATCTGCTCAGCACCAGCTGCAAAAAGTCATCAGCAAAAGGTGCTGCCCTGCTATCGCCGGTGCGCAGTACGCCGTCAATCCCGAGATAAATATTCATTTCCCTAAGTATAAGGCAGTTTACCTGCAGGTAGGGTATAATCAGGCACGATAATGCTTAAGCTTAACAACCGGCTTTTTTGTTTCTCGCCGCCCGTCATGCTGGCAACTTTTTTAATTGAGATTGTGCTGCTTGTTTATGCGCTGTGGCGCTATAGGCTGACGCCGGTGACTCGCTTGGCCGGCCTGTTGCTGTTCTTTTTGGCGGCGTTTCAGTTTGCCGAGTATATGATCTGCGGGGCTTTAGGGCTGACGGGCGTGGAGTGGGCGCGTTTTGGCTTTGCCGCTATTACCCTGCTGCCGCCGCTGGGCCTGCACCTGGCTTTGACGCTTGCCAAAAAACGCCTGCCGTGGCTGCTTGCCCTGGCTTATGCCAGCGCCGGGTTCTTTTTGTATTTCTTTGTGTTTGTTGCCGGTTCTCTTTACGGCGAGGAATGCCGACCCAACTATGTGGTTTTTCATGTGCGGGACTGGCTGGTGTATCTGTATAGCGGCTATTATTACGGCTGGCTGCTGCTTACGACCGGCTTGTCGCTGCGTTGGGCGCGGCACAGCCGGTATGGCCGTCAGCTGCGGGCTTTGGCAGTCGGCTATGCCGCGTTTATTGTACCGGTGACACTGGCTACTATACTTAATCCGTCAACGATTGCCGGAATCCCATCAATCATGTGCGGTTTTGCTGTGCTGATGGCGCTGGCGCTGGTGGGCTGGGTGCTGCCCGGCGCTGCCCCGATACGCAAGAAGTAGCACATCTGTTATTATGTATGCCGGATGAGCGATGGACTGTATGATTTTGAACTGCCTGACGAACTGATCGCCCAGGTGCCGGCCCGGCCGCGTGATCACGCCCGCCTGCTGGTGTACCGGTTGGCGGACGGCAGCATCACGGACACGGTATTTTATGAGCTTGAGCAGTATTTGCCGGCGGACACGACGCTGGTGATTAACGACAGCAAGGTCGAGCACTGCCGCCTGCTCTTTAACGGCGGTGCCACAGAGATTTTTATAGTAGAAAAAAACGACCCGGTCACCGTGCGGGCGATGGTGCGGCCGGGCCGCAAATTTAAACTTGGTGCAATGGTTGATCTGACCGATTGGCTGCGGGCTGAAGTACTGGCAATAGACGGCGAGGGCATGCGTACGCTGCGCCTGAATGTTCAGCACGATGACAGCAGGCTGAAAAATCACGAGCACGTTCCCCTGCCGCCGTATATCAGGCAGGACGACAATCTGGCGGATGAGTACCAGACAGTGTATGCAGACCCCGCGGGCAGTCTGGCGGCGCCGACGGCCGGTTTGCATTTTACTGACCAACTGTTGGCGGCGATCCGGCACAATCATGAGGTGGCGCAAGTGACGCTGCACGTTGGTCTGGGCACATTTGCCAAGCTGACAGACGACAATCTGCAGACAGGCCGCCTGCACCGTGAGCGATATGAGGTTGATGAGGCTGCGCGCACAATCCTGGAGCGCTCAACGCATCGTACTGCAGTCGGCACCACATCGGTGAGGACGCTGGAGACATTCTATAAAGACAAATCACAGACCCGAGGCGATACGGATATTTTTATTCGGCCAGGCTATTCATTTACGGCCGTTGACAGTATGATTACCAACTTTCACCTGCCGGGCACCAGTCTGCTGATGCTGGTGGCGGCATTGATTGCCGATAAGAGAAATCTGCCCGAGCCTGAGGCTGCAGCCGAGCTGCAGCGGATTTACAGACATGCCGTAAATCAGCGCTATCGTTTTTATTCGTTTGGCGACGCCATGCTATTGGTTTGACGAGCATCAAGATGCTTGTGCATAAGTAATTGCAAAGTCATGAACGCAAAGCTATGCTTAATACAAACATAAGGAGGATTTCTTGTAATGGAAGTAGTCAACAAAGCCGAAAAAGCGCTCGAAGGCCCGTTTTCTAGCCTGCCGGTGCTGCCAAAAGACGCCAGTAAGGGGTTGGCTCAAATTGTACCCTGGCTGGCGCTGATTGGCGGCGTGCTGCAGCTGGCCAGCGCCTGGTGGCTGTATGACTGGGCACGTACTGTTAATGAGTGGACCGAGGCGGCCAACCGCTTCAGCGCTGCGTTTGGCGGCGGACGGGTTAATGCGGGGCTTACCGTATGGGTATGGCTTGCCGTGGCTGTTCTGGCAGTGAGCGGCGTTATTTTGCTGGCGGCTTTTCCTAAACTGCAGAAAAAAGCAAAAGCCGGCTGGAATCTTTTGTTGCTGGGCGTATTGATCTACCTGGCTTATGGTGTCGTCAGTCTGTTTATTGACGGCCGCGGGGGAGTAGGCAGTCTGCTGGGCGTGCTGATTGGTTTTGCAATCTCTACCTACCTGCTGTTCCAGGTGCGCGAATATTTTGGCGGCAAGGCGCTGCAGGCTAAAAAGTAAAATCTCAATTGCTTTATAAAAACCCGGGTCAGCGCCCGGGTTTTTGTTTTTTATGCAAAGCTGTTTTAATTCAGAGCGTCGACGCGGGTAGCGCAGACCAGGCAGTTGTCCTCGCGCTCGCGGTCTGCCAGCAGGCGGTCGGTTGCCTTCCACCAGGGCTCGACATCGCGGTAGCCAATCCAGTCAGCGGCTTTACGCAGCCACCACGCCAGGCGTCCGTAGATGTGCAGTTTGCCCCACACAACCATAGCCCAGCCCTTCCCGACAGGTGTGATATACACAGGCTTCTTGGGCTTGTACGCATAGGGTGCCTTGCCGGCGGCGTGGCGTTTTAGGTTGCGGGCTATAAACATGGCGTCATGCAGGGCTGTTTGGGCCATGCCGCTGTATTTGGTGTCGGCGTTATCGCCAATGACAAAAATGCCCGGCCAGGCCTGCAGCAGCTGATCTACCTGGACGCGGCCGTTTTCACTTAGGATAAAGTTGTTCTTCGCAAAAAACGGATTATTGGCAATACCGGCTGTCCAGATAATAGTGTGTGTGCGGACCGGCTTACCGTCGAGCAGCAGCGTATCGGCGCTTTCTGCCTGTACCGGACGCCCAAAGTACAGTTTGACGCCAAGCTTCTTCAGTCGGCGCGCCAGCGACCGGCTGACGCTTTCCGGCATGCGCGGCATCAGGCGCGGTGCTGCCTCGACCAGGTCAATGTGCAGCTTACGCCTGGTTTTGATGCCGTGTTGTTTCATAAGGTATTTGAGGTATGCCGGCAGGGCCCCGGCCAGCTCGATACCGGTTGGTCCGCCGCCAATAATTATATAGTTGCTGTCCGGTTCGCGTTTATCCAGCAGCTGTCGGTGCAAATGTGCCTTGAGCTCCTCGGCGTCATGCAGCGACTTGATGCCAAACGAATACTCTGCCATGCCGGGAATATTAAAGTAGTTGGTGACAGTGCCCAAAGCCAGGATAAGGATGTCGTACTCCAGCTTGCCGCCGCTTTTAAGGGTCAGTTTTTTGGCGGTCCGGTTGAGCTTGACCGCGGTGTCGATGACGATGTCAATGCGCTTACCGGAAAAGATTTCACCCAACGGTATAGTCGAGACTACTTTGCTGCCGCCGGTGGCGGTGTGGTACATCATCGGGTAGTATTCAAAAAACGGCTTGTTGGCCACCAGCGTGACATGAAAACCGGGGTGCTCGGCCAGCTCAAGCGCTGACTTTACGCCGCCAAAACCGCCCCCTACGATAAGAACTTCTTGCTTGCGCATGTATGTATTGATAGTTACTGTTTAGTTTATGCTTACGGTTATTGTATCAGGAAGGAGCGATTGCATAAACTATTCAGCGCAAGTATCCGGTCTTTCTTTTGGTGCTAAGCGGCAGCATGTTTTCTTTTTAGCCGGCATGCCCATGGATGGAAAAGTGATTAGTGATTAGTGTTTAGTGGTCAGTGATTAGTGACCAGTGACTAGAAGTGAGGAGAGAGTTATTTAGTAGATGGTAGTTAGTAGATAGTAGTTAGTAAAGGCGGCGTTAGCCGCCTATTAAAACAGTGCCCGTTAGGGCTTCTGCTTTGTTGGCCATGCACGCCTGCCCTGATTCAGGCGTTGTTCAAAAGTACAATATCTGCAAACGTGTTAGCCTGCCAACTCTATTATGAAACTTGGCAGGCCGACTGAGCCGGGGCCCCCGCAGAACCTGTTCTGTGGGGTAAGGCCGAAAGGAGTCCACGTTTGCATTGTACCTTTTGACAACTGGCTGAGTCACGGCAGGTTTTCCGCCCGAGCTTCTTTGCATCCTTTTCTCCACCCCACGAAACAGGTTTCGTGGGGACCCCGGTTGTCGATACAAGAAAGGATGTCGGTCAAAAGCCCTATAGGGGCTTTACCGAAAATGTTTTTAAAAAAAAGATGGGGTTAAGACCCCGCAGGGGGTCTATAGGAGCATAGCCATTAGCAGCGTAGTACGATTTAACCAGCAGTTCGCCTCTTTACCAAAGAACACCCCGCCCCTGCCTTGCACCAGCCAGCATTTCTAGCTACACTAAACCATAAGAACTATGCAGACATTCATTGATAACCTGCGCGCCGCAGGCTTTGACGGTGGGATTGATGATACCCCTGCCTCTAAGGACTTTTATAGTCACGACGCGTCATTGTTTGAAATCCGTCCGCAGCTGATCGTACATCCAAAGGACAGTTCGGATGTGCAGGCGCTGGTGCGTACGGTAAATAAACTCAAATCAAAGGATAAAACGCTTAGTATTACAGCGCGCAGTGCGGGTACCGATATGTCCGGCGGTGCTATCAATGATTCGATTATTGCGGATTTTACCAAGCATTTTGATAAGGTGCTCAGTGTCAGCGCCACGGCCGCACGCAGCCAACCGGGTGTTTATTACCGTGATTTTGAAAAGAAAACGTTGCGCCACGGCGCGCTTTTGCCCCCCTACCCCGCCTCGCGTGATCTGTGCACTATCGGCGGCATGGTCAATAACAACTCGGGCGGCGAAAAATCTTTGCAGTACGGCAAGACCGACAATTTTGTGACCGAGCTGAAGGTAGTGCTGTCGGATGGCAATGAGTACGTGGTGCGGCCGCTTAACCGCAAAGAGCTGGACGCCAAAATGAAACAGAAAAACTTTGAAGGCGATCTGTACCGCCGCACCTACGAACTGCTCGAGAATAACTACGAAGTGCTGCAGGCGGCGCGGCCGAAAGTAGCCAAAGATTCGACCGGTTATCATCTGTGGGATGTCTGGAACCGCGAAACAGGCGTGTTTGATCTGACCAAGCTGTTTGTGGGCGCACAGGGTACGCTTGGTTTGACGACCGAGATGAAGTTCCGCCTGGTCAAGGCGCCCAAGCACAGCGGGACGCTGGTTATCTTTTTGCGTGATCTGGATCAGCTTGGCAGGATGATTAATAAGGTGCTGCGGCATAATCCGGCGGCTTTTGAGGGCTTTGACAACTATACGCTCATGCTGAGCTTCAGGCTGTTCCTGTCGTTTCATAAGCTGATTGGCTGGGAGGAAACCATCAAGCTGGCGCTGCAGCTGTTTCCGAATGCGCTGATGCTGTTCCGCGGCATACCAAAGATGGTGCTTTTGGTTGAGTTTAACGGTCAGACGCCGGACGAGGTGGCGCAGCGGATTAATGATCTAAGGATGGATCTGGAGGAGTTTAAGCACAGCTCGCTGTTCGAAGAGAATGAGACCGAAGCCAAATCACGCAAGTTCTGGATTATGCGCCGGGCCAGCTTTAAGCTGCTGCGCGAAAAGGTTAAAGACAAGCACACGGCACCTTATATTGATGACCTGGTGGTTAATCCGGAGCATTTGCCCAAGTTTTTGCCTGAGCTGCGTAAAATACTTAAAAAATACAAGCTGCTGGCCACTATTGCCGGACATATGGGCGAGGGCAACTTCCATATCATTCCGCTGATGAAACTCGAAGAGAAAAAAGAACGTGCCAAGCTTGAGCCCAGTATGCGTGAGGTTAATCGGCTTATCCTGAAGTACGGCGGCAGTCTGAGCGGTGAGCACAACGACGGACTGGTGCGCGGCCCGTGGCTCGAGGAAATGTACGGCAAAAAAGTCGTATCACTGTTCCGCCGGGTAAAGAAAATTTATGATCCGGAAGGTATTTTTAACCCGCGCAAAAAAGCTGACGCTACCTGGGAGTACAGTTTCAAGCACGTGCGTGATCATTTTTAACTGGCGTTGCCTTTTTGAGAGGGGAGCATCCCCTCTCAACGCGCGGGGCGCGGGCAAAAGCCCGCCGCTCCGGCTTCTCTCCCCTGCCCAGGAGAGTAGGGCTTGACAAAAGCATAAGAAGTATGCTATAATGAGAAGACAGGGTAATAAAATAGCGCCACGAGATAAGTGGCGCTTTTTTTACTAAACCAAGACCCCTACTTGTCGGCTTCTTGTAGTGCCAAGCGGCGGCGGGCGGTTTCGTTCAGGACGCTGACAATACCAAAGAATGCAATACCGGTCAGGCAGGTGCGGATAATGCTTGCGTGGCTGAAAACGATCAGCAGTATGCCCGATGTCAGTGTGCCGGCGGCAAGCCCGTAGCTTGCTTTAAGCCTGTCGGCCTGGGGCTTAAAGTTATTAAAAGCCGACAGTGCCAATGCGCTGAGGGCAAGAATTACGTGGATAAGTATAAGCATGATTTCAGTATAGTCCTAAAGCGGTTCGGGCGCAACCTAAATGGCCGATTGCGGGCCGGAAGCGGCTGGCGGTAATCTTACGGCAGCCACGGATTGACTGAAATAGTCAGGCAGAACAGTACCAGTACAGCCAGCGAGTAGTGAAAGTTACGACGGGCCCACTGCTCTTTATTATGCGCCAGAAACCCTTCGGCAGCCAATTGCAGCCAGCGCAGGCTGAGTACTAACATCAGCACCCAATACGTCCAGCTGGTGAGCGGGCTGACAGCCAGGCCCAGCAGACACGCGACGGTGAGAATGGTGTAAATAAAAATGTGTCGAATAGTTGCCGGTATGCCGCGCTTGACCGAACTGACCGGGATACCGGCTTTGGCGTACTCTGCTTTACGGAAAACAGCAATGCTGTAAAATTCGGGCATCTGCCAGAAGAAAATAACGCCGAACAGTATAATCCCTGTCCAGTCGGGATTGTTGGTTGCTGCCACATAGCCGGCCAGGATGGGCGCGGCACCGCTGATGGCCCCCACCAGTGTGCCATGAACGCTGAGCCGCTTGCTCAAAGCGCCGTAAAGCCAGACATACACCATCCAGCCAAACAGCCCGACGGCGACCACCCACCAGTTGGTGAACAGCGCCAGCAGCACGGTGCCGATGATGCCCAGTGCAGCGCCAAAAATAACTGCCTGCCGGCCGGTGACCTCGCCGGTCAGAAGCGGTCGTCCCTGGGTACGGGTCATGAGCGCATCAATATCCTGGTCAAGAAAATTATTAATGACGCACGCGCTGGCAATCACAAACCAGGTACCGACCGTGAGCGCCGCAAGCACTGTCCAGTCTATGCGGCCGTTGGCTGCAAACAGGTAGCCGGCAATTGTGGTAATAAGGTTGCCGTAGGTGACACCGGGCTTGGTCAGCCGATAGAGCGCCCCGAAATTCATATCCTTAGTCTAGCACGTGTGTTTTACTGCTCCTTGAAAAGTGCTTATTTTGCTTAAGCTTGGTGTGGTATAGTGGGTGTAAATACTTAATAGCTCGAAGAGGGTTAATGGCAAAACAGCAAAAAAAACAGCATAAGTCCGCATGGCTTGCTGTATTTGGGCTGGCAGGTACCGGACTTTTTATAGCCGTACTGGCATGGTTTATGCGCGGCCGCGATATTGCCCTGCTTAACCCCAAAGGGTTTATTGCCAACGAGCAGTACAAGCTGCTGGTGATATCGACCGCTATTATGGTTGCATTTGCTGCAGTGGTTATCTTTTTTATATATTTCTTTGCCTGGCGATACCGCGAGACAGCTCAACAGACGGCGGTGGATCAGCAGGCCGGACGCAACAAAAAGCTGCTGACGACCGCCTGGGCCTCCCCGATCGTCATCTTTTTTATACTTGCTGCGCTGATGTTGCCCGCCACTCAAAAGCTGGTGCCGAACAAGCCTATAGAGGCCAGTAACGGCCATCTGACTATTCAGGTGGTTGCGCTTAGGTGGAAGTGGCTGTTTATCTATCCCGAGCAAAAGATAGCAACCGTCAACTTTGTTCAAATCCCGGTTGATACTCCGGTCAGGTTTGATCTGACCGCAGACGAGGCGCCGATGAATTCGTTCTGGGTGCCCCACCTTGCCGGTATGCTGTATGCCATGACAGGGCACGTTAATCCACTGCACGTGATGGCTGATACGACCGGCGATTTTGACGGCGGTGCGGCAGAGATCAACGGCGGCGGCTTTGCGGACATGAGGTTTACGGCCCGCGTTTCGACCAAGAGCGAGTTTGACTCGTGGGTTGATCAGATAAAATATTCGGCCGGCCGGCTCGACGCCCAGGAATACGACAAGCTGCTGGAGCCAACCAAGGAACACCCCGTGACCGCTTATTCACACGCCGGACCGGAAATTTTTAATACCATTCTGAGCAAATATCCCGAATCGCACACCGGCAGCGGGCATAATCATACAGGAGGGGGATACTAATGAGAGAGTTTCTGCTCGGCCGACTGGACGCCAGCGCCTTGCCGCACGAGTGGCATACCATTGCCGGTTCCATATCCTTTATTCTGATGGGTCTGGCGCTGGTGGGCTTTATTACCTACAAAAAGCGCTGGAAGTGGCTGTGGAATGAGTGGCTGACATCTGTTGACCCCAAGAAAATCGGTATTATGTACTTTATTGTCGGCGGCGCTATGCTGCTGCGCGGCGGTCTGGACGCTGTCATGCTGTGGCTGCAGCAGGCGCTGGCTGCCGATGGCTCCGGCGGCTATCTGTCGGCTCAGCACTTCCAGGAGATCTTTACTGCCCACGGCAATATCATGGTGTTCTTTGTGGCTATGGCGCTTATTTTTGGATTTATTAATTACATTGTTCCGCTGCAGATTGGCGCGCGTGATCTGGCGTCACCGTTCTTGAACACCTTGGGCTTCTGGCTGTATGTGGCCGGCGTGGTGATGATCAATATGTTCTTCTTCTTGGGCGGTGAGTATGCGGCCACTGGCTGGCTGGCGGTTGCCCCTTTGTCCGGGCCGGAATTCAGTCCCGGCGTGGGCATGGATTACTGGGTATGGAGCCTGCAGATATCCGGTATCGGTACAACGCTGGGCGGTATTAACTTCATTATGACTATCTTAAAAATGCGCGCTAAAGGCATGACGCTATGGAAGATGCCTCTCTTTACCTGGGGCAGCCTGTGCAGCATGCTGATGGTGGTGACGGTCTTTCCGCTGCTGACAATGACTATCTTTCTGCTGTTCTTTGACCGCTACCTGGGTACGCACTTCTTTACGACCACCGGCGGCGGCAATCCCATGATGTACACCAACCTGATATGGATGTGGGGTCACCCCGAGGTGTATATTATTATGCTGCCATCGTTCGGTATTTTCTCGGAGGTGGTATCGACGTTCAGCCGCAAGCCCGTGGCTTTTTATAAGACTGCAGTTGTCGGTATTATTAGCGTGGCCAGCATCTCTTTGGTGGTGTGGCTGCATCACTTCTTTACCATGGGCGCCGGCGCCAATGTCAACTCGGCCTTTGGTATCGCCACCATGCTGATCGGCATACCGACAACCGTGCTGATGTTTAACTGGATCGCAACGATGTACAAGGGCCGCATACGCTTTACGACGCCGATGCTGTGGTTTTTGGCATTTGTTTTTGTATTTGCAATCGGGGGTATCACCGGTATCCTGCTGGCTATTCCGCCGGTTGATTTCCAGCTGCATAACAGTCTGTTCCTGGTGGCGCATTTCCACTCTACGGCTGTGGGCGGTGTGCTGTTCGGTATTTTTGCGGGCCTTACCTATTGGTTCCCCAAGATGACCGGTGTGCGCTTGAACGAGCGCATTGGCCGCTACTCGGTTATCGCCTGGGTGGTCGGCTTCTTTGTGTCCTTTACTCCGCTCTATATCCTGGGCCTGATGGGCGCAACCAGGAGGCTCGACCGCTACAGCAATCCGGACTGGCAGCCTTTCTTTGTCATGGCGCTGATTGGCAGTCTTATTATCTGTTTAGGCGTCGCGCTGCAGATTATACAGATTATTGCCAGCTACATGCAAAAGCGTCATTTGGCCGATACAACCGGCGATCCGTGGGATGGCCGCAATCTGGAGTGGTCGACTGCATCGCCGCCGCCAAGCTATAACTTTGCGGTTATTCCAAAGGTAAAATCCCTTGATGCATACTGGAATATGAAAAAGGCCGGCCTGCAAAAGCCTGAATATGAGGACGTGCACATGCCCAAGAATACGGCGACCGGTATTTACATCTCGATCTTTGCCTTCCTGGCTGGCTTTGGTTTTGTCTGGGAGATGAACTGGCTTGCGGCTGTCTCGATTATTGGCGCCATTGTGGTGCTGGTGATGCGAATGTTTGACGAGCATACCGAATACACCATCCCAGCTCAAGAGGTGAAGAAAATGGAAGAAGACCGTATGGCCCGCGATAAGGCGATAGAAAGCAAACGGGATCCCGATGAAGAAGATATGGGTCTGATCGAATTTATACAAACAGTGCTTAGATGGGCACTTGGTCTCGTCAGGAGGAATAAGCGATGAGTTCTGAAACCCATACGGTGTCAAAGAAAAAGCACGAAGAAGCAATGACCGACCGCATCATATTCGGTTTTTGGGTTTACCTGATGACCGACTTGCTAATGTTTGCGGTGCTGTTCGCCGTTTTTGCGGTGCTTCGGAACAACACGGTTGGCGGCGCACCGGGCAGCGAGCTGTTCAGCCTGCCGTTGGCATTAACCGGCACTCTGTTGCTGCTGACCAGCAGCTTTACAGCCGGTATCGGCATGATGTTTGCCCGCAGCGGGCTTAAGAAACAGACGCTTATCTGGTTTGGCGTTACGTTCCTGCTGGGCCTGGCCTTCCTGGGTGTGGAGTTGTTCGAATTCTACGAGCTGGCCCATGAGGGTTATACTTTGACGCTCAATGCCTTTATGTCGTCATTCTTTATTCTGGTCGGTACACACGGGGTGCACATTGCGTCTGGTTTGATTTGGCTGGCGATTTTGATGGTTTATGTGGCAAAACGCGGGCTTACTTATTCCAATGTGCGTAAGCTCTCGCTGCTGAGCCTGTTCTGGCACTTCCTTGATCTTGTCTGGATATTTATCTTCACCGTGGTGTATCTGGGGGCATTTGTATGAGCGAAAAAGTACATCAGTCAAAAAACAGCGAACACGGCACCATACTGTCTTATGCAACCGGCTTTGCCTTGTCGCTTTTGTTGACGTTTATTCCGTACTATCTTGTTGTTAATAAGGTCTTTTCCGGCAAAGGACTATGGCTGGCAATTTTGACGATTGGTGTTCTGCAAATGAGCGTACAGTTGCTGTTCTTCCTGCATCTGGGCCGCGGCCCTAAGCCGCTTTACAACATCGTCTTCTTTTTTGCGACAGCCGGCGTGATTATTATTACCATAGGTGCCTCCCTGTTTATTATGGATAATCTCTACCGCACCATGTCGCCGCAGGAGATGACCCAGAAACTGGCTCAGCAGGAAGGCATAGCCCAGGTGGGCGGCAAGGAGACCGGCGCCTGCGGCCAGCTGCGGGACAACCATGTGGTGACTATCGCCAACGATACTGTTTATCCGATCCGGACCGAGGCAAAATTGTGCGATACGCTGACGTTCGTGAATAAGGATGGGGATGACCGGGACCTGCTGTTTGCTTCATACTTTGGCCCCGAAAGCTACGGCGGCGAGGATAAGGTCCATGTGCGCAGCGGCCGCCCCGAGGTGATTACGCTCAATCAGGAGGGTGACTTCAGCTACTTTGATGAGCGCAATCCCGATATTACCGGCTACTTTATTGTCTCCAGATAAGTTGACGCTTAACGGGGGCGGAAGGTGATAGATTGCCGCCAAGCAGCACTTTGCCCTGCCGAATCTGCCGAGGATTTGCTATGATAGCAGCTATACTATTCAGCCCAGTCAGGATGTACAACAAATGAAAGCCCGGTACGCACTTACCTTACTGAAAGTTTTGCTCTGTGTAACTTTTTTGATTGTAGTTACACATCTGGCGCTTAAGTACATTAGCGTGCAGGTATATAACGAAAAGCACGGTTTTATCTTTGAGTTGTCCAACCGGTTTGATCTGAATGATGAAGCCAGTGTGCCGCAGTGGTTCAGCCAGGCGCTGTTTCTGGCTATTGCCGGCTTGTCGCTTGTAGCGGCATGGGGCGCAGCGAATAAAAAAGGCTATCGTTTGTGGCTGGCGATTGCGGTTATTGCACTGATTATGTCTATTGATGATGTGGCAACTTTGCATGAGTTTGTGCTGCAATCTTTGCATAACACTTTCTTTTTGGACACCGATCCGACACTTATAGAGAATGCCTGGTTGCTGCTTTTGCCGTTTATTCTGGCGGGGGCTTTATGGTTGTTTGTCGTGATGCTGCGGACGCTGCCGCGGGACACGATGGCGCTGCTTGTGGCTGGAGGCGTTATCTTTATCTTTGGCGCTGTTGTGGTGGATTCATTTGCCAACACCGTGCCCAGCCGTGATTTTATGAACCAGGGCGTGCTGGGTGCGCTGGAAGGCGGCTTGCAGCTGCTCGGTTCGGTTACGGTGCTGTTTGCGATTGCCCGCCATCTTGAGCTGAATCATGCCAGCCGGATCAGGGCTGCCTACCGCCAGCTGCGGCCTGCACGCTAAGGCACGATCTGCCGGTATTGCTATAAAACCCGCGCTAAGATTTGGTCATCGGCTCGGGGTTGTTGATATACCTGCAAGCTGGCATACTGTATATGGTTAAACTATGAAAAACAAACAGAAGGCTCAAAAAGACAGGCGTTTTACGTTCAGCCCGACCTATCAGCTGGGCGCGGCTGTGTTGTTGTTTGTGATTGCAGCGATGGCGTCTCGCGGCGCCGATATGATGGCCTGGGAGGTCTCGGTTTTTCACTTTGTATATGATTGGCCGGACTTTCTGCATCCGCTTTTCTTTGTGGTGACGCAGGCGGGCAGTATTCATGCCGCCGGTCTGTTGCTTGTGGTATATCTATGGCGCCAGCGCTATCATAGTGCGGTTCGGCTCCTGCTGACAGCAACGCTTGCCTACCTGTTTACCGGGTTCGCCAAAGATATCTGGGGACGTGCCAGGCCTAACGAGTTTTTGCTGGGTGTCGTAAATCTGGATTACGTGGTGCGCGGGCCGGGATTCCCGTCCGGGCATATGGCGCTGGCAACGGCGCTGGCGCTTACGGTTGGCCGCTATCTGCCTAAAAAATATCAGTGGATTGTGCCGGTCTGGATAGTTGGTGTCGGGTTATCCAGGGTTTATCTTGGCATTCATGCGCCGCTTGATATCATAGGCGGGTTTGCAATCGGCTGGGCAGCTTATGCTTTGTTTCGTCATGTACGAATTTATTCGCTGTTGCCGTTTGGCAAGTCCCGGTTCCCTAAGAAAGCCGCTTAGGTTCTGCGACTTTCTTAGGGTTTTGCCTCCCTTCCGCCTCGCCTGGCGGACAACTTACGATGGTGCAAGCGGTTGAAGTTGACGATTCGCTATTGTCTCCATAGAATAAAGATAATGTTCCGGTTAAGTTTACTAGACAGGGCAAAAAAGAGCCGGCGTCATTCGATCAATCGGAGTGCGGAGCATACGAAAAAACTTCTGTTCATCGCCTCCTTTGCTGTTGTGGGTGCCTGGCTGCTTTTTTCTGTACGCGCGGCAGATGTGCAGCCGCCAGTTCCGTCCGATCGCCCTTTTGTACGTCTGTTTACTGAGGTCAATCACCCGACGGTTATCAGGAACGCAAACAATGCAGCCAGCATTAATCAGCTCAAGCAATGGTACGTACATGTTCATGCCGAGGGCAGCAACACCTTCCCGCTTGGCGATGCTTCGCGCACCAGCGGTTCTGATACGACGTTTGCCTATAAAGCGGCTCAGGCCGGGTTATGGACATCAAATTACCGCAACGGATCATATGTCTCTCAGGCAAATTCGGACCAGGTGAACTTTGGTGAAGCAGCCAGCATAGAACAAAATGCGCCGCTTGCTATTGGCACCTGGTGGCCGGGTAACTTTGCCCCTTACGTTAACGGTAACAACAATGCAGCTATAGCACGCCTGACCGCTAATATTACTTCTTCGGCTACGACAGTGAACGTAACCAGTGCGGCCAGCGTCAAGCCTGCGTCAAACCTGCCTAATACCTGGCCGTATATACGCTCCACCAACACCGGCACCTATTCAAAAAGTACGGCGGATTATGTCTCCTGGATACGGATCAATAATGAGATCATGCGTATCACCGGTACGCCAACCGAAAGCAACGGTGTGGTCAGTATTCCGGTACAGCGGGGCTACTTTGGCACCACGCCGGCGGCTCATGCCTCCAATACACGCGTGCAATCACCTACCTATATCGGCAGTACGCAAGCAGTTATTTCCGACCAGACGCTTGCCGGCTCGCCCAATGTAAACAGCGCAAACAAAGCCTTAAGATACAGTATTAAAATCTGGCAGCCCGACGGCTATAAGTGGATTGCGCAGCGCATTAAGGACACTTTCGGCACATCATCCTTTCTTGGCGGACACAATACCGTCTGGCTGGATGTCTCAAGTTGTAACCAATACAACAACTCATCAAGCTCGGGGCACATGGTCTGGAATTGGAATGAAGCCACCAATCAAAAAATACTGCGTGACGAATGGGGCCAGCATCAAAAGACAAAGCTGGCAGGACTCCGAAGTGAGCTCCCGGGTATTAAATTTACCGGCAATAACCTCGGTAGTAACTTTAATCCCTGCACTGACGAGCTGCTTGGCAATGCTTACGACGGCGGCGTTTTTGAGCATTGGATGAAAACCGACCCCGTATGGAGCTTGGACTGGAATGGCTCAATGCAGCAGAATTTTGACGTGCAGAAAAACAACTGGCCCGGAATATACTGGGTCCGATGGAATTATGATTTTTATGCCGCCAACGGCGGCCCGACGGCTGCGCAAATAGATGCCTATAAGCGTTTTAGTTACGGTTCGCTATTGCTGGCGTATCGCACGACCGCAGACCGCTATCAATATGGCGGGTTGTGGGAACTTAGCAAGCCTGACGAACTGTATTTCTGGGACTGGGGCGCGCCGGTCAATCCGACTCCGAACGGGCTGGCAGATGTCTCGGCGGGCAGCGGTGGCCTGTACAAGCGCGACTTTGCGAACGGTATGGTTATCGTTAACCCCGGCACGCAATCGGTGACGTACAATCTGGGCGGCACATATTTTGATGTCACGCGAAAAAACAGCTCGAATCAACCTATTGCGGTGCAGTCGGTCACGATTGGCCCTAAGGATGCAGCTTTTGTCATGAAGGGCGTATCGGATGCTCCAAACCTTAGCCTTGAAGCTGAGCATGGTATGCAGAATGGTTCGGTAACGACCATTAATGACCCGAATGCCTCACAGGGCAAAGCCGTTCGCTTTGATTAGCCGCCGGCTTGATTATGCACGGTGCGTGCTGCCGGGGTGCATAGTCGCCTGACTGCTGATGGATACGGCCGCCAGGCCGACTATGGCATGGAAGGCCAGATCAAGCTCTGTCAGACCGCTCGGCAATATGCCAAACAGATCCCTTGAAGGCAGTCCGGCAATCGCCATGCCTACATATATGACCAGTCACCGAATTTATGCCATGAGTTTTGCAAAGGTATATCCCCTGTACGTGGCCAAAGCCGAGAGAAAGGGCCGCACAAAAGCCGAGGTTGACGCAATAATCCGCTGGCTGACAGGTTACACGCAGGCGGGTTTGGAGGCAGAAATTCAGAAAGAAACAGACTTTGAGACTTTCTTTGCCCATGCTCCGGACCTCAATCCGGCGCGCAAGCAGATAACCGGCGTGATCTGCGGCATCAGGGTGGAAGACATCAAAGAACCGCTGATGCAGGAAATACGCTATCTTGATAAGCTGATCGACGAGCTGGCCCGCGGCAAGGCGATGGAAAAGATCCTCCGGAAATAATCGGTGCCAACCTATCCTTTTATTTCAGGTTTTATACATGCCCGTCATGTTAAACATCTCGCCATGGCTCCACATCATGCTATTCAGAACACCTGATCGCCTGTGCCTTCTATAGCGTAAGGCTGGTTGTCCGCCGAGTTTCCCCGTTCTTGCCGCGAAACTTCTATATCACGACAAGAATTAGAAAACCGCCATCCTTTCAGATGACGGTTTCTTGGTTTTCCTAGTCAATTAATGGCTGGGGTTATGTGACATACTTCGCAACTTTAGCGAACAATTTCAGACTCAAACCATTGTTCTTGAAAATTAGTTAACTCTCTAATTTTTTCGTCGTCAAATTCTTTTCCGTCTTCACAAACAATTAGCTTGTCATCATTGTCGTTTAGTCGATGTATTATGGCTATGCACCTACCCTCAAAAGTTTTGAGAGGCTCATCAGGACCAAGCACATAAGCATCAAGCTCCTCTCCGTCAGGCGCCTCAGTGCCAGGAATAAATCCGTAGTTAACAGGATATTCAAATCCATGCTTTGGATGAGTGGACCCAAGAGGCCTGTCCATTTGCACGCTAACCATCTCACCTAAATATGGACTACTGTATTTCATGAACTAATCATAAAACAAAAAAGCACTAATCCATAGTGCTTATGCTTGGCTGGGGTTATGTGACATACTTCGCAACTTTGTTCTAGGCAGAAGCTCCACTTCTTTGCCATACAGTCCATTCTGTACGCTTTCTTCGGATTAATCTATAGATTGATTTTAATAAAGCAATAAACTCTATAAACTCTATAAATACCAACATTATAGGCATTAGAAAAACCCAAAGATTTTTCTTACTATGTTTTTCTCTCATATCACCCAATAGTAAGAGAGCGAAGGGGACTATTGAGTATGCCAGTATTAAAGCTGGGATATTTGCACTAATAAACACTAGATATCCTAAAGTTAGAATAATTACGGGGAACAATAACACTTCCAGCAAGCCAAACAATTGAAGTGGCAAGTCGATTAGTGTCAAGTATCGTCCCTTCCTAAAGGAAAATAGAAAGTCTTTGTGAAATCTTAAGCACTCCAAATAACCGTGCCTCCATCGTGTTCTTTGATTCAAGAGACCTTTAACGCTTGACGCGCCTTCAGTAATACATACAGCATCGTCAACGTATGCAATTTTATGGCCAGCCATTTTGATTCTCATGGATATGTCTAAATCCTCGGTACTACTGTAGTCAGTAAACTCACCTGTTTTCCTCAAAACACTGGATCTAAACATAGTTAATGCTCCTGGGAAAATATATGCAGAATCAAAAATATGTTGGGCACGCTTAACATGGAAACCTACTGTGTATTCGAAATGCTGGGCATAACCTAACCAATTTTTTGTATTTCCCACTATAACTTCACCTATCGCTACGCTGAACCTCTTATCAGATAAAGCGTCTACCATTTTAGCAATGCTATCAGCTTCCAAAAATGAATCAGCATCCAATGTCAGAACTAAAGTCCCACTTGCGTTTAAAACTCCATTATTTAGTGCTCCGGACTTTCCTGTGTTTTTTTGTTCAATTAGCCTTATTCGACCAGGGTATTTGTCTGATATCGACCCCACACTGGATGAAGTAGCGTCTGAAGATCCATCATTGATGACTATAATCTCAGTTTTCTTGTAGGTATTATTCAGGACAGATAATAGTGTTTGCCTTATTCCAACTTCTTCGTTCCAGGCGGGAATGATCACTGTAACTAGTGGCTTGTAGTTTTTGTACATTCTATCTTCTGGTAAAACTGGTCTTTTATATAGAAATCCTGTTGATAGCCTATAAATAGCTCTGATAAATCCAATGAGTATATACACAGCTACAATCTTAATGTAAATATTCACTGTTTTTTATGCTCTATTTTTACGCTTGAATATCAGAAAAAGCACACCAATAGCTACAAAGGCAATTCCTAGAATATAAATTGCTAAATTTGGCCATAATACAATTCCGAAGACTGTAGGGGCTGCTATAGTCGAGGCACTCAAAACCGTGCCATCACCTGAATACATCTTCAACTCCAAAATTAATAATAAATGATTATTAATAATTATAACATAATAATTTAATTATAACAATTTTTATTTTACAGGAGTACAT
>CAZBAF010000005.1:0-68748 GCA_964490245.1 uncultured Candidatus Saccharibacteria bacterium
GCGAAGTGTCACTGGCACTTCTCACCCCTGGCCTCTTTCGGCCACGGTTTAGAATCTGTACCGTGCATGAAAAAAGAACTTACCGCTTGGCAAATCCTTTTTTCATGGTGCCGGTTAGCTGGCATATTTCTAACCGCTTCTTCTGACAATGTCGATACTTATAAGCTATCTAATCTGGTTCAGCAATTCAATCTATCAGGAGATTTAATCAAGATTTAGTCTTCTTAGTAGCTGTGCGTTAGCCGCAACAATTATAGTTGATAGAGACATCAGTACTGCACCTATTGCCGGTGAGAGAACAAATCCCAAGCCAGCAGTAACGCCTGCCGCTAAAGGAATAGCCAGAGCATTGTAGCCAGTTGCCCAAACAAGATTTTGCACCATTTTGCGATATGCAGCCTTGGACAGTACGACGATTTTAGATACACCTCTCGTATCGCTGCTCGCTAGTACGATTCCTGCCGACTCTATTGCAACATCTGTACCAGCTCCAATCGCAATACCTACATCAGCTTGCGTTAGCGCAGGGGCGTCATTCACACCATCGCCTACCATTGCTACCCGGCTTCCATCGGACTGTAGCTTGCTTACAACTTCTGCTTTATTCTCAGGTAAGACTTCCGCAAAGCACTCTTCAATGCCAAGTTCTTTGGCTACCCACGCCGCAACCGCCTTAGAATCACCTGTCAATAATGCGACTCTTTTGCCTGCGCTTTTAAGTAAAGAAACTGCTTCTTTAGATTCTTCCCGTATCACATCCGCCAGCATGATTGCGCCTAGTGCTTTCCCACCTTCAATCACATACACTACCGTTTTACCCTCTGCGCCCGCCGCCTTTGACTCATCTGCCAGATTTTTGGAAATATCTACTTTGAGTTCTTCGAGCATTTTAGGTCCGCCAATATGAATAACTTTACCGTCGATATTTGCTTTGGCGCCACGTCCCGATAGTGCAGTAAAGTTTTTAGACCGGCTCACTTTTAACTTGCGTTCTTGTGCTGATTGCACGATTGCTCTCGCAATTGGATGCTCGGACTCCGATTCAACACTAGCGGCAAGAGCTAATAGCTTATCTTTGTCATAATCAGGCGCGGCAATATCAACCACCCCTTGTTCTCCTTTTGTCAGTGTTCCTGTCTTATCGAATAAAACAACGTCGATGTTACGGGCTGCTTCAAGTGACATGCGTTGCCTGACTAACAATCCGTTCCTGGCTGCTGTAGTAGTTGATATAGCGGTAACGAGAGGAATGGCCAAACCAAGCGCATGAGGACAAGCGATTATTAAAACAGTGACAACTCGTTGCAAAATAAACGAAGCTGATTCATCACTAAAAATCACCCAACCAACAGTTGTAACAATAGCAGCAGCGATAGCAATAAAAGTCAGATAAAATGCTGCTTTGTCGGCAAGAACCTGAGTCTTTGACTTGCTTGTTTGTGCGTCAGCAACCAGCTTCATAATTCCCGCAAGAGCTGTGTCGTCTCCCACTTTAGTAACTTCAATCGTCAACGAGCCACTTCCGTTAATTGTTCCGGCAATTACAGGGTCTTTAATGCTTTTTTTAACAGGCATGGATTCGCCAGTAAGCATTGATTCATTTATATCTGATTCGCCTTTAATTACTTCACCATCTATAGGCACGCTCGAACCAGGGCGCACTAGAACTCTATCGCCTACCTTCAACTCTGATACTGCTATCTTTTCCGTACCTTTTGGGGTGATTTTTTCTGCTACATCAGGCAGCAACTTCGCTAGTTCCTTTAGCGCTCCTTGAGCATTACTAACTGACGCCATCTCAAGCCAATGACCGAGTAGCATAATGGTCACAAGCGTTGCCAGTTCCCACCAGAAATCCATACCCTCTACAAGGTTAAGAGATACGGCTAAGCTGTAGGTAAAGGCAACTGTTATTGCCATAGAAATAAGAGTCATCATTCCCGGCATGCGGGAAGCGATTTCCGCCTTAGCGCTTCTCAGAAAAACCATTCCTCCGTAGAAAAATATGAACGTACCCAAAATTGCTGGAACCCATTCACTTCCAGGAAATGTTGGCATTTGAAAATTAAGCCAATTCATTACCGTCTGTGAATATAGAAGAACAGGTATTGTTAAAACTAAGCTCAACCAGAATTTTGTCTTAAACATATTGGGGCTGTGTCCAGCGTGTTTATCATGGCCGTGGTTGTGCTCATGACTGTCAGGACTGTGCTTTTCTTTTTTCTCAAGTACCATGTGGCATTCTGGACATTTACCAGGCTTATCGGAGCTTACTTCGGGGTGCATTGGGCAAGTGTAGTGCTTCATCTACTTACCTCTCACATGAGTTAATTCATATAAACTCACCATTTCTTCTACGGCTTTTGCTTGCTTCTCGTCATCATTGGATGCCATATTCTGAGCAACATGTGTTTTTAAGTGATTTTCCACTACCAGTTTGTTCAATGAAGAGAGTGATTTTTGAATCGCCAAAGACTGCGTAATTATGTCCATGCAGTACTCATCTTTTTCGATCATTTTCTCTAAGCCCTTCAACTGACCTTGAAGGATTTTCGAACGGTGTAGTGCTCTGCGTTTGATATCGTTAATCATATGTCAATCATAATACCCCTAGGGGGTATTGGTCAAGAGTTTTATCACTGTCCAAAAATTAGCCTTCTACCTCTTTACAGCTGGAAACCAAGATTGGGTATACGCAAAAAACGCCGAATTACTCGACGTTTTATAGAGGTCATGTTCTGATTGCAATTTGGTGCGAGTGACGGGACAGGCCGGAAATTGTTCAGCTTTCTCGAAGCAAGCTTCTGCGAAAGCTTCCAATTATCAAACCCGCCCTTCGGGCAACCGGATTTGAGAGCACCAGAACCAGACCAAGTAAAAAGCCGGTCTTATAGGACCGACTCTTTACTTGGTGCGGGTGAAGAGACTCTAACTCTCGACCTCTTCCTTGGCAAGGAAGCGCTCTAAACAACTGAGCTACACCCGCATGTGTGATTTATAGTTTAGTAAAGTGCGTGCGTTTATGGAAGCCGCTTCCTTGGCCTGGCAAGGATAGATCACATTCTGCGATCCCCGAACTTCGCGACTGGCAACCAGTTGCCATCGGAAGATTCGTTTCCGAAATGCCACAGGCATTTCTCACTCTGAACAACTGAGCTACACCCGCGTAATTACCTGTAAGATTATATGAAACAGGGGTTATTTTTGCAAGTGCCTATGTTTTTATCCGGACAGGTTCCCTCTCAGACCGTAACTTCAGGCCGGGCTTGCATGTACTATTTTGGCTCCTCCCAGAATACTCCTGCGCGCCGAGAAACTATTTTCTCGGGCTTAGGATATAGCCGTTTGGCCGGAAAACTGACCGGCCAAGCCGTTATTGAACCGCCGACAGGCAGCGGTTCAGGTTGGCAATAACGACCACGAAAAAACCCGCCACAGGGGCGGGTGCTTTCGTGGTGGCTCCTCCCAGACAGCGGTCTTTGACCTTCTCCAGCCAAAAGGGTCGAAAGCAAGCTTTCGCGTTCCTTTTGGCTTCCGCCGAACTGACCCGCCAATCGGCGGATCCCAGTTCGAGCCTGCAAAGATATCAGCCAAGTAAAAACCCCACGCGCAGGTGGGGGTTTTACTTGGTGGCTCCTCCCAGACTCGAACTGGGGACACAAGGCTCTTCAGGCCTCTGCTCTACCAACTGAGCTAAAGAGCCGAATTTAATCGATCTATGAAGTTGATTGTAAATGCCCTCGTCGCGCTAAAGGCTCTAACGCTCGGTGTTAATAAATTGTAACACCTCGCTACCTTGTCAAGCCGTAAAGGCTTGACCGGCGTCAGGCCATTACTCTACCAACTGAGCTAAAGAGCCGCAAATTACGGATTAGCACGACGCCGCTTATTTTACTGCAGAACGGGGAATTTCTCAAGGTGACTTTATGGGTACGGCTAGGCCATCATGGCCAGGCTTTTTGACAGCTCGCTCAGATCTGCAATCTGCTTGTCTATGTCGACAAACTTCATATCGGCTTCGCCCTGGGCTGCAGTAATGTCCCGTTCGAGCTGCTTGATCTCGTCATCCAGGCGACGCACCTGTGTGTCAAACTGTACTCGTTCGAGCTCGTTCTGGGTCCGGGCCTGCTGCTGGCGAATGATGTTCTGTTGCGATTTAAGTTCGTTTATTTGCTGCATCATCTCATTCTTGCGCGCATCTGTTTGCTCTTTGACTTGCTGACGCAGGAGCCTCAGATCATCGGTGGCGCGCAGAATATTGGTAGCGGCGGTCTGTAGGTGAACATTTGGCATGAGGATGATCCTTTATTAATTAAGGCATCTTAAAGTATAAAAAGAGGAAGCGGTCAGTGTCTGTAAGAAAGATTACAGCGCATTGCACGAAAAATGACCCTATCTTCTTATTATAGCACAGATTACGTATGTTTGTCAAGTCTCGGCTAAAATTCTTTGCTTATCTCTGTTGATATGATATTATTCTTTGGATAATTCCGGGTTGTTAGCTCAGTTGGCCCTGGTCTCTCGTTTACACCGAGAGGGTCGGGGTGAGAACTGCCAGTGGCTCCGCTGAAGAGCGGATCGCAAGGGAATCTTCCGATGCAAGCTGTGCTTGCAATCGCGAAGTTCCGGGCCCGCCGGAGGTGGGTCGAGTCCTGGACTCGAACCCCAATTAGTTTTACAATTACAAACAAGGGTTGTTAGCTCAGTTGGCTAGAGCATCTCGTTTACACCGAGAGGGTCGGGGGTTCGAGTCCCTCACAACCCACCATGAAAAAAGCCGTCACTTGTGACGGCTTTTTTCATGGTATGATCCGGGGACTCGAACGGGAATGTCCAGTGGACATTCCCCGCCCTTGGCTTTTCGGCTGTGCTGAAAAGTTTCTGTAGCAAAAGTAAGTTTCTTTTGCGCAGGAAGGTCGAGTCCCTCACAACCCACCAATACAAGAGACCCTGCTGCCAAGTAGGGTCTTTTGTACTGACGGATCATAATTCCGCCCGGCGGCAACCTGACAAAATGCCGGCAGGCACTATGAAAAAGCAAGCCACAAGTGCTATACTAAAACCATAAACTAACAGGGGAGAGAGACAGAATTATGATGTGGTTACTTATTGTCGGCGGCGTTGTGTTGCTGCTGGTTATTATTTTTGCAGCAATGTACAACGGCCTGATCAGGCTGAATATTCGTGCCGACGAGGCCTGGAGTGACATAACCGTTCAGATGAAGCGCCGGCTTGACCTTATCCCAAACCTTATCGAAACAGTCAAGGGATACGCCAAGCACGAAAAGGGCGTGTTTGAAGAAGTTACCCAAGCCCGTACGGCGATTATGAATGCCCAGGGTCCTGCAGAAACGGGCCGGGCCGAGAACATGCTGGAAGGCGCACTAAAGAGCATTTTTGCAGTTGCCGAGGCATATCCTGATCTGAAGGCTGATGCCAACTTCCGTGATCTGCAAGCCGAGCTGGTTGATACTGAGAACAAAATCCAGGCCTCACGCCGGTTTTATAACGGTGTAGTACGCGACTTTAACACCAAGCGCCGGGTGTTCCCGACCAATATCTTTGCCAGCATGCTGGGCTTTAAAGCCGACCGCGAGTTCTTTGATGTTGAAGATGGCGAACGCGAAGAAGTCAATAAGCCGGTATCGGTCAAATTTTAAAAGTGTATTTTGTATAGCGTATTACGTATAGCGTATGACTAATCCAATTAACTCATTTACGCAGTTGAGGACATGGCAAAAAGCACGCGATTTTGCAGTTGCAGTCTATAAAACTACAGCTGAGTTTCCTGCATCAGGAAAGTACGGGATGTCATCACAGTTACGTCGCGCCACCGTTTCGGTTGCGGCAAACATAGCGGAAGGCTTCTCTCGTAACACCGCTAAAGAAAAGTTGAATTTTTATGGAATGAGCCTCGGTTCACTGACTGAAGTGCAGAGTCATCTATATATCGCACATGATCTTGGGTTTGTCAGCAAATCACAACTTGTGCTGCATATAGACGAGTCGGTAGCTATACAGAAGATGATCAATGGTTTAAAGAAAAGTGCGAAAGGGAGAGATACGTAATACGGTATACGTACTACGAGATACGTTATGTATAGTTCAATCACTGCCAACAAGCGCAAGACCGTCATTATTATGGCGTTCTTTGTGGTGCTGATTGGTGGGCTGGGATGGGTGTTTAGTCAGCTGTATGGCGGCGGGGCGCCCAGCGTGACGATTGGTGTGCTGATCGGTGCACTGATCTACACGCTGATCAGTTACTACAGTGCGTCAAAGATTGCGCTGGCGGTGAACGGTGCGCAAGAGATCCAACAAAAGGACAACCCGCGGCTGTACCGGATTGTTGAGAATATTGCCATCACCGAGGGCATGCCTATGCCGAAAGTGTACGTCATGCAGGATGCGGCGCCGAATGCATTTGCGACCGGCCGCGACCCCAATCATGCGGCTGTCTGTGCAACAACCGGCCTGCTGAAGATTATGGATGACAGCGAGCTGCAGGGCGTCATGGCCCACGAGATGGGACATGTGAAGAATTATGATATCCGGGTCAGTATGATTGCCTTTGCTATGGTGGCAGTCATTGGTTTGCTGGCCGATATTCTGCTGCGCATGACGTTCTTCCGTGACCGCAACAGCAACAACAACCAGATTATGCTGCTGCTGGGTATCGCCGGGGCGATTTTGGCACCGATTGCTGCCATGCTGATTCAGCTGGCAATATCGCGGCAGCGTGAATATCTGGCCGATGCCACCGGGGCGCTCAGTACGCGTTACCCAGAGGGGCTGGCCAGTGCGCTCGAAAAAATCGGCCAGTACGGATCGGCACTCAAAAGTCACCAAAACTCCAGCACAGCCCATTTGTTTTTTGCCAATCCGCTGAAGGGCAAGAGTATTGCCGCACTGTTTAGTACCCATCCGCCCATAGAGGAGCGGGTTGCCCGTCTGCGTAGCATGGGGACAAAGGCGTAGCAATCCGATGCCGGCGGCTGCTCAAACAAAAAAAACTGGCAAAAAAGCAACCGTAAAGCCGGCTCCTCGGGTGCGGCGGCTTGACCGGCGAGGCAGGAAAAAGGCGGTCAAAACGTCCACGCATGTGCGTGGCGGCATGAAGCTGCTGGGCCGTTCGCTGAAGCATCTGTGGCAACACCGGAAGCTGTTTTTTGGTATTTTTTTGATCCATCTGGTGCTGTATGTGTTTTTGGTACGGGGCTTGGCGACAGGGTTTCAGTTGGGCGAGACGCAGGAGTATCTGCGCGAGCTGTTCGGTGATGAGCTGGGCACGGCTGAGACAGGGGTAACGCTGCTGAGCGTGCTTGCCTCTACGGCCGGCAGTGCGGCCAGCGATGCCGGCGGTGTCTATCAGCTGGTGCTGCTGGTGTTGGTGTCGCTGGCTGTTATCTGGTCGCTCAGGCATAGCTTTGAGCAAAAAGGGCAGGTAAAAGTGCGGGATGCTTTTTACGCAGGGACCGCACCGTTTGTGCCTTTTCTGCTGGTTGGACTAATTATGATGCTGCAACTGGTGCCGGCCCTTATCACCACCAGTTTGTACGGTATTGTCAGCTCGAACGGTATCGCAGTCGGCGCCATTGAGCAGATCGGCTGGTTTGTCTTGCTGCTGCTGGGCGTGGGTATATCGTTTTTTTGGCTGAGTTCGTCGCTGTTTGCGCTTTATATTGTGACGCTGCCCAATATGACACCGCTGGCGGCACTGCGTTCAGCGCGCAGGCTGGTGCGCTATCGGCGCTGGCTGATTGTCCGGCGTCTGCTGATTTTTCCGCTTATCGTGCTGGTGTTCTTTTTGCTGGTTTTCTTTCCGCTGGTGCTGGTTGCACCGCTGGCGGCAGAACTTTTGTTTATGGTACTTAGCTTAGGCGGGCTGATTGTGTTTCATAGTTATTTTTATGCACTGTACCGGGAGTTGTTGTGATGGCTGCCAGTGATCCGGCAAAACGGGCCGAGGAGCTGCGGGCGCTGCTGCGTCAATATGATTATGAATATCACGTTTTGGATGCGCCGAGCGTGCCTGATGCAGTGTTTGACTCGCTTAGGGCCGAGCTGAAGGAGATTGAAGCCGCGCACCCCGAGCTTATTACCAGCGACAGCCCGACGCAGCGCGTTGCCGGACAGCCGCTTTCGGGCTTTAAAAAGGTTGCCCACAGCAGCCGCATGCTGAGTCTTAATGATGTGTTTAGCCGGGATGATGTTGAGGCGTGGGTAAAGCGCATGGACAAGCTGCTGCCCGGACGTACCCATGAATTTTGTGCCCAGATAAAAATGGATGGTCTGGCCTGCGCGCTTGTTTATCAGGACGGTGTGCTTGTGCAGGCGGTGACGCGCGGCGACGGTCTGGTGGGCGAAGATGTGACAGCTAATGTGCGCACCTTGCCGACGGTGCCGCTGCGCTTGCGTTCGGCGGCGGGGTATGAGCATTTCTTGCGCGGCCGTACAGAGATCCGCGGCGAGATTGTTATGTTGAAAAAAGATTTTGAGGCGCTCAACAAGCGGCGCGAGGCAGATGGCCAGCCGGTTTTTATGAACCCCCGCAACCTGGCCGCCGGAACCATACGTCAGCTTGACCCGCAACTGGTGGCAGCGCGGCCGCTGCAGTTTAGGGCTTGGGATATTCTGCGCGATGATCTAAAGGAGGTGCCGACGCTGTCTTTGGGGTTGGAAGCAGTGCAGTCACTTGGCGTGATTGTAAATCCGCAGAGGGGTGTGTTTACGTCGCTTGACGAGGTGATGGCGTTTGTTGATAAGTGGGAAAGCAAGCGGCATGAGCTGCCGTTTAATACTGACGGTCTGGTTATCCGTGTGAATGATCTGGCACTGTACCGCGAGCTGGGCGTGGTGGGTAAAAATCCGCGCGGGGCAGTGGCTTACAAGTATCCGGCCGAACAGGCAACGACTGTCGTAAAGGATATCGTCATCAGCATCGGGCGAACAGGTGCTGCCACACCGGTAGCGGTATTTGATCCAGTTGTTGTGGCTGGTACAACGGTGCAGCATGCCAGCCTGCATAATGCCGACGAGATTAAGCGCAAAGACATCCGCATCGGCGATACGGTTGTAATTTATAAGGCCGGCGATATTATTCCGCAGGTCGAATCGGTGGTTAAAGAGCTGCGGCCTGAAGGCGCCAGAACATTTTTAATGGAGAAAGAGCTGCATCGGCAGTATCCCGAACTGGATTTTGAACGGCCCGAGGGCGAGGCGGTGTATCGTGTGAAAGGGGCGACCGGTCCGCTGCTGCTTAAGCGCGCACTGGCGCATTTTGCCAGCAAGAGCGCGCTTGATATTGACACTTTAGGCGAAAAAAACGTCGAAGCACTGGTTGACAGCGGTTTGGTAAAAGACCTGGCCGATATATACACGCTCACCAAAGCGCAGCTTATGGCACTGGACCGGTTTGCGGAAGTGTCGGCTACAAAGCTGGTGCAGGCCATTGCCGCCAAGACACGGCCGCCGCTGGCGCGTTTTATTTATGCACTGGGCATCCGGCACGTCGGGTCGCAAACGGCGGTTGATCTGGCTAATCATTTTAAAAACCTTGATAATCTTGGCCAGGCTACCTACGAAGAGCTCAAGCGGGTAAACGGAATTGGCGAAATTGTCGCAGATTCTATCCTGGGCTGGTTTGTTGATGACGATAATCAGGCGCTGCTTGCCAAGTTCCGCCGTCTGGGAGTCTGGCCGGAAGAGGTCAAGCAGACCGGCGGGCCGTTAAGCGGCAAGAGTTTTGTTATTACCGGTACGCTTGAATCGATGGGCCGCGAGGCGGCAGCCGAAAAGATCCGGGCACTGGGCGGTACTTTTCAGTCCAGCGTTGCAAAGGGCACAACCTATCTGGTGATGGGTGCCAAAGCCGGCCAGAGCAAAGCCGATAAAGCCCGCAAACTAGGCACCGAAGTCATTGACGAACAGAAACTGCTCGAACTGCTATCCTAAAGTCATTGTTTTGCGCTACAATAAGGGTAAACGAGAGGGAGACTGACAAGAGACTGCGATGATTGACCTGATTAATCCTGTGGCTAAAGAGGCACTTAGCCAAAGCCTCGATAAATATTTCATGAAGTGGGACGAATATGTCGCGCGCATGGGATTGTATGGTATTGCCGAAAAGATGCGGCCGGTGGCCGTTGGTTGGAAGGTCGGCAGCCGGGCCGAGTACCGCCGGGTGATGAGCGTGCTGGACAACTATGCGCTGCAGATCCACAGCGTAACGGTCGGCAAGCGCAAGATTGCTACGGTGGTTTTAAACGAGCCGCTGGCGCGCGGTATTACCGTGATAAAGGTGATCGAGCGGCGCGAGGGCTCGCGTGATGTGGTGGGGCTGGATCATGTAGATTTTTATCTGCCGATGATTGAGGGTATCGCCGAAATGCTGGAGCGCGGTGAGGCCAATTGGCGCCGCCAGGGCAGCGGCGAGTACAAGCGCCTGAGCGTGCGTTTTGGGCCCGAATCACTTTACGAGGCCAAAATTATAGATCACACAGTGCTCAATATTGCCGCTGACGAGCTTAACTACGCCAGCCAGAAAATTCTTAACCCCTCATCAAAACTCAAAAAACCGCACCTGGATTAGGGTTTAAATCTATCGCTGTATCTGTTATAATTTGCTCCGAGAATTGAAGCTAGTTGATGGGGCTGTAGCTCAGTTGGCTAGAGCGCTTGTATGGCATACAAGAGGTCTGGGGTTCGAGTCCCCATAGCTCCACCAAGTAGTTTCAAACCGGGTTTGCTGCCACTGCAGTGGTATACTTAACGGTAATGAAGAATTTCTTAAAAGGTCTCGTTGTTGCCGTTCTGGGGTGGCAAGTCAGGCGTTTGCGCAAAAAACATCCCATCAAGGTGGTTGGCGTGGTGGGCAGTATCGGCAAAACCAGTACCAAGCTGGCAATTGCCCAGACTTTGGGCAAAACCTTGCGGGTGCGGTATCAGGAGGGGAATTATAACGATATTGTCACGGTGCCGCTGATCTTTTTTGGCCAGGAGGCACCGAGTCTGTTCAATCCATTAGCGTGGCTGAAGGTATTTATCAGTAACCAAAAGCAAATCCGGTCGTATCCGTACGACGTGGTGGTGGTAGAGCTTGGAACAGACGGGCCGGGGCAGATTGCGGCTTTTGGCAAATATCTGCAGCTGGACATTGCCGTCGTAACCGCAGTCACCCCCGAACATATGGAGTTTTTCGCTGACTTGCAGGCGGTAGCGGACGAGGAGCTGTCTGTAGCGGCGTATAGCAACCGTGTAATATACAACGCCGATCTGGTCGCCGAAAATTTCCGTACTGCACTGCCCGAGGGTTCTTTGTCGTACAGCCTCAATACAGCCGGCAGTGATTTTTACCTGGCTAATACGTTTCATTCAGCCGCAGGGTATGAGGGCGATATAAAGCATGGCGGCGAAATCTATCTGCATGTCAGCCACGAGGTGGTGTCAAAAGTTCAGTTGTATTCGTTGCTGGCGGCGGTGGTGGTCGGCAAGGAGCTGGGGCTTAAGAACGTGCAGATTGCCGCCGGACTGGCTGCAATCCGGCCGGTCAGCGGACGGTTTAGGCGTTTGCGCGGTATTAACGGCAGTATGATTATCGATGATACCTATAACTCCAGTCCTGAGGCGGTCAAAGCCGGTCTGACAACATTATACGAGCTGGATACGCCGCAGCGTATTGCGATCTTAGGCAGCATGAACGAGCTGGGGGCGCTCTCGCCTGCTGCCCATAAAGAGGTCGGCGAATTTTGTGATCCTGACAAGCTGGCCCTGGTTGCAACCATCGGTACGGAGGCCAACACTTATCTGGCACCTGCGGCCGAAGCCAAAGGCTGCAGCGTTAAGAAGTTTGATGATCCGCATGCGGCTGGCGAATACATACAAAGCAAGGTAGAGGCAGGGGCGGTGATTTTTGCAAAAGGGTCGCAAAATGGCGTATTCGCTGAAGAGGCAGTCAAAAAACTGCTGGCCGATCCTGAAGACGCCGGCAAGCTCGTCCGCCAATCGGACTATTGGCTGGCACAGAAAGCGAAACAATTTAAACGGAAGGTGTAATATGGCAAAGATATACGAGAAGGTATTCTTTGGTGACAGGTTGATCGGGCTAGATAACGCACAGCTTAGTGTGGCCAGTTCGGCGGTTTTGTATGGACTGAGTGTTTATACGGTCTTTCCGCTTTCTATAACAGATGAGGGTGGTTTTGTAGCATTCCGGCTGGAGGATCACTTTAGGCGGCTGACTGATTCGGCAAAAATCATTGGCATTGATGACTTTGAGAAAAACTGGGATCTTACTAAGTTTACAGACGCTATCAAAAGGCTGGTGCTGGCAAACAAGCCGGAGGAGTCGGTTTTTGTGCGGGCAACGGTGCACGTTGATGATTTGGTGCCGGGGACCCGGTCGCGTGGCCTGCACACTTCGCTAAGTATTTTTTTGTATGAAGCGACACCGATTTTGCCTAAAAATGGCGCACGGCTTAAGACCAGTGTGTGGCGGCGTATTCCGGACTACGCTATTCCGTCGCGCGCAAAAGTGAACGGGGCGTATGTGAACTCTGTGCTGGCTAAGCAGGATGCTATCGACAGCGGTTATGATGACTGTATTTTTCTTGACGCGCACGGTCATGTTTGCGAACTCAGTGCGGCCAATATTTTTCTGGTGCGCGGCGGCGAGTTGATTACCCCTGATGCGACCAATGACCTGCTCGAGGGCATTACGCGGCGGACCGTTATTCAGCTGGCTAAAGATGCAGGCATACCGGTAGTCGAACGTTCAGTTGATTTGACCGAGCTATACATAGCCGATGAGGTATTTGCCTGCGGTACATCGGCATATCTGACGCCGATTACCGAGATTGATGCGCGCCATATCGGAAAAAACGGCCGCCCCGTTACCCAGAGGTTGCAGGCGCTTTATCAGGAAGTCCTGCAGGGCAGCAACGATCACTATGCCCGCTGGTCAACCCGCGTGTCCTGAAGAGCAAAGCCGAGCAGGCCGTCTATCAGTTGCTCCATAGAGTAGCCTGCCTGTTTGGCCATGAGCGGAAGCAGGCTTGCATCTGTCAGGCCAGGTATGGTGTTTGTCTCTAGCACGTGCAGATCTTCGTTTTTATCGACAATCATGTCAGTGCGCGACATATGTCTGCAGCCGGTCAGGTTATGTATCTGTAATGCGACGTCCTGGGCCTTTCTCTGCACTTTTTCGCTGATATTACGGGGCGGGCATAGTTCGCGGGTGGAGCCGTTGTATTTGTTTTCGTAATCAAACTCCTTGCCATCGGGCGGTATGATTTCGACGACGGGCAAAGCGATGTCGCCGAGGATACCGACAGTTATTTCGGCTCCTTCGATAAGCGGTTCAAGCAACATGCCCGCAGGATATTGCTCCAGTAAGCTCATGGCGGCCTCTCTGTCGTTGTCGGTGGCGTTCCGGGCGATTAGGGTGTCAAGACTGCTGCCGCCCCGATTTGGTTTAAGTACGAACGGTTCTTTAAACTCAGGATGCATAATCTCGTCAGAAAAATCGTCAAAGACCTCGTGCACAATTGCGCCCCTACTGGCGGGCAGTCCGTTTGCAAGCAGAAGCTGTTTATAATTCCATTTGTTCCAGCACAGCCTGGAAGCTGCACTGCCGCTGCCCACAAAAGGAATGCCTAGATCTTCGAGCTGGTGTTGCAGAGTACCATCCTCACCGCCCTCTCCGTGCAGGGCAAGAAACACTGCGTCAATACCATTTATATATGGTTGGAGGCTGAAGGCTTTATCTGGCGGATCGACTTCTGCGACTGTATGGCCCAGTTGTTCGAGGGCTCTATGAACCGCCTTACCGGAGCGAATGGAGATTTCGCGCTCGTTAGAATAACCACCGGCGACTAAAAGAATACGCATAGGACAAGTATATCAGGAGCCTTGCTGCTTTTGCTGCAGCCGTACGGTCGAGGCAGGTTCAGGCAGGTGCAGTATTTAGCTTTTATGTCAGGGCGGTATATAATCTCATGCAAACCAGGAGGCAAGATGGCTGCATATAATACTGATTTAAGCAAAGACCCGCAACTGGCTGAGGCGTACAGGCCGGGTTGTCATGATATCGATTTGGGCGGCGTAGTGACGATTCATCGTGCAGATCCCGAACTCTCCGCAATAGCTTATATCCTGGCCGGGAATAAAGATCAGTGGCTAAAACGTAAGGATTTCTTTGAACGCGATTATGTATCTTTGGTTGGTCAAGGGAGCGATAATGAGATTGTTGATCGGCTGAAGGTTCGTTTCGGGATCGGCGCAGGTAAGCTGATCGAGCTGAGCGGGGGCATAGTCGAGTCGTCCGGTCAGCGCGCAAATAAGAAATATCTGCTACCGGGTGCCGTAGAGGTGACGCTTGTGCCTAACGACGTAGCCGGCTGGACAAGTGCCACGGTTCATATGCCCGAAAAGGTGCAAGAGCCGCCGCAGCAGGAAGCGCCAGACGTCGGTTTGCGATTACGGGTCAGAAACTTTGTCATTCGGGGAGAGGGAGGATTGGACGAACTTGCAGAGAGTATTCGCAATGGCGAAGGTGCAGAAGGTATTGCGCGATCAGGACTTCGGGAGGCTTTATGGGAGGACGGATACAGTCATAGCCCCTCAGCATTGGAGAGGTTTCAGGCAGTCGCTGCAATACTAAAGGGCTAGATGGTGCGGCAGCAGCTTTAGGAGCAGGCCGGTCAGGGGTGCCGGTGTTTATGGGCTCGACGGATGTGCTATAATAATCTTATGATTTTGCAAAAAGTGTGCAGTTTGCGTCTTCTCGCCCGTTAGGGCAGTTATTCTCTTTCTTTATACTTAGCGCTACACTTAACTAAAGTTTATATAAGGGTTTTTGCATGCAACGATACAATCCAGTAGAAATCGAGCCGAAGTGGCAAAAAATTTGGGACGAACGGCAGACATACCGGGCTGACCTGAATAGCGCCAAGCCCAAATATATTGCCATGAGCATGTTTAATTACCCAAGCGGGGCAGGCATTCACATCGGCCACGCCATGAACTACACCATATCTGACGTTATGGCACGGTATAAGCGTCAGCAGGGGTACGAAAGCTACCACCCGGTGGGTTGGGACGCCTTTGGTCTGCCGGCCGAGAATTATGCCATCAAAACCGGTGTCAGTCCGCAGGCCAGCATGGCCAAAATTATTCCGGATTACCATGTCCAGTACAAGGCGATGGGCTGGAGCAATGACTGGTCTAAAGAGATTTCGACGCACGAGCCGATGTATTACAAGTGGACGCAGTGGATTTTTGCGCAGATGCATAAGCACGGTCTGGCTTATCAGGACGCGCGCATGCAGTGGTGGTGCGACAAGTGTCAGACCGTGCTTGCCAATGAACAGGTTATAGACGGCAAATGCTGGCGTCATGATGGGCCTGATGACCCGATTGTCGAGAAAAAAGAGGTTAAACAGTGGTTCTTTAAGATAACCGAATATGCCGATGAACTGCTGGAAGCCACTGATGCGTTGGATTGGTCCGAGGTGGTCAAGACCGCGCAGAAGAACTGGATTGGCAAGAGCAAGGGTGCCGAGATTGATTTTGCCGTTGATGGCAGCGACGCAAACATCAAAGTCTTTACTACGCGGCCGGATACGCTGTTTGGGGCGACCTTTATGGTGCTGGCGCCGGAGCATGACTTGGTAGAAAAAATCACTACCGCTGAGCAAAAGGCAGCCGTTGACGCATATGTAAAAGAAGCCACCAAAAAGACAGAGGTAGAGCGCCAGGCTGCCAAAGAAAAAACCGGCGTCTTTACCGGCTCATACGCAATCAATCCAATCAACGGGGAAAAAATCCCGGTCTGGGTGGCTGATTATGTACTAGCTGGCTATGGCACCGGCGCTATTATGGCCGTCCCGGCGCACGACGAGCGCGACAACGAGTTCGCCAAAAAGTTCGATTTGCCAATTATTGAGGTTGTAAAAACCGATGAAGACCCTACTAGTGAAGGAGTAATGGTCGGCTCGGGCGAGTATGATGGCATGAAAAGTTCTGATGCGCGGGAGAAGATAGTGGCGGATCTTGCAGTGAAGGGTCTGGCGACCGCCAAAACTACCTTTAAGATCCGCGATTGGAGCGTCAGCCGACAGCGATATTGGGGTGCGCCAATCCCGATCATTAACTGTGAGAAGTGCGGTCCGGTATTGGTGCCGGACGATCAACTGCCGGTGGTGTTGCCAGAGCTCGAAGACTTTCAACCCAGCGGTGACGGCCGCAGCGCTTTGGCGCGGGCTACCGATTGGCTGGAGGTGGATTGCCCACAGTGCGGGGGACAAGCCGAGCGCGAGACCGACACGCTGGACACCTATATCTGCAGCAGCTGGTACTTTTTGCGCTACTTTGACCCAACCAACGAAGCAAAGATTTTTGACAGCGCCCGGGCCAACAAGTGGATGCCCATAGACTTTTACAACGGCGGTGACCATGCTACCGCGCATATGATTTACGCCCGGTTTGTCACCCGCTTTTTCCATAAACTGGGCCTGGTGGACGATCCCGAACCGTTTAAGCGGTTTTTGTTTAACGGCAAGGTGACGGCCAGCGACGGCCAGATGTTCAGCAAGAGCAAGGGCAACGGTGTTGATCCGTTGGATATTATTAATCAGGGGTACGGTGCCGATGCGCTGCGGACTTACCTGATGTTTGCGGCGCCGCTTGATCTGTGGATCCGCTGGGATCCGCAGGGTGTGCCGGGGGCCTACCGGTTTATAAACCGGGTGTGGAATCTTGTTCAGGAGTACTTAAGCAGCCGACAACAAACGGCGGATGGAAAGCAGTCGGATGGTCCGCTGCGCGCTATGCATCCGGCGATTCGTAAGGTGACCGAGGATCTGGAAGACCAAAAGTACAATACCGCGATTGCCGCCATGATGAAGGCGACCAATGATCTCTACGAACTCAAAGCCAAAGATGGTTTTACAGATAAAGACAGCTGGCAGTCTGCGCTCGAGAGTCTGGTGCAGCTGATTGCGCCGTTTGCGCCGCACGCGGCGGACGAGCTGTGGCAGCAACTGGGTCACGAGGACAGTGTTCATATTGACCACTGGCCGGACTGGGAAGAAAAATATCTGGCACAGGATACCATCACTATCGCGGTGCAGGTAAATGGCAGGCTGCGCTCTACCCTGCAGCTGCCTGCGGATATTGAAGAAGCTGATGCTATTGAGGCCGCCAAGAACGACGAAAAAGTAAAAGCCCACCTCAGCGGTGAGCCCAAAAAGGCCATCTACGTACCCAAACGGCTGGTCAATCTAGTGGTCTAGCAGTCTTTTGGGTAGCTGGCACGTACGGCAGGTGCGGGTTTTTAGCTGGCGGGCGGCAGCTCGGGATCTGTCTCGTCCGATATGGCGGGTTGTTGTTCCGTGCGGGCGGGATCTGCATTGCCTGCCGGCAGGATAGTGACATGGCCAAGCTGTCGGAAGGTGTTGTCCTCGGGCTGATGGCTGGGTTCTTTTCCGGGCCGGTGTAGGCTTTGCTGCAGCAGCGGGTCAATGGGCGCTTTGTTGCCCGTAGATGATCGTGATGTTTCTATGCAGTTGTTATATACCTAAATATCTGTTTTTGCAAGCACACAGCTGCCCGGGTATGATATAGAGATTGAAACAGAGAAGAAAATACGCTATAATACTCTAAAAGAAATAATTTAAGGAGTAATGTTTACTCATGGGTAAGCCCAAGAAGAGGACTTCACATCGCAAGACCGGCCTGCGCCGGAGCCACCTGGTGGTCAAACTTGCCCGCAGCGTCAACGCAAAGTCGCCGGTCAAGGCCTTTACCACCGTACGCGAGTCCGGCCGCAGCAAATCCGCTGCTGACACAGCTGTCAAATAAGGTATACTTGTAACGACAAGGTACTATTTAGCGGAAAGTTTAACAAACCAATACTATGGCTTCAAACCGACACTTAGGACGTATCGTTGCACTGCAGACGCTGTACGAGCAGGATTTTCGTCATGAAGCCGGTGACGCCAGCTTTGAGCTGCCGGAGGTACTGTCCCGAAATGTTTCGCGCTACCGCGAGACCATCGAGGACACGGAATTTATCGAACAGCTGGTGCGTGGCGTCAGCCAGCGTGCCGGCGAGTTGGATGCCGTCATCCAGCCGCTTGCGCCCGAGTGGCCGATCTCCCAGATCGCCCGTATGGACCGCGTCGTACTGCGTATTGGTGCGTATGAACTGTTGCATGCCAAGGATGTGCCGCCTAAAGTGGTCATCAACGAAGCAGTAGAACTTGCCAAAGCCTTTGGCGGCGACAACAGCTCCAAGTTTGTAAACGGTGTGCTGGGTTCGCTGCTTAGGCAAAAAGAAGGCGTAGCCGACGAAAAGCCCCAGCCGGACAAAGACAAGGCCGACGCTGCACTTTAGCTAACTAAGATTAACCTAACTAAGAATTTCAACTTTTGTGAGCTCTGCACAACCTCAATCAAGCCCGAATCCAGGCAAGCCCGAACGGCACAGCAAGCGTGCCAGGATTAAGAATATGATGAAGCGGCCAACTGCCCCGATCAAGGGGTTTAAGACCTTTATTAACCGTCACCGCCCGGCTATCTCAGAGGTTCTGCGTGAGCCGACTGCCGGCGGTATTGTGTTTCGCCGTTCCAAAAACGGCAAGGATATCGAATTCCTGCTGATTCAGGATGCCAAAGGACGATGGACCATCCCGAAGGGGCATATCGAAGAGGGCGAAGAATCCAAAAAAACCGCCGAACGCGAAATCCGCGAAGAAACCGGCCTGCAGGAGATGGAAATCCTCCAGTGGCTGGGCAAAATCAACTTCCGCTACCGCCGCCAGACCAGTCTGGTGCTGATGACAACCGAGATTTTTCTGGTGCGGGCGCTGGGCGACAGTGACAAGCTGCAGCCCGAGGAGTGGATGAACGGCTGCGAATGGCTTAAGAGTGCCGACGCGCTGGACAAAATCGAATACGAAGACATCGGCAAGCTTATGCTGGTGGCGCTAAATAAAATACGAAAGGGAAATCTTTAAAAATTTATGGATGTGGCTGCCTATCAGACATTTGCTAAGGATAAGCTTGGCTTTGAATTTAACGATACCGAACTGCTGATTACTGCCCTGACGCACCGCTCATACCTCAACGAACACCGCAGCACGGTGAAGGAGCACAACGAGCGGCTGGAGTTTTTGGGTGATGCGGTGCTGGAGCTGGTCGTTACCGAATATCTTTATAATAACTATGCCGAGCCCGAGGGGATACTGACCAACTGGCGCAGCGCTTTGGTGCGTACCGAGAGCATCAGTGCGGCTGCCAGCGCCCTGGGCCTTGAGCCGTTGCTGCGTCTGAGCCGGGGCGAAAAGCGCGGCACCGAGCGCGCCCGGGCGCAGATTTTGGCCAACAGTTTTGAAGCCGTCGTTGGCGCCCTGTACCTGGATAAGGGATATGATGCCGCCAAGCAGCTTATCGAGCGTATTATCCTGAGCACCTTTGCCAAAATACTCGAGACCGGTTCGTGGCTGGATCCCAAGTCGCGCCTGCAGGAACTGGCACAGAGCCAGCTGGGCTTTACGCCTTCGTACAAGGTTATGGACGAGGCCGGTCCGGATCATGACAAAACCTTTACCGTCGGCGTGTATGTAGACAGTCAATTGTTCGGTAAGGGGACGGGGCCGTCCAAGCAGGCTGCCCAGCAGGCCGCCGCCGAGAAGGCACTGGTCAAACTGGCCGCCACGGCATAGTCAATCCCTACCGCCGATAGCGGGTTGTTCGGTATAAAAATAACCGCCCTTTTTATGTAAAAAAGAGCGGCCGGGGTTTGCTGTTATTTAAGACCCTATCTTCTCATTGTAGCACACTTTGTATGGTTTGTCAAGAGGGGCATATCACCTCTGTAAACGCCCGATTTGCCAGGGGCTGTGCATAAGTCAAATGAATTTGCCTGCACTATCAAGATCGGTGCGTGTACTATTACGCGTAATAGTCAAAGAATAAAAACGCCAAAATGGCCAGCAAAAAACAAAAATCCAAGATAGCCGCCGCGTCCGCCCTGACTGCCGTGGTGGTGTGCTGTATTAATATGGCCGGCGCGCTGGTTGCCTATAATCTCTTGTTACCTAAAGACCGCGGCGTACAGCAGGCACCGCTTATTTCAAATGAGGCGGCACCGGTGGCCGCCCTGCCGACGCCCGATGCGCCCCAGCCGGCTGCGGCCGGCCCGACCCCGTCATCCGGTGTAGTCTCAAGTCAGCCGCTCAGGCTGCCGGACGAGCCGCTTAAGGTGGGCCAGACACCGCGCCCGACTGCCGTGGTGACCGACAGTAGCGGCCGGCAGGTATATCGCTGGTGCAGCGGCTTCAACCCCGACCTGGAGGACGGTGTCTGCCAGGCCATCATGAGCCTGGCCGCCAATCTGACTGAAAGCAATCCGCACCTGGGCAAAAAGGCCCGCGAATCGCTGTCGCTGCTGCCCCGTGACGCTTCGTTCGTTATGGACGAAGGCAGCTGGTTGGCGAGCTCGCCAAATGCCGGGTCGATGATGGTGACCGCCCGAACCAAAGACTATGGTGATGTCCGGCTGAAGATTTTTATGGAAAAGCAAAATAACATTTGGGTACTGAGCGATGGCCAACTTGCATAAAACCAGAACGCACCGGCGCGCGCATAAATTATGGAAGTTCTGCAGCGCCTATTACGCGGTGTCGGTCGTGGCGACTATTCTGTTTGTAGTGTACGCGTATAAGGATATTCTATCGCTGCGGTTCAGGTCGGAGTTTTTTAGCGGGACGTATGATCACTCTGACGAGCTGGGCCGGCTGCCGCTACTGGGTATTTCGGTGGCGGTGCTGATTGGATTGACGCTGCTGACCCAGGCCGGGCTGGTGTTTACGCGCATGGCAATAAGATTATTTAAGGTATAAAAGGGGTAAAAGAATGAGATCACAAACCAACACACGCGGATTTGCCCATCCTTTGCTGCTGCTGGTGGCACTGGTGGGTATTATGGGGCTGATCGGCTTTGCCGGATGCAAGGTTATGACCAAAGAAGATCCGGCTCAGCAAGAGGTTGCTGCCACATTGCCCGGTCATATTCTAATTAGCGGCAGCGGCGACAGTACCAGCGCCACCGAGGATTCGCCTAGCACCATAACGGTCCGTCGGAGCGGCAGTGCCGCGGCAGAAGCCAGTCAGCAGCAGGCGGCCGGCAACGCCGCCGGTCAGAGCTTGCCCGAGTCCAAGCAGCTTGAGACAAAATATGATGTCTCAACACCGACCGGATCGCTGGGTCAGCTGATTTATGACGCAAAGGCCAAGCGGTTCAGTAATGTACTGTACTTTATAACGCCGCGGCTGATGTTCCGGGCTTATGATGTTGTCAGTGCGCAGAACATCGGTGATTTTGCCGCGCAGTGTCAGTCCAACAGCGCCTGCAAGTCACTGCTCATTACCGATGTATCGGTTGACCGATCACACCTGGATGAAAGCGAATGTTACGGCGAATCTTATAGTGTCGAATGTAAAAAGATCACCACAAAAGTCACGCTTAAAGACGGCAAGTTTACCACGCTGTACTATAAGGCGGTCGGCAATGATATTCATCAGGTAACGATCTACATGCTGCGCTCGCCGGGTGCGCCCAACTGGGTGGTGGACAAGGTGTCGGTGAACGAGTTTACGCTGTAGCCTGCGGTCAGGGCGCCGCTCTTTGCCTTAGTGCCAGGGCGGATAGTCTTGACAACAGAGGTGGTTATCTGTAAAATAGCCATCTGTATTACATAACTAAGAAGGGATGCAGCAGAAATGCTCGTTATTCGTATGCAACGCATCGGCCGCAAGGGCCATGCACAATTCCGCGTTGTCGTTCAGGACAGTCGCCGGACCCCTACCAGCGGTAAGCTCGTGGCCATGCTTGGCAGCCACAACCCGCACAGCAAACAAACAGTTATCGACAAAGAAAAGGCCCAGTTCTATCTGGATCATGGCGCGCAGCCAACCAGCCGGACAGCTATGCTGTTAAAGGCTGAGGGTGTTAAGCTGCCTGACTGGGTCAAGATTGATACCGGCAAGCAGCGGGCTGTGCGCAACGCTGACAAGCGCCGCAGCACCCGACCGGCGGAAGAAGTCGCCGAAGAAACTCCGGCAGAGCCGGCCGAATCAGCCGAAGCACCGGCAGAGTCTGAGGCACCGGTTGCCGAAGAGGCGCCAGCTGAAGCCGCTGAAGCAGAATAAACGCGTCGTCTAAAAAACATAAGCATTTTCATTGCCCCGCCGCTGAGGGTTCTTGTATAATGGACTCAGGAAATTAACACCCAGGGAGACCGTACATGAGCAACAGTATCGACCAGCAATTCATAGAATATATCGTTAAGTCCCTAGTCGGAAAACCGGATGAAGTGGTGGTAGAGCGCCGTATCGACGAGAAAGGCGTTTTATTGGAGCTGACTGTTGATCCCGAGGATCTGGGGCGGGTAATTGGCAAGCGCGGGGCGACTGCACAGTCTTTGCGGACGCTATTGCGGGCTTTGGGCACCAAGAACGATGCCCGTTATAATCTTAAGATTGTTGATAACGGCGCACCTGCAGAGGACCGCGGCAACGGAGACGGCTGGGCCAGCAGGCCGGATGCCGCTGATGTATCTGCCGATGATACGGAAGACGCTGCACCGGATGAAGACAGCGATGATCGCAGTGCGGTTGTGTCCAAGACTCGTAAAGAGCTCGAAGACCTCGACGACCTGGATATTTAGTCTTTTTCCTGGTGGCTGATAGTCGGAATGCCCGGTGTGGCGGGGTGTTGTGCATCATAGATGACTTGTAGATGTAAATACAAAACAATGGTATAATATAAAAATCCATGAAAATTCAAGTCATTACGCTTTTCCCTGAGGTGGTTGCGCCCTATCTTGGCGCCAGCATGCTTTGGAAGGCATCAGACAAGGGCATTGCCGAATACAGTGTCATAGATCTGCGTCAGTTTGGTCTCGGTGCGCGCAAGACGGTTGATGATACGCCCTATGGCGGCGGTGACGGCATGCTGCTTAAACCCGAACCGGTAGTGGCGGCTATTGAGCACGCCAAAACAATCGACCCGGATGCGCTGGTGCTGCTGCCGACCCCGCGCGGAAAGTTATATAAACAATCCGATGCCAAACGTTTGGCAGGCCTAAAGCGGGGGCTGATAATCGTCTGTCCGCGCTACGAGGGCTATGACGAGCGTATTACCAATTGGGTGGATGAGCAGATTTGTATTGGCAACTATGTGCTGACGGGCGGTGAGCTGCCGGCGCTGACAATTATTGATAGTGTGGTGCGGCTGCTGCCCGGAGTGCTTGGCGGCGAAACATCGGCAGATATAGAATCATTCCAGGCTGATGACCAGACGGTCGAGTTCCCGCAGTATACCCGCCCGGATGAATTCCGCGGCCATAAAGTACCCGAAGTGCTGCGTAATGGCAATCATGCCGAAATTGCCAAGTGGCGCAAGGAAAACGTATGAAGTTGAAGACAAGCAGGGACGAAGGGAAAAGAGCAGCCGGAGCGGCGGGCTATGCCCGCGCACCGCGCGTTGAGAAAAACCGTAGGTTTGTCTCAAACGGCGAAGCCGCTGATAACCACGCCGAAATCGCCAAGTGGCGCAAGGAAAACGTATGAGCGAATTCTTTCCCGGAGATTTATCATCGCACGAATCCCGCTACGATCCACAAGAGTGGCAGAAGGAGTTCAAAGACGTTGTTGAGATAGTCGGTAATGCCCTTGGCAGTTCCGGGGCAATGTTGGCGAAATATGCCCACATCAGACTAGTTAGTGGCGACGAAGCTTTTTCGCCATTTCCGGATTTTAAGTTCATCGATAATAACGAGATTGAAGTAACCTGTAATACTGAAGCGTTTGAAGAATGGGAACGCGCAATCGGGCATGTGCCCGGCGTGGGCTACGCTGGTACAAGGCGCCTGTATTTGGCTGCGGCTGCCGCGCCGGTAGAACTGGCATTTGCAGCCAAGACAGCCAATGTTGAGCGTAATTTCGTTTCGCGTAGCCGGTCGATGAGGCGGTCCAAAGAAATAATGGAGAAACTCGATACAAAAGAAGAGCTCCTGCATCGGGCGTGGATTCTCGAATCAGAGCACGGTTTCGTGGGTGCGAGGGAAGCCATAGAATCGAACCTAAATGAAAGGCAAGTAGTAGAACTTAACTTGCTGCGCTACGGTCTTGGCGTTGCCTTCTATGCGCTGGAAATCGAACCAGAGTTGCAAGCGGATATAACAGAAGCTTTTAGGCAGACTCTGAAGGCAGAGCTGGAGAATTATGAAGAGACATTAATGGAATTCATGATTGCATTTGCCCAGAGATATCCTTATGACGATATTGTTGAGAAGTACAAAACAGCCAAAAGAAACGCTTTTCCAGAGTTTCTGTTCGCGGGTACTATTCCGTTGGGCTACGATGGTGGCGCCAGCCGTTGAGATTATTTTGACGACATATCGGCAAGGACTTTTTCGTAAGCTGCTACGTATTGCTCGGACATAATCTTGTAATTAAACTTTTCGCGGAAGCTTCTAGCCACTATGGCACGGTCGAGCTTGAAACATTCCTCTAACCGGTGGAAGCCTTCCATAAAATCTTCAACCAGTATGCCCGTCTTGCTGTCTTTAATAAGTTCTGGTAGTGCGCCGCGGGCGATGGCTAGCGTTGGTGTGCCGCAATATGCGGCCTCTAACACATTTAGTCCAAAAGGTTCCCGGAAGGTGGTGGGGTGCAGATTGCACTTTGCGTTGCTGAGCAGCTTTATCTTTTCCTCGAATCCGAGCTCGCCCAAGTATTCTACGAGCGGATGTTTGAAGTAGGGCTCGATTTCTTTCTTGAAGTATTCTTCGCCCTTGAAGTCTATTTTCCCAGCCAGTTTGATCTTTATTTTTGCTGCCAGCGCTAGTTGGATGGCAAGATGAGGGTTTTTGTCCCGATCGAACCGGCCCAAGAAACAGACATAATTTTTTGGCTTGGCCACAAAGGGGAATTTATTCGGATCCTCACCGTTATATACATTGGCAACATAATTCAGCGAAGGAAATGATTTTTGCTGGTTGTGTGAGATTGATATATAGGGCAAAGCTTTTCGCTTGACGTAATACCCGATCTGTCCGAACTCAAAAGGATTATGCAGTGTGGTGAGGTTTGGGAAGTCCCGGAATCCCCACATGTCAAAACCGTGCGAATGGATAATGTCAATGCGGGGCAGAAGCTCTCGCAATTTGTGGGCGATTACTTTGTTGATCCGTTTCAGGGCAGCTTCGTATGCGGGCACTTCGCTGCTGGTACGAGGGAAAAAGAGGTGGGTTTTTGCAATGGGGATAATTTCGCAATCAATAGTAGAGTCCGCCGTTCCAAGCAGTATGGGTTCATGCCCCATTTCCTTGAGTCCGGTGATAAGATGATAAATTACTTGTTCGGTACCACCATATTTGACTGGTGGAATAGGTAAGCAAGGCGCAGCTACAACACCGACACGCACACACTAACTCCTCTGTCACACATAAAGTGATATATACTACTATACTATACCACGGCAGGCCCGTGTGAATTATGCGGTGAAGTTGGCCTATTTATTCTTCTCTTGGCGGTTGAGGCGGTAGTGGTAAGTGGGGTAGCGTGAGCCTAATGTAAATGGATTGATGTATACATTTACCCGCGGCATTACGGCAAGCATTTTTGCTTCTAGCTGTTTTGTCCACGCTTGCCGCTGGCCGCGGTTTTTTGGCAGCAAGTCTACCCGCAGCGGTTTCGAGAGGATTGCCATTATCGCCGAGACAGTCCATGCCTGAATACGCTCTGGTTTGTTGGTGCTATTGACTTCTATAACATTCCCGTGGGAATGCTTAACTGGTTGCTTGGTGAGAACCCGGCCGTTTTTGTCCACGAACACAAATTCTTGGTAATGCCGGCTCTTGAGGAACACGTTCAATAGGCGGCTCTCCAGTTGTGCCGCCAGCTTTGGAAAGCCCTGGCGTCTTAAACCTTTGGCGATGTCGTATGTTTCTTTGGGCCAAGATACGAAGGATCCATGATAATCCCAGTGGCCAACAAGATCTGCGGCTTCCAATGAGCGGCTGCGGATACCTGCACGGGTAAGAAAGTTACTACTTAGTATGTGCTCCACAATTCCCGTAACATACAGCTTCTTGTCTTTTTGGGGCAGACCGTCAAAGAAACCAGTATCCAAGAGTGCGGCCGGGTTGGCGGTAGTGGTCTGGATAATGCGTAGCTTTCCGTCTGGTCCATAATCGGTACCGAGTGCAAAGTAATTAGCTTCGGGTTGCCAAAGCAATTCTATCGTCCGGTCACGGACTTTTTGCGCGGCGGCCTGGTAATCTTCTGCTTTTTCGGGGAACAATTTAGCTGCGGTTTGCAGGGCATCGTATGTCAGGCCCTGCACCTCGATTGATGCGATAGGTGCGTTGTGATTCACGGGCTGTTTATCGGCGTGGATGTAGAATTCGTCAGAATCTTTCCATACTTGATTGAGTATGCTGTGCGGGTTTTGGTGTTGGAACTCTAATAAGCCAGAACGGGATTCTGCAAGGCGGGAGAAAAGCCAATCTACCGAAGCTTGGGCGGCTTCGGCCATGGTGTAGCCCATTCCGTCGTAGCGGATGACAAGGCTTTGCAAGATACGCTTACCGTATAAGTCTACATAACAGCCAAGTGTTCTTAGGAATTGCGGTGTGGCATCAATGGATCCGTAGTATCTTAGCTCGTCGTCGGTGCCGCCCCATTTGTCGCTGAGCTCTTTGAATATTTTGCGAGAGGCGTCATTGATTGGCTTTTTATCTACCAAAGTAGTACGGTATTCGTGGATTATTTTTCCTGGTTCTTCCTCGTTATCTTTGCGGTTTTCGGCTCCTTGCAAACTGGCAAGCGTCATAAGGATATTGCGGGCCAGCCGCGGTTTGATCCGCATAAGATCCTCGGCAACTTCTAGCGAGTCGCGGCCAAAAACTGCTCCTTTGTACAAAATATCAGAGCTAGCATAGACGCCTAGACCGGACTTAGAAGTGACACTCCGAAGGGCAAGGGTAGGTATAACTAACGCATTCTCTGGCTGTGTTAAGCCGGCAATAATCGCTTTGACCATAAGGGCATTATACCTCTCTAAAGTTTTTGTAAAAGTTAAACGGGGCTCTACCAAGAAACGCCGTTATCTGTTAAAATAGGGCAGTTCCAAAAAATACTGGGGATTGGCCATTCGCTGGCTAGCGAAGGTAAGGCAACGGTGAGAACTGCCAGTGGCAGTTTGGAAACGAACCTTCTCTTGAGAACTTGTTTTCAAAGTTGAAGTTCGGGGGTCGCGGAACGTGACTCTAGGTCCCGTGATCGGGGAGAGACATGCCACTGGCATGTCGCAAGGACATCAACTCTTGAGAACTATGTTCTCAAAGATGTTGTGTCGGGGTCGCAGGATGTGACGGCGGAACGTCGGTCGAATCCGGGTTCGAACCCTTTGTATGTTAAAATCAGAGTAATTATTGGGGATTGGCCAAGTGGTAAGGCAACGGGTTCTGGTCCCGTGATCGGGGGTTCGAATCCCTCATCCCCAGCCAAGCATAAGCACTATGAAAGACTTCCATCAGAGAAGTCTTTTTGTTTGTTATGATAATCCTATGTCTTATTCTCAAAAATATTGTTTAGTCTCATTTATTAACCCAATTGGTACTAATACCGAGTTTGATATGACTGATTGGCCATTACACGTTACATTGGCTGATGTGTTTGCAATAGATCTTCGCAAAACCAAAATTGAAGCTAAGCTAGAAAAACTATTATCAAGCCATCATCCAATTAAAACGCTTGCAGGTATTGAAGCTACTCTAGGAACCACGGAAGTAATCTTGTTAGATAAAACCAAGGAGCTTGATGCTCTACATTCTAGTACGGTTGATCTACTTGAGGATAACGGTGCACAATTTAATACTCCGGAATTCACAAGAGGGGGATTTGTGCCTCATTGCACCATTCAGAAGGTGGAGAGGCTACTTATGGGTGATGAAGTGATTATTAGAAACATAGCACTCGTTGATATGTTCCCTAATGAAAATTGGCAGCAAAGAAAGATCATTAACATATTCAGATTACAGGATTAGGCTTAAACTCTGTGATATAGATAGAGTTGCGAAGTACGTCACGTAACCCCAGCCAGCAGCAAATTGAACTAATAGGTTCGAATGAAAGACTTCTTCGGAAGTCTTTTTTATTTGATTGACATAGGTTACATTACTTCATATGCCCTCTCTCTACATTAATCAGCAAACTGAAGCCGAGAAGGACGATTACTTATTCGATTGCTTTCACGACACAGGCGTCATTTCGGAATTGGTTCATTCAAGGTATACAATTTTGGCAGGCCGTAAAGGCATGGGAAAATCAGCAGTCGCAAGATATCTTGAAAAGAATGCTGAAAAATACGATCTTGATTTTGTTTTCAAGTTATCGATCCGCAATTTTAACATAAAGCGGTTTGATACTGAAAAGAACACTCTTGACTCTATTCTGTACTATGTAGTGGTCAAGTCTATACAGAAAATGCTTAATGTTAATTATTTTTCTAATGAAGCAGCCAAATACTGGAAGGACTTTTTACTAGATAATGGCCTACAGCAGCTAGCCGATTATGAATCTTTTGTGACCACAAAAAAATCCCGAAAAACTGGGTTTTCTATAAAAGCAGTAGCTTCCTACCTATTTGCTAAAGGCGAAGGCAGCACAAAGTTGAATTTCGAAACTGAAAAGCAACGTGCCGAAATTGCCGACTCACCATCTTCTCTATTTGATTCTCTTCGACAGAGTATTAATCCTAAACATAAAGTAATCATTTTTATTGATGATATTAGCGATTACCTAGACGAATCTGACAGAAACGTATTATTAAAAGATCTTGCTATCATTCAAAACCTTCTATTAAATTTGCAAACCTATAACCTTAATTTTGCAGAGGAGGAGCTGAATCTTCGTTTTGTATCATTGGTTAGAGACGACATCTTTGAGTACATGGAAGGCTCGAATGTAAATAAATTAAAAACGGATAGCTTGAAACTTGTTTGGGATGAAAAGGCTTTTGCAAGTTTGCTTATTCGACGAATGCCCTATTTTGCCGACAAGCTAGATGAGGCGCTTGAAAACCCAGTGACTTCACTTAAGGAACGTTTTCCCGATGATATATTTACGGACTTCCTAAAGTCATTCTCGACAAACCGATACGGCAGTAACTTCTATGCATACATGGCGGCAATATCATTCAACAGACCCCGTGATTTCCTTCAGTTTTGCTATGCGTTGCGTAATCGTTTAAGTTTACGCCACCCTGCAACATTTGAGAACATTGATGCCGCAGAAATCGAATATTCCAATTATTTTATACAGGAACTGCGTGACGAACTATACGTAGCTAGCAGGGTTTTTGATTATGACTTTAGTCAGGAGCGCATCGATCACTTAGTAGATATATTGAGTAAGAATGACATGTTTAACTCATCCCAATTAAAAACAGATCTCTCTGCCTTTATAGGCACAAAGACCAGCATCGGAAATAAAAAAATTGAAGCCTTACTCGCAGAGTTGTGGAGATACGGGGTAATAGGTGTTTCCGAAAAACCTACTAAATCTATAAAGCCAGCCAAAAAGACTACTCCCGAGAAAACAGAAAAATTAATACTTTTTAAGTATTTATCTGATTCAGCGGTCTTCACATCAGAGAAAATAAAAAACTACACATTTTACCTACATCGAGGCTTGTGGTGGTTTGCTAAAAAGAGACGAAACGATTAAGCCAGACTTAAAACTTGGTTCTAATATTGTCGCTGATGCTCAGCCAAGCATAAGCACTATGAAAAACTTTTCCGGAAGTCTTTCATTTTATGCTTGTTTATAAAATTATAAATTCTAGTATGTCGGTATGAGGCCGAGTGTGACCCAGAAGCTGGATTATGGATGTGGTGTTGCCTGCTTTGCCTTTATCTGTGATATGACATTTGAGCAGGCGGTAGAGTTCTTGGGTAAAGAGTATAGCGTTAAGCATGGCTGGCGCCCAAGTGATCTAGTGATTAAATTGAATGAAAGAGGCTATAAATACAAGAACCGCTATGTTCGCAAAAAACCAAACATTACTTTTCCTATCGGAACCATCGTTTTAATTGAGAGGTCAGCAAAGTATCCTGTCGGGCACTACTTGGCTTTGGGCGAAGGTGGCTGGATGGACCCTTGGATTAATTTGCCTATTTCGAATAATTTATCATTTGCAAAATCAGGGTTTAGGGAAAAACTTCCGGGCAAGGCTATATACGCCCTTATACCAATTCCATAGCTGAAAGTTGCGAAGTACGTCTACTAAGGGCGGCCAAGTTAAGTGCCCGCTTTCGAGCGGGCTTTTAACTTGGTGCGGATCAAAGAGCAAGCTGCTTTGCCTTTAGGGTTTCGGCTCGTAAGTCGAATCCCCTTATCCGGTGCCGCGTAGCCTGCGGGTCCATACGCCGAGCGCTCGCATGAGTTCACTGATTCTTTCCAGGGTAGGCTCGTCGGCCAGTTTGCCGTTATCCATCTTTTCGTGCACGGATGACACCATAACTTCCGGCTTGTTGAGGAGGTGAACGTTGAGCGATACGCAGACTTGCCGCAGTATGTACTGGGCCCTTGCGCCACCGAACATGCCTGGCGAGGCGCTCATGATAGCACCGGGCTTGTCATCAAGACTATTGTCTCCGGCGGGCCGGCTTGCCCAATCGAGAACGTTTTTTAAAAAGCCGGGGATTGCATAGTTGTATTCGGGCGTTACGATGAGGATGGCGCCGGCTGACTGTATCTTTTGTTTAAAATCCTTGACTGCGCTTGGCATTTCCTGTTCCAGTTCCTGGTTGTATAAGGGGAAATCGCCAATCTTGTCATAGATTTCTAAAGACATGTCGTCGGGACAGATGTCGGATGATGCCTGAAGTAAGCAGCTTGTCTCTAGCAGGGTTTGATTAAAGGACTCTTCCCGCAAACTGCCGCCAAACCCTAAAATACGCACCACATCATTCATAAACGCTCCGCGTGCTGCTCATTGCGCCAGATACCCTCCGTCGACAGGATAGTATGATCCTGTGACGAAAGAAGATTGGCCGGTGCTGAGCCAAAAGATAGTTTGGGCTACCTCTGAGGCTTCGCCGAGCCGGCCGAGCGGATGCAGTGCGACGAGCTCGTCCATGGCTTCTTTGCCCAGGCCTTCCCGCACAAGCGGTGTGTTTATATAGCCCGGGCCAACGGCATTAATGCGGATTTGCCGGTCGGCGTATTCCAGCGCCGCAGCTTTTGTGAGGCCGACAACCCCGTGCTTGGCTGCTATGTATGCGGGTGAATTTTTAGTACCGACTGCCCCTAATATTGAAGCAACATTAACGATGCAGCCCCCGCCGCTTTTTAGAAGCGCGGGGATTTGATAACGCATGCCATAAAAGACACCTGAGAGATTAATTGCAATTACCTTATCCCAGTCATCCAAAGGGTAATCGGCGACAGGTGCCAATTGGCCGCCGATACCTGCATTGTTGCAGGCCACATGCAAACCGCCGAACTGTTCGACTGTTTGCCGCACCAGTTCTTCTACCTGGTGATGATCGGCGGTGTCGGCCTTAATAAACGAAGCTTCACCTTCGTTGCCGGTTATCTCGTCTTTGACCTTTTGGCCGGCCGTCTCATCAATATCTGACACCACTACCCGTGCACCTGCCTGAGCATATAAAAGCGCAACTTCCCGGCCAATCCCCGACCCTGCGCCAGTTACAATAGCAACCTTGTTTTCGAGTTCTTTCATAGCCAAGCCTCTTATGACGAGTCGTTAATTTACTGCCCCTCTGCAGGTAGCTGCATAATACTGCCAGCTGGCCGCCATGTCAGTAATATAATTTACAGTATCTTAGGTCTGCCGAGCGTTGCCGTGGACATTCGGCTATGGTCAGGGTGCGCGAATTCGAATGTTTTTCTTGGCAAAATATTTCAGGAACAGGCGTGAAGTACGCCACTATTTTGTAAAGACAGCCATGTTTTTATGAGATAATGCCATCATGAAAGAAATGCGGTTCGCGGTTGACATACATGCTACCAAAGAAAAAGTCTGGGACACATTGTGGCAGGACGAAACGTTTCGGGAGTGGGCAGGCATCATAGATCCGGGTACGCATTTAGTCGGTGATTTAAAGGTTGGCGGCGAGGTGCAGTTTATCTCTGCGAACGGCTATGGGGTGACCAGTCTGGTTGAGGAGTTGGTAATGAACGAGTTTTTACTGCTGAGGCACCAGGCCGATACTCAAGAGTACGGCCAGCAGGGGCGCGAAAAGGAATGGACAGGCGGCGCCGAAAGCTACACACTGACAGAAAAGGATGGCATGACCACCCTGACGGTTGCGTTCGGTGTCCCGCCGGACCTTGAAGAGTATTTTAAGATTAACTATCCCATAGCCTTAGCAAGAATCAAGCAGCTGGCCGAGCAATAATTAAAGTTGGCGTTTTGGCGCGGTTTGATGTATCGGCCGACGGCTGCCAAGCATAATCAGGACTTTGTTTGCTGCCACGCGGACCGATGACTCTGCTTAATATTATTGCGGGTATTGTAAGATTTTTTACAGTAACAAAGCGTTTTAACGCTGTAGAGTGGTCGATAGGATGAATATCAGGAAAGTACTTCGGCTGACGCACCGCGAGCTGACGGCAAGCCCAATGGTGCCCGCGGTTTTGGTGTTCTTGACGTTTTTAGTATTGATTGCCTCGGGTTGGCGGACGGCGTATGTCGATATAGACAATACGCGCGACAGGCTGGTGGGTGAACGGGCAATATTGAACGAGAATAACGTGCTTCAACAGGTGCACTCGTACGAGAATGCACTGCTTGCAGCACGCGGCCTAATGCTTAGCAGTGATGAAGTGAATCGCGAGGAGTGGACGAGTTTTGTGGGCGCGCTGAGATTGGGCGAGCGGCGGCGGGGCATGCTTGGATTGGGGTATGCTGAATTTGTTGCTGCTGACAATCTTGACCGGTACGAACGCACGGTGCGCGCCGACGGGGCGACGGGTTTTCGCATTTGGCCGAAAGAACCGCGGCGTGATGCCTATACAACCATTAAATACATTGAGCCTTTCAATAATATCAACCGCTCGGCACTTGGTTATGACATGTACTCTGAACCAACCCGCCGCAAAGCTATGGACCGCGCAGCCGAAACCGGGCAGCCGGCTATGACCTCAAAATTACTGCTGGTGCAGGGCGGCGAAAACCGGATGGTAGGTCTGAACCTGTATCAGGCTTTGTATCGAGAGGGAGTGCCGCTTGAGACGGAAGAACAGCGGCGGGCAGCCGTTAAAGGTTTTGTCTACGCTCCGTTTATAACCGAGCAGCTGTTCTCGAGCGTGTTTGAAGAGCGTGATCAGCGTTATAATGTCCGGGTTTATGACGGGCTTGAAGCCAATCCGGATAATCTGCTTTATGCCCAGCACGAAAGCGACCATGGCTATAGCTGGGTTCGCACCGATACCGTGGGGGTGGCTGGAGCGCACTGGACCTTTGAGTTTGGTATAAGCGATACGGCCATACCAAAAGCTATTCGCGATCGTCCGCGCAATGTGCTGGGCGGCGGCCTTATCCTGGCCTTTGGTGTGGCGACATTGGTCTATCTGCTTTTGCAGCGCCGTATGAAAAGTCTGGCCGAGAAAGAAGAGCGCCGGGTGCAAAAGGCTAAGGACAGTATGCTCTCGTTGGCTTCGCACCAGCTCCGCACACCGGCGACCGGCGTCAAGCAGTATGTCGGCATGGTGCTGGAGGGCTTTACCGGCGATCTGTCCCCCGAACAGCAGGCTATGCTGCAGAAAGCCTACGACAGCAATGAACGGCAGCTGCGTATCATCAACGAGTTTCTATACCTGGCCAAGACAGAGGCCGACAGAATTATCGTGACGCCGCAGCGGTTTGAGCTGCGGCCGCTGGTGCAGGATGTGCTGGACACCATGCAGGACGAAATTCGGGAGGCCGGCCATACCGTCCGGCTTATGTCGCCTAAAAGGCGCGTTTATGTGGCTGCAGATATTCACAGTACCCGGATGATAATCGAAAATCTTATCAGCAATGCAGTTAAGTACACGCCGCCAGGTGGCAAAATTGATATTACGATTAAAGATAAAAGGGGCGAGGTGCAGGTTGTTGTCAAAGATTCGGGCGTGGGCATAGCAGAGAAGGATTTTCCAAAACTTTTCCGTCAGTTTTCGCGTATTCCCAACGAGCTGACCAAGCAAACGCCGGGCAGCGGCATCGGACTGTACCTGGCCTGCCAGCTGGCCATAAGAAATAAGGGTTCTATCACGGTCGCTTCGGAGCAGGGTAAAGGTTCTGAGTTTACTCTGCATCTGACAGCGAAAACAGTAAGAAATTTTACAGAAAACCAGTGATCGGAATCAGTAGGATTATATAAATGAGTCACAAGAAAATTTTGGTGGTTGAAGACGAAAAAACACTAAACAGCGCTTATCAAGCCATACTCGAAAAGGCCGGCTATATTGTAGAGGTCGCTTATGATGGCAGCGAGGCGCTGGAGGTTCTTAAAAATTTTCAACCCGATATTATTCTGCTTGATTTAAAAATGCCGACACTTGACGGCATAGGATTTCTTAAAGAGTATCAGGCGCTGGAGACCGGACCGCGCAGTAAGATAATTCTGTTTAGCAATTACGATTTGCAGCAGGAAATCGACGAGGCATATAATCTCGGCGCCGACAAGTACGTGCTCAAAGCATGGGCTTCGCCCAAAGATCTGCTGAAGATTATTGAAGACATCGATTAGCTGACAAAATTGCTGGTGATTTCCCTGCCGACTGTTTTCATGAGTAGTGACCTGTCAACCACATAATGTTTGCGGCGGTGCATAATGACATTGGCTTTTTTAAGCTTGCTCATTTCGCCTGCGACTGTTTCACGGGTCAGGCCAAGATTGTCGGCGATGAACTGATGGGTAACCGGCAGGCCAAGACTGAGCAATCCATTGCCCTTTGTCTGGCCATGACGCATCGCGAGATAAAAAAGAAAATAGAGAATCTTGTTGGTGGCGTGTGACTGTTGAAGCGCTAAATTTCTGATCAGCGAACTGGCTGATTCGCGCGACATAAATGCGTGCAGATGTTCAAAAAGATCCTGATCTTCGCACTCGGACTTTAAAATTGGTATAAGTACAGAATCTTCGAGAGTTTCGTGATAGAACATGGCAGACTTGCTTGCTCCGGTAAGCCAGTCAACCGGGAAAATGTCACCTTTTGAGTATGCCCCCACTACTTTTTGGTTGCCGTCATTATCAATCGCATACACCTTTAGGCAGCCTTTGCGGACCAGAAAGCCATAGCGCGGCACCTCACCCTGAAACAGTACTACGCTGGCTTTAGGATAACGAACGGAAGAGATTTTTCCTTTGTAGCTGGGTAGTTTCATATGCTTACAGTGTACGTTTTGTAAGTATTTTTACAAAATTGATGTTGGACAGGTTACAGAACAGGACGGACAGCTGTCCTATGATGGACGTAATCGTTTAGCGATAAACGATTAATCAACCAAAGGGTACTTTAAAAATTCAGCATCCAACAAAGTCATTAATTAACTTCAAAAAAGGAGGAGATTATGAAACAGCCACCCGCAAATGTAGACACCATGATCAGGCATTTCCTGAAGCGGAAGTTCGAGCAGTTTCCGGAATTAACTGAATAGTCTAGGCCATAGCCAGGCAAAAAGGAGGCATTATGGCAGAAACATATCGTAAAGTATCACGCTACCGCGAACCGGTCGAAGATCGTAATGCGGTAGTGGAAGAAGAAAATTTGGCAGTTGCAGATGCGAACCCGGGGGTAACACGGGCACAGATGATTGTGCGCTTCGTGCTTGGAGTTTTGCTCAGCCTGCTTGCTCTGCGCTTTATATTGGCGCTTTTTGGAGCAAACCAGGCAAACGGTTTTGTGAACCTGGTATACGACGTGACCTCTCCGTTGGTGGCGCCGTTCCGGGGCCTGTTTAACCTGGAGGCCTCATCCGGAGTTGCGCGCTTTGAGACAGAAACCCTCGTTGCCGCATTTGTGTATATGCTGATTGGGATTGGCATTATCCGCCTCTTGGATATTTTCAGACAGCGGAGTGTCTAGGCGGCGGAGTAGGTAATCAAAGAAAGGAAGGAGGAGTACATGAGTATACTCGCATGGATCGTATTAGGGGCATTAGCCGGATGGATTGCTTCCATCTTCATGAATACTAATGAAGAGCAGGGGGCGCTGGCTAATATTCTGGTAGGTATATTTGGTGCCGTTATCGGCGGACTGATTATGGGATTCTTTGGCGCAGAAGGCGTCAGCGGACTCAACCTGTATAGTCTTCTGGTAGCCACTGGTGGCGCCGTCGTCTTAATCGCTGTATACCGTGCGCTGCGCGGTCACGCAAGATAGGACTGGCATATGAGTGAGGGCTTTTTCATATTCGCAGGCCAGGCCTCAATGGTGGTCGGTGCGCTCATGGCCGGGCTTATTTACGGCAGTGTTCTGGTACTAAGGGTTGTAGAGCTGGTGTACACCAAGCTGCACGAACTTATGTACACAGGCTCTAACCGGGTTAAGACATATAAAAAGCAGGTGCTGGCGCATAAGCCGGCACCAATACTCAACAAGTCTAAGGTAATAGGAGCATAATATGGCATTAGCAACCTCTAACAAAGTGTTACTCGCAGGTGTACTCGGGTTTGCGGCAGGTATTCTGTACGCACCGAGGAAGGGAAGCGAAACCCAGGCAAAGCTAAAGGAGCGGATGGAGGGAATGAAATCAGAAGTAGAGACAAAGGCCAAGCGGGCAAAGTCCAAGTTTGAGGACATGAGGAAGAATAAAGGCGATAAGGAGATGGACAAAGTTGATCGCGAGATTAACGAAACTGCTGATACTCTTCTTCCTTAAACGGCTGTTGCAGCGTGGCTTTGCCGGCACCAGGAGACGCGGTTAGGAGGCCGCGTCTTTTTGGCGTCTGCGTTTGTTTAGGGACGGTTTTGAGGGCTGGCCTCAGCGCCGCGTCCCGCGCCGGTTAGTACTTTTGTCTGTCCGGTTTTTGCACCCACTCCTGCATGATGGCCTGCACCTGGTCGCTGGCAACTTTTATAAACGGTATGCTGCGTGCTTCTGCCGGTTTGGCGGTTTCGGTATAAATAAAAGCGTCGTCAAAGCCGATAGCGGCGGCGTCACTGGCGGTGGCGGCATAATAGACTTTTTGCGGCCGGGCCCAGTAAATCGCGCCGAGACACATGGGGCATGGTTCACACGAGACGTATATCTCGCAGTCGGACAGGTCAAAGCGCCCCAGCTTATTGGCGGCCTGGCGGATGGCAACAATTTCGGCATGGGCAGTCGGGTCCTGGCTAGAGAGCACCTGGTTGTTGCCTTCGGCAATGATTTCGCCGTTTCGCACCACCACAGCACCAAACGGCCCGCCCATGCCGGTATCCATGCCATACTTTGCCAGTTGGACGGCGCGGTTCATAAAATCTGTCATAGGTATAATATATCCTGATTAAATTGATGTTTTAACGAAGCCGCCTACTAAAAGTGACACTACTCCGCGACCCTGAGACCGATAATGCAGATAACAATCCCCGCCACCAGCAGTATTTTAATAAGTGAGGCCGTCTCAGCACCGGTAAACATTGCATATGCAACAGTCAGCGCACTGCCGACGCCTACCCATACGGCGTATGAAGTGCCGGTGGGCAGCGTACGCAGGGCGTAGGCCAGACCCGCCATGCTGGCAGCAAGGGCTGCAAAAAAGATCAGGCTGGGTGATAGTCTTGTCAGACCATCAGATTTACCGAGCGCAGTGGCCCAGACCGCCTCTAAAACACCTGACAGAACCAGAATAACCCATGCCATAAGCCCTCCTTAATAAATATGTCTTTCTTGATGCCCGGTACGAGGATTGTCCGGTGCAATACCAAAGTCAATCTCATTTTAGCATAAGCTAAAACGAGGCTCTTTGCAGGCGAGCCTCGTTTTTGGTTTTGATTTGTAGTTTCAGCGGTTGGCTAGCTTACGGCCATTTTGGCGATCTCAGCAATTTTTTGCTCTGTTGCCGCGTTGAGATCGGTAAAGAACCAGGCGCACGGCATGAGCAGATCACTGGCGCCGGTCTCAGGTTTGAGGTTGACTGCTTCAGTCAGTCCGAATGTCATGTACTTTTCATCCTCACGGAAAAAGCACAGCACTGCGCTGTCTTTGGTTTTGGCGTAGCCGGGCATGCCGTACCACAGGCGCGGATGCAGCTCGGGTGCGGCCTCCATAATGACGGCATGGATCCGCTCGGCTAACGATTGATTGCGCTCAGAAAACTGAGCAATTTTGTCCAGTACCTCTGCCTGCATCTCGGCACTAGACATATTCCTTTTATTGGCAGCCATAAAATAGCTCCTTATTGTTTAAAGTTTATGTGTAGTGTGGATCAGGATGAGACAGCTCAACTTAATCAGTGTTCTTAGTACATTAAAAGTGACAATGAAGTCAAACAGACAGACGTTAGCGTCCGGATGTTTTAGTAGCGGATGCGATTAAGAGGTGCGGTTCAGGCGGCGTTTTCGGCTGCGAGCTGTCGGCCGGCGGGCTCGGTTTGTGGTGGTGCTTGTTCAGTCTGCGGTTGTGATGCGTCCAGCGGCAAGGTCAGGATAAAGGTCGAGCCGGCTCCTGCCTCGCTTTCGACCTCCAAAGAACCACCCAAAGTTTGGCTTAACTGCCGTGAGATGAACAGCCCCAGGCCGGAACCTCCCGTGTCACGGGTTTCATAGTCCTGCGCTTGATTGAAGGGTTTGAATATCCTTTGCTGGTCGGCTCGCGCAATGCCTTTGCCGGTGTCTTTTACGTACAACTGCAGCGTGCGGTCGCTGGAGGTAAGGCTGATCTGTATCCCGCCCTCATCGGTATGTTCAATTGCATTCTCGATCAAATGCCTGAGAATCTCGCCTATATACAGCGCGCGGGTTGGGTAGCTGAGCAGGCGTTCATCGTGATCTCCGGCATCAATACGAAAGTCAAGACCCTTGCTTTGGGCAGCGGGCTCAAACTTTTGTTTTAACTCCTCCAGAAGCTGGTATAAATTGAGTCTGGTTTGATCCCGGCCGTTGTCGGGCTGATCGCCAACCTCTAAAAACATGCTGAAGTTGTTGATAATGCGGGAGAGGTTCATGATTTGGTTGTGCGCCTGATCGGCAGCGGCAACGGTTTTTGGGGAGGCATCCTGTTCGTTAAGCAGCAGTTTTATGGTGGACAGGTCGGCCTCTGCGGTAGTCAGCGGTGTCCTTAGTTCATGCGACATCACCGATACAAAGACGCGCCGTTGTTCCTCAAGAGATTTTTCCTGAGTGATATCACGTATGATAAGAACACTGTTTTCGTGGTCGGCATGGCTTTCGGTGTGAACTCCGGCGACTGCGAGGTAAATATGAATTTTTTCCTCATTGCCATACATAAGCCACAGGTCGCTTGTCTGATAACGCTCCTTGCCTTTTGCAAGCAGTGAGTCAAGCGGCACGGTCGCCTCGTTTGCGTCCACAAAACGGACAAATGATTCGAGTCGTTTCCGGTTCAGTCGCTCGCCACTGTCAACGCCTAAGAGGTTTAGTGCGGATGTGTTATGGAAAGTGATTGACCCCTGCTGATCGATACCTATGACTGCTTCTTCCATGCTGTTAACCAGCGAATTGATGCGCTCTTCCTCGAATTCTGCTTTCTCGAGACTGCTGATCAGCATTTTTCGGTCTTCTTCACTGATGCTTAAAGTATCGATAAAAAACAGACACAACGCCAGAAAGAATAAATACTGGCCGATGCCATAAAGATAATCTTCATTATTAGTGATGTGTTCAATGTAGGTTGCAAAACTTAGAAACAGACTGAGAGAGGCCAAGCCGATAATAATCAGGGCGCCCTTCCTGCCATAATAGAAGCTTGCTAGAAACAACGGCACCAGCCAGATAAAAAACCAGAACCCGCGAATATCTGTCAGGTAGGTAATGGCATAGAACGTAATAATAGAGTAGAGCGCAATGGCGATAATCGGCTTGCGGTTTAGAATTGATTGCGGCCGCAACCGGAAAACACCGATTATCATATAGGCGGCTACACAGCAGAGGACAAGAATCTTCCCTCTGGTATCAAAATAGGGCTCCCACAACACATCCAGAAGCGCTGCAATCCCGATTGCAAAGTGGGATGCAATAATACTGTTACGGACAATCACCCGTTGCAGACGCTCGGTTAAAAGATTAGGATAGCGCGACATGACCATATGCCCCTCAGTATAGCATCGTATGCCGAGCGCCAGAGAGAGGCAGCTCGAAAGCGTTCTGCTATTGGTTGTCAGCCCGCGCTGGCACTTATGCCGGATGTCGGCTTATACTTAAGGGTAATGGAACTCAAACAGCATCGCTATAGTCAGGCGGTAAAGCGCAAGAGACGCATAGGCTGGCTGCATCTTCTTGTGGCCGGTATATTTATGCTGACTGCCGGATACACCACCCTGGCTCTGACGGCGCCCGTAGACGGACTGCGTGTTGCGCTGGAAGCGCCGTATACAAGCGAGCCTGAGCCTGTGCCGATCAGCTGGCCCCGGCAGGGTGCAGCCGCAGTGGGCAGTGCTGATCAGGGCGTATTAGCTACATCCGAAAACGCCCAAACGCCTCTGCCGATTGCCAGCATGACAAAAGTTGTGACCGCATTGGCTGTTATGGAGCGCGCGCCTTATCGGCTCGGCGAAACGGGCCGGATGTTTACGCTGGATGCCGACGATGCGCAGCTTTGGCGTTCGTACCTTGCCCGGGGCGGCTCGGTGTTCCCGGTGCATGCCGGCCAGACGCTTACCCAGCAGCAGGCTCTGGAGGCGCTGTTGGTGATCTCGGGTAATAATATTGCCGATAGTCTGGCGATAAAACTGTTTGGATCGCTTGATGAATATGTGGCGTTTGCCAATAAACTGGTCAGCCAGATCTATGGCTTGCAGCATACAACCATCACAGATGCCAGCGGGTTTTCGCAGGATACGGTCAGTACGCCCGGCGATATGATTCTGATTGGTCAAAAGCTGCTTGAGCAGCCCGTGCTGGCGGCAATTGTAGCCAAGCGCCAGGTGAGTCTGCCTGGTATAGGCGTTGTCACCAATACGAACCGCCTGCTGGCTGATGAGGGTGTGATTGGTGTCAAAACAGGTACGACATATGCGGCGGGTTACTGTCTTTTATTTGCAGCCGACCACGTAGTTGAGGAGGGGGAGTCAGTCAGGATCATCGGCGTCGTCATGGGCAGCGTGTCTGCGAATGGCCTGCTGGCCGACGCACGTCAGCTGCTTGCCAGCGCCAAACAGGGCTTTGGCCGGATTGAGGTGGTGCCGGCGGGTGCCAGGTTTGGTTCGGCGCACAGTGAATGGGATCAGTCTGCCTCTTTGGTGACCAAAGAACCGCTGGCAATATTTGGCTGGAAGGCCGACGCCTATGAGGCTGTCGCCGAGACGGAGGTATTGATGCCGGCAACGCTTGAGTCCGGTCAGCCGGTTGGGCTGGTTCGTGCGCATGGCACTACCGTGCAGCTTGTCAGTGACGATGCAGTTACGCGGCCGTCGATTTGGTGGCGTTTGACCAACTATTTTTAATATGCTTGACGCGCATAATCCGCCTATGGTTAGATTGGGTTGTAATTATGGCAAAACAAAAAATTCAAAATAATCCCCTTCAGCACCTTGTGCTGCGTCTAACGCGGGTGCATTTTTTGTACGTTGCTGCCTATATGCTGGCAATTATTATATTTGACTCGTGGAATCTGCTGGCTCACGAGGCGGTGGTGCAGCGCTGGACATTAGTGGCAGGCCTGCTGTTCGTTAATATTGCTATATGGTACGCCAGCCGTCTGAAAGTTTCCAATCAGGCTTTTTGTAAGGCGCTGCTTATTACGCTGCTGACAGCTGACATAATTTTTGCCGCTGTTAATGTGTACTGGCAGCGGGGTATGGCCAGCAAAGAGGTGATGCTGTTTGTGGTGCCGATTATTGCCGCCGGCCTGGCAAGAAGCCGCAGTTTGCTGCTGGGCGTGACGGCACTGTCGGTCGGAGCATACTCGCTAGCCGCGGTAAAATATTTTCACGAAAATTACGGTCAGGGCTTTCGGGTGCAACTGTATGGAGAAATATTCTTCTATGGCGCGCTGATGTTTGTGCTGGCTTACATGATGATGATAGGGTTTCGATCGGCAAAAGAGTAGCGGCATAATCAGGGCGCGTTACCGCACTGGATATAAGACTGATAAATTTTTCAAGAAAATGTACGTTCCGGTGGTAATCAAAATTGCCGCCTCTGCAGCGCCGATGCTGTCACGCAAACAGATCTAGATCGGCTAAGGCTTCCGGCAAAAATCCCTGCTCATGCTGGAAGCCTGCCTGCCACTGATAGTCTTTACCGTGTCCAAGCTCTTTCATGAGTTTGGTCGGCGCGTTGCGAAGATGCAGGGGTACGGGCACATCCTGATGCTGTTCGGCTGCTGCTAGAGCCTTGTTCATGGCATCTGTTACTACCCGCGATTTCCGGGCTTTGGCCAGCACCAGCGCGCAGTGAAACAGGTTGTATTGACACTCCGGCATGCCAATGCGCTCGACTGCCAGAAAGGTGCTGACGGCCAGGTTGAGCGCCGGCGAGGCCGCAATGCCAACGTCTTCGCTGGCAAAAATAACCATACGGCGTGCAATGAACTTGGGGTCTTCGCCGGCACGCAGCATGCGCGCCAGATAGTAGAGCGCGGCATTTGCATCGCTGCCGCGCATGGACTTTATGAAGGCGCTGATAACGTCGTAATGCATGTCGCCCTGTTTGTCATAGCCGGGCAGGCGTTTTTGGGCCGCTGCCTGAACGACCTCTTTAGTAATCGGACGGCCGCCGCTTAGCTGCAGCGCCAGCTCAAGGGTGCCGAGCGCAACCCGGGCATCACCGCCCGAAAGTTCGGCCAACATGTCTAGCGACACTTTGGGCAGGCGTGACTGCCGGATGCCCTCTTGCTTGAGTGCGCGTTTTAAAATAGCCGCTACATTATCTTTAGAAAGCGCGTCAAGCACTACCACGCGGCTTCGGCTGAGCAGCGGGTTGATGATTTCAAAGCTTGGGTTTTCGGTAGTCGCCCCAATCAGGGTGATGAGACCGCTCTCAACGTGCGGCAAAAAAGCATCCTGCTGAGCTTTGTTAAAGCGGTGAATCTCGTCAACGAACAGCACGGTACGCTGGCCCAGGCGCTGATTAACACGCGCATCTTCGATGACTTTGACGACATCTTTTTTACCGGCGGTTACCGCGCTCAGCTCAATGAACTCGGCCTCTATTTCCTGGGCGATAATCCGCGCCAGTGTGGTCTTGCCGCTGCCGGGCGGCCCCCAAAAGATTAGCGAAAACGGCTGTTTGCTGGCGACCAGTTCGTGCAGCAGCGTGCCTTTTGCCAGTATATGCTCCTGGCCGACCACTTCCTCGAGTGTCCGGGGCCGCATCCGCTCCGCCAAAGGCATATAACTCATGCCTTTAGTATAGCTTAAGAGCAGGGCTGTCTAGTTGCCAAACGAGCCGAAGCCGCTAAAGTCCGGCATGTCAACCACGGGGGAAGGTTCGGTAATAGGCGCGACCTGATATTCAAAAGTTATGTCACTGCTGCCGGCAGAGCTGGTGACGCCTATGCGGCGCAGGCGGTATTCGCTGTCGTCGAACCAGAGCGTGGTGACTTCGTCAGGCGCGCTTGAGTCAGTTATGGTGTATTTAAAGCAGGTCAGGTTACCGCAGGCTTCTTTGCCGTCTTTGGTAAGAGTGGTCGTGTCTTTGGCGGCTTCAGACTCGAAATCAAAATCCATTCCTATTTCTTCTGACGGGTCAGAAAGAATATCCTCGCTGGTGTCACTAGTAGACTTCATCCAGCTGCCGTCTTCAACATTCTTCATGTAACTGGTGTTGCCGATGGAGATAAAACCGGACTCTTCGGCGCCGTCGCGGGTGGTGACCATGCGCGTGTTTCCATTCCCGTCTGTTTCCATTACGGTGACAGAATTAACATCGCTTGAACGGATGGTCATCTTTTGTTCACCGCCGTACGTCCAGCTACTGGCAAAGCGGCAAAAGTCTTTATCATTAAAGTGCTTTTCACACTCAGACTGCGCGGCAGTGTTTCGGACGGTCGTACCGTTGTCTGACTTATCCTTATTGCGGTTGAGGACATAGTACCCGGCGCCGGCAATGCCCAACAGCAGCACCAGAATAATCACTATTTCAACGACGCCAAGCCCGCGTTGGTTTTTGTGTAATTTCATAACACCCCCTAGTTTATGCTTATGGTTGAGCCCATTATCTGGCTTTGCTTTTGGTAAGTCAATGACGTTTGTGTTTTTACGTCCGCTTCGTTATAGTGAAAGTGCTTAACAACCTAAATATCAAGAGTGCAGCGAGAGTCCTAGCTCTGTGACCTGCCAGCAACCTGCTTAATAAGGCGAAGCCGTAAGTAAGGTGCTTCATCTAGCCGCCTGTATGGGTGGAAAGATATGTTTTCTCGTATCCTTTCAGCTATATAGGCAGAAAGGATATTTTTATGTCAAAACCAATTTACAGAACTGCAGAGTCGGTAAGTCCAAGGCACCCGGACAAAATCTGCGATCAACTATCGGATGCGATTTTGGACGCATACCTGGCAGAAGATCCTGATGCGCGTGTGGCTGTCGAGGCTGTCGGCGGACACGGCAAAGTATTTGTGACGGGTGAGGTGACTAGCATTGCACATCCGAACATAGAGCCCATCATCAAGCGCATCGCAGGCGAGAATATTGAAGCAGAAGTGCGGTTGGTCAGGCAGAGTCCGGAGATTGCGCAGGGCGTTGACATAGGCGGCGCTGGCGACCAAGGCATAATGGTAGGCTATGCTACGGATGAGACTCCGGAACTTTTGCCGCTTGAAGTTGTGCTAAGTAGAAAACTCAACCAACACCTTTACAGTATCTGGCCGCATGACGGCAAAACGCAGGTAACGCTCAAGAATGGCATTATCCAATCGGCTGTTGCCAGCTTTCAGCACGCGTCAGGACGTGAGCTGAGGAAAGCGGTTGCCAGGTGGCTAGAGGAAAACGGGTATGACCCCGGCAACGTTGAAATACACGCCAACCCGGCGGGCGATTGGCAGCAGGGCGGGTTTGACGCTGATACTGGCCTGACTGGACGTAAACTGGTGGTTGATAATTATGGTCCCCGGGTCCCAATTGGGGGTGGCTGTTTCAGCGGCAAAGACCCGAGCAAAGTCGACCGTTCGGCAGCCTACATGGCGCGTAAGGTTGCGGTAGATTACTTGAAAAAGCATGACGCCAAAGAAGTCTTTGTATACCTTGCCTATGCCATCGGCTACGCCCAGCCGCTTGAGGCGACGGTCATTATTGACGGCAGGCACGAAGAAATCAAGGGCTATGATTTGACGCCGCGCGGGATAATCCAGGCCCTGGAACTGAGGCGCCCGATTTACGAACAGACTGCCAGGTACGGGCATTTTGGGCACGCCGGGTTACCGTGGGAGGATGCTATACTCAAAGCATGAGCAAAGACACCAGCCTCGTTATCGAGGTTAAAAATTTAGTTAAAACTTTTGGAAAAACAAAGGCGTTGGACGGGCTGGACCTGGCAGTCGTACCGGGCGAGGTGCACGGCTTTTTGGGGCCAAACGGCTCCGGTAAATCCACTACCATCCGCGTGCTTTTGGGTCTGCTTCAAAAAACCAGCGGGCATGCTGTCCTGATGGGCGGTGATCCGTGGAAAGACGCGGTAAAGCTTCACAGAAACCTGGCGTATGTGCCGGGGGATGTAAATCTGTGGCCAAACCTCACGGGCGGCGAGTCAATTGATTTGCTGGGCAGTTTGCGCGGGGGGTTGGATAAAAAGCGGCGGGCCGACCTGCTAAAACGGTTCCAGTTGGATCCGCGTAAGAAATTCCGCACCTACAGCAAAGGCAACCGGCAGAAAGTGGCGCTAGTTGCGGCGCTGGCAAGCGACGTCGATCTGTATATTTTGGACGAGCCAACCTCGGGGCTTGACCCGCTGATGGAGGCGGTGTTTCAGGATTGTATCCGTGAGCTAAAAGCGCGCGGTAAGACAGTACTGCTTTCAAGTCATATCCTCGCTGAAGTGGAGGCTCTATGTGACCGCGTGACCATCATCCGGAATGGCAAGAATATCCAATCGGGCTCGCTTGACGACCTGCGCAAGCTGCACAGGACGGCGTTTAAAGTCCAGACCGAGAAGAAAATGCCGCACCTTAAGACCAAAGGCATCTCAAACTTCACGATTACCAATGACGGGTTCGGGGCGGAATTTGATGCGGAGAGCGAGGCTTTGGACGTGGTGCTGGCAGAACTGACAAAACTGAACGTGCGCGCGCTCACCAGCCATCCGCCGACACTTGAGGAATTATTCCTCTCGCATTACGAGGATAAAAAATGACGGGTCTGTCGGCAGTAATGGGAGTCAAGCGATGAATGCATTCACCGGCATGTGGCGATTGCTGCGTTTGGCTATTCGGCGCGACCGTGTCAAATTAGCTGTCATACTATTAGTTTTGACGGCGATATTCGCTTCGTCTGTTTCGGCAACCATTGATTTTTACGGCAAAAGCCAGGAAGACACTGTCAAGTACGTTATGACTGCTGCGCCAAGTGTGGTTTCGCGTGTCTTTAGCGGACCGATCGGCGGGGCAAATATAGGCGCAGTGGTCCTGAATGAAACATTTGTGATGATGATAATTGCTACCTCATTCACGAGCACCATGGCGGTGGTTAGGCATACGCGGCAAAACGAAGAGCAGGGACGGTCAGAGCTGATTGAATCAGGCGTGACCGGGCGATACGCCAGTATCAGCGCGGCGCTGATTACGGCACTCATTTTCAACCTGCTTGTTGCGGCAATGATGGCTGCGGTTCTGATTGGCTATAAGTTGCCTGTATCTGGTTCGCTTGCGGCCGGAGCGGCTGTGGCGGCAACCGGGATGGTCTTTGCCGGGATTGCCGCCGTCGCGTCTCAGTTGGCTGATAGCGCACGCGGCGCCAATGCCTACAGTGCGCTTGCCATCGGGGCTGCCTTCATAGTGCGCGCCATCGGTGATGTCGGCGGTTCGCTTGCGCCGGACGGGTTGTCGGTTTCAAGCTCTTTTCTATCCTGGCTCAGCCCCTTTGGCTGGGCGCAGCAGATATTCCCTTTCAACGCCTTAAGGGTTTGGATTTTCTGGCTGTTCGCCGGTTTGTTTATTGTGGCGGTGGCGACAGCGGTGGCGCTGATGTCGAAGCGAGATATCGGTATGGGTATGATATCCACCCGCCCGGGTCCGGCGGCAGCAAAGCCGTCATTACTCAGCCTTTTCGGGCTTGCGCGGCGGTTGCAGCGCGGCATTTTGCGTGGCTGGGCGATTGCGATTGTGGTGTTCAGCGCATTGTTTGGCATTACGGTGAAGGAATTCGAAAGTTTCCTGGCGGAAAACGAAGACATGAAAGCCGCCTTAAGCCAGTTCGGCACCGGTAATAACTATCATGATATTTTTCTGGCGGTGCTTATCAGTATGATGGCGATACTTATTTCCGGATATGCGGTGCAGGCGTTACTGAGGATGCGCAGCGAAGAATCAGGCGGGCAACTGGAGTCGGTTTTGGCCGGCAGCGCGAGCCGGTATCGCTGGCTCTTGAGTCATATCGGCTACATATTTGGCGGTGTCGTAGTGCTATTGGTATTAATGTCACTTAGCATGGGTTTGTCATATATGATATCGGTCGGCGCTTCAATAGGTGAGCTGTGGCGTATCATCGGCGCGGCGATAGTGCAGGGTGCAGCGATTGTTGCCTTCAGCGGCTTTGTGGTAGCTGTCTTTGCAGTGTTGCCGCGTGCCGCGGTTGCCGTGGCGTGGGGTGGCTTGGCTGCGAGTCTTATGATTGTGCAATTGGGATCGCTTTTAAAGCTGCCGCAATGGTTTATGAATATATCACCGTTTATACATTTGCCTGCCATGCCGGCCAGCGACTTTAAGCTAGCGCCCGTAATCTGGCTGCTCGCTATCGGGCTGGGCTTATTGGCTGGCGGTTTAGTCTGGTTAGGGCGCAGGGACATAGCGACAGGGTAATTTCTCTCCCTCTATCAGGTATGGTTATCCATGTCCGTTGAGTAAATCTTTCAAAGGGGCATAATGGAGGTATGTCTAAAAGCCGTATAGACGAAGCGTTTAAAGCAGTGCCAAGAGCGGCGTTTCTGCCGGACGATAGGCGGCATCTGGCCTCTGCAGACTTGCCGATCGGGATCGGGTTCGGCCAAACCAACAGCCAGCCTACAACTGTCAGGATGATGCTTGAGTGGTTGGATGTGCGTCCGGGTGACAATGTGCTTGATGTCGGGTCAGGTTCCGGCTGGACGACGGCGCTGCTCGGCTACCTGACGGGCAGTAAGGGCAAGGTGACGGCCGTTGAGGTCATTCCTGAGCTTCTGGAGTTTGGCAGGAAGAATTGCGAACAGTTGGGTATTAAGAATGTCGAATTCCGCCAGCCGGGCGATTGCTTCGGCTGGCCTGACAATGCGCCGTACGACCGCATACTCGTCAGTGCCGCCGCGAGAGAACTGCCGCCCGGACTGGGCCGGCAGCTGGCACCCGGTGGCCGCGCGGTTATACCTGTAAAGTCGAGTATTTGGATATTGAATAAGACCAAAAAAGGGCTTACCGGACAGGAGATGCCCGGCTTTGCTTTTGTGCCGCTTAAATAACGGACTATCTAAAGAAAACCAGGCTGGGAACATAAATTTTTTGCCTATACTCAGCGATTATGCTAAAATATGTTCAAGATTCTAGCAAATAATCACGAAGGACAGGCGGGCTATGGCTTCGCACGTGCAGGATTCCGGTAAAATTCGAAACATTGCAGTTATCGCCCATGTTGAGCGCATTGCTTTTGAGACACCCCTTCGGGGTTTCTCAACGCGCCGGCAAAATGAAATACATTTTGTCGGGCTGCTCTTCCCGACAGGAGTATGGCTGTGAGTGTCCAAGACCCATCCAAGATACGTAATATTGCAGTTATAGCTCATGTTGATCATGGCAAGACGACGCTTGTTGATGGCCTGCTCAAGCAGTCCCAGACTTTCCGCGACAATCAGGCAGAGATGGGCCAGGAGCTCCTGATGGACAGCGACGATCAGGAGCGAGAACGCGGTATTACGATTACCGCCAAAGTAACAGCTGTACAGCATGGCGAGTATCGTATCAATATTATTGACACGCCAGGCCACGCTGACTTTAGCGGCGAGGTCGAGCGCACCCTCAATATGGCTGACGGCTGTTTGCTAATTGTTGATGCGCAGGAGGGTCCGATGCCTCAGACCAAGTTTGTGCTGTCAAAGGCGCTTGGTGCCGGACTGCAGCCCATCGTTATTATCAATAAAATAGACAAACCAGGCGCCCGCATTAAAGCGGTCGAAGACGAGCTGTCGGATCTCTTTTTGGAGCTGGCAATACATGAGGATCAGTTGCGCTATCCGGTCTACTATGCAGTCGGCCGGCTTGGCAAAGCCTGGTCCATAGCGCCGCAGGATTTTGAGCAGCAGGCTGATTTTGGGCCGATTTTTGATGCCATAGTCACGCAGATTCCGGCGCCCCGGGTCGAGCTTGAAAAGCCGTTTCAGATGCTGGTCACCGCACTGGCGTGGGATAATTTTAAAGGTAAGTACGCAATCGGACGGATTGCGCGCGGTCAGGTTAAGGCGGGCGATCACGTCGCTTTATGCAGGAAGGATGGATCCGTCCTCAAGACCAAAGTTGACACAGTGTATATGAGCCGCGGCCTTAACAGGTTTGAGGTTGATGGCGGAATCGCCGGTGACATTGTTCAGCTAACCGGCATTGCCGAGGCACAGATTGGTGAGACGCTTGCCGATGCAAATATGCCTGAGGCGTTGCCGGTGCTGGAGGTTGAAGCCCCGACGCTCAGGATTTATCTTGGCCCCAACACCAGCCCGCTTAAGGGCAAAGAGGGCGAGTTTACCACTTCGCGGCAAATCAGCGAGCGCCTGCAAAAAGAGCTTGAGACCAATGTCGGCCTGCGGGTAGAAGAGGACGGCATCGGCTTTTTAGTGTCGGGCCGCGGTGAGCTGCACCTCAGCGTCCTGATCGAGACCATGCGCCGCGAAGGCTTTGAGATGGAAGTCGGCCGCCCGCAGGTGGTAACACGTGAAGAAAACGGGCAGACAGTGGAACCGGTCGAAGAAGTCATTGCCGAGGTGCCGGCCGAGCATGTCGGTGCGGTTCAGATGGAGCTGGGCCGCCGCCGCGCCGAACTGGTCGAACAGTTCAGTTCGCCCAAAGGTGTCACCAGACTGGTGTATAAAATGCCGACCCGCGCCTTGCTGGGTGCGCGCAACATCCTGCTGACGGCCACAAAGGGCACCATTATCATGAACAGTTTGCTGGATTCGTACGCGCCACTGGGTACGCCGCTCGAGCAGTTGCGCAATGGTGTGCTGATTGCCTGGGAGGCCGGTGTCAGCACCCCTTATGCGCTGCAAAATGCCGAAGAGCGCGGCATCCTGTTTGTCGGTCCGGGCGAACCTATCTATGCCGGGCAGATTGTCGGTCTGAACGGCCGCAATGACGATCTTGAGGTTAATGTCTGTAAAGAAAAACACCTCACCAATATGCGCAGCAAATCATCGGACGGCGTCGTGCAGCTGACCCCGCCGACCATACTTAGTCTGGAGCAGTGTCTGGACTTTATCGAAAACGACGAGCTGCTGGAGGTGACACCAAAGTCACTGCGCCTCAGAAAGCGCGAGCTCGATCACAACAAGCGCAAGCGCGCCGCCAAAGGCTAGGATCATCCTGTGTGCCGGGCCAAACCCGTCAGATTTCTCTATCAGACTTTCAAAAACGCGCTCTCTTAGGCGCAGCGGCAGTTATGGGCGGATATCCCGCCTGTGTTTTTATGTCCCTGCCGATATCCTGAATGCATTTCAGGGCATCGGTAGAGTGCAGAGTAAATGAAGGGTCAGGTGGTGCGGGGCGGGGTTGCGGCAAAAGCCATGAACATCCGGCCTTTGCCAGCAACCCCTCGGCACCCTCGGACCTGCCTGCGGCTCAAACGTGCACCGCCGGCTCGAAGCCGTAGCTTTCCCGCAGCGCCCGCAGCAGACGCTGCGCATCTTCGGCGCTGCGGGCCTGGAAGTACAGGCTCACGTCGCTTTCGTTTGCGAACATGACGTCCTTGTCTCCAAAGAACCGGCCATGCAGGCCGAGCTCATAGGCGATCAGCTTGACACGAGTGGCGTGCTGGTAGGTCTCGCGGGACGCTCGCCCCGGGAGGCGCACCAACACCAGGTTGGGCAGGCCCGCCTTCGAAAGGCGGATCTCACGGGGCAGGGTGAGCGTAGTCATTTGACCACCTCTTTCTTTTATGTTTTTAAGGTCATTTACTCTGCAAATGCGACGCTAATTCAAGCAACGCAAGTGCTAATTATACAAAAAAACTATAAAAATGTCAATAGATACTGTCCAGTAAACTGGTCTGGCCGCCTCAGGCAAAGACAGCCTAAACAGAAGTTCGATTAGGCTATTGACAAAACATAAGCGCTATGCTATAATGAGAAGATAGGGCCTCTTTAGTCACTTCTCTTGATACAATACATTTTATGCTTAAAACACCGCTACGGCTCAAGCAACTTCTTGCCCGGCACGGGGATGGTTTCGTTGCCTGCGGGTTGTTGTTTGTCGCTTTTGTGCTGATTAACCATGTCTCTATCCAAAGCTACCGACAGTATTTTATCGATCAAAACACTGCCGATGTGCCCGAGGTGGCGGTCGTCTTGGGTGGCGGTATTTCCGGCGGCAAACCGCGGCCGCTTTTAAAAGGGCGGCTGGATACGGCGGCGGCTTTGTACGAACAGGGCGTGGTCAGTAGAATACTAGTCTCAGGTGATAATCGTTATGAGAATTACAACGAACCGGCTGTAATGAACCGGTATCTTGTTGAAGAAAAGAACCTCCCGGACAACGTTATCCACCAGGACATGGCCGGCCGCAGTACGTATGAAACCTGCGAACGCGCCAGCAAGATTTTTCAGCTGGATAGGATAGTGTTGGTATCAGAACGGACGCATTTGCCGCGGGCAATTTACCTTTGCCGCAGCTTTGGGCTTGAGGCTTACGGCGCACCCAGCCAGGCCGAGGCGGCATCCGGTCTGCGGCTCGGGCAGCGCTGGCGTGAGCTTCTGGCGAGTCAAAAAGCTTTTGTCAACGTATATGTTAAGGGCGAGGATACGGTGCTTGGCGAACCTTTGCCCATACAATAAGCCGCCAGTATTGTCAGCCGGCGGCTTATTATGGCTTTTGTGACGGCCGTGTTATTTATTCTTGGCCTTGATGGCAATCTTTTTGGGCTGCGGCAGCTCTTTAAACGGCACCGTTACCTTTAGTACGCCGTCCTCCATATGGGCATTAATATTGTCGGCGTCAGCCCGCTCCGGCAGGTGGATGCGCCGGTAAAAGCTGCTGGCGCTTTCGCGTACGACATATTTCTTTTTCTTGTCTTCCTCTTTTTCGTGGCGCTCGGCCGAGATAACCAGCGAGCCGTCGTCGAGATGGATGTCGATATCATCCTGTTCGTAATTAGGCAGATGAGCCTCGACCACCAGCTCTTTGTCATCATTGGTATAAACATCGGTGGTCGGGATAGCCAGTCCTTTGAGCGGCGTAAAGAAATCATCGCCAAAGAACTGACGCTGCAGAGCATTCAGCTCTGCAAAAGGGTCAAATCTTGTTAATTTGTTCATAGTACCTCTCCTTTCTTTACTTTGCGATACGCACGTTGAAGTTTGAAGAAGCATATGCTTCCTTTTATAGTGTAGAAAATTAGCACTCACTTGTCAAGACTGCTAATACCGCTTATACTGGCTGTATGCTTGATGTTACAGATAAGGCGTTTAATGACCTGATTGCCGAAGCGCTTGACGAGTTGCCGCCGGAATACACCAGCCGGCTGAATAATGTGCTTATAACCTATGAGGATGAACCGTCGCCTGAGCAGCGGACCCGGCTCCGGCTGCATCATGGCCAGACTTTGTTTGGACTGTACGAGGGTGTGCCGCTGACAAAACGCGGTAATGGGTACAATATGGTGCTGCCCGACAGGATAACCATTTTTAAGCGTCCCATGCTGCATACGGCGGCGGATATGCCCGGATTGAAGGCTCAGGTTAAGCATACGTTATGGCACGAAATCGCTCACTACTTTGGGCTGGATCATGACCGCATCCATGAGATAGAGGCGCGCTGGCAGTAAGCGAGCGTTAATCCTGGGCGGCAAAGCGGGACAGCAGGTCAGTGCGCGTAATCACCAGATAACCCGTTGTCAGGACGCTGAGTACGATAAGGAAGGTAGGGTTAAACCCGTTTGTCGCGGGTGCGCTGGCGGATGCTGCGCTGGCGGCGGATTCGGCAGGCTGGCTTGGGGCGGCCGGACCAATCTCGTAAGCGCTGGCCAGCACGGCGTTGCCATCGTCATCGGCATTAAAACTGACTGCAAAGGTTCGTACTGCGCTGACTGCGGGCCGCCTGGCCGTTAATGACGGGCTGCCCATACCCATGCCGCCGGCTGGTCTGACGGGCTGCGGTCCGGACGGGGCAGGTCCTGCTGCGACAGAATTGCCATAGGGCGTGTTCGTGCCAAAGCTGCCGTACCAGTTTCCAAAAATGTTGATAAAGAGCAGGCCGAACCAGCCGTTAAGCGAAAAGTGATTGCCGGCGATGTTGCCGATATTGACGCCGGCATAGGCATTGCCGGATCGGGCGCTGCCCGCCTGTGTATTGTTGCTGACTTCGGCATCGCCGCTGTATGCGCCGACGTTAACGTTGTTATGTATGGCCGCGGTTGTGTTTATGTCGTACGAAGCGTTGCCGCCGGCCGGATTGTAGCTAGTCAGACCGCCGCCGAGAGCCGCAGCGGTTGCACCCTGCGGTGCATTGGTAATAAAACCAATCCACTCGCCTGAGACATTCACAAAGACCAGCAAAGCATCACGTCCCACCACGCTGTGTCCGGTCAGGTTAAAGACCGTTACATTTGTCTCGGCGCTGCCGGATGCGGCGCCGCCGGCAATGGTGTTGCCCGCCACTGTGGCCGAACCGCTGGCTGCAGTAGCGTTGACATTATTTGTAATGGTGGTGTCTGAATTGATATCAGCCAGGGCATCGCCGCAGGCGCACGGACCGATGTCCACTGTCGGCACGTTGGCGGCAATTAATGTGTCCACAACCTCTTGCGGCATCAGTACATCGCCTTCGTAATTGCCGTGGATGTTCAGCACGCCTATAAAAGATTGGCCGGCGGTTATCGAGCTGTTGATCATATTAATAATATTGGCAACCGCAGTCGCGTCGCCGGTGGTGGCATCACCGGCTTTTGTGTTGGCGCTGACGGTGGCGTCACCGCTTTGCGCCAGCAGATCAACGGTATTATTGATGTTGCCATCGACACTGGCATTGACGCTCAGCTCGCCGCAGGCACAGTCCTGCGATCCCGTCCCGCCGAACAGCGTGGGATCAATCAATATATCGCCATAGTAATCGCCCTGAATAGTCGAGGTGTAGATTTCAGGCAGCAAGCCCTGCCAGCCAAAGTTGGATTGAAGCATATTCATAACAGTGGCCATTGCTGTTGCATCACCGGAAGCAGCACTGCCGGCAACGGTGTTTTGCAGCACGGCGGCATTGCCGCTTATGGCTGATGAGGAAAGGCCGGTATTAAGACTCGCATCTACGTCCACGTTGAGCGTGGTGCCGCCGTTTTGACCAGGCAAGATGCTGTTATGGGTTTGTCCGGATACAGTCGGCAGGAGGGCTGAGCCAGAGGTTGTCGGCGCGATACTGTCATTCGAATCTGTTTGATCGGCACCAGATGGTACAGATGGTGTAGTGGTATTGTTATTGTCGGACGGGTTGTCCTGAGGTGTATTCTCAGCCGGGGGTGCAGGCTGCACCACGGGTGCATAGGTGCTCGTTATCTCGTAGGCGTAAGCACCGCGCGGGGCGTGATATACCCATTCGTATACCTCCCAGCGGTTGAGTTCGGCGTTAAAGCGGTGTTCTGGTGTGTATTTTGGTATGGCGGTGCCGGCGGCCGAATCCCAGGTGTAATAGGCATTCTGCCAGGCATTGATGGTGCAATCATAGGTATAGGTGTGGGCGGCAGAGCCGGTTGGCCGGCGGGCAGTGTCCGGTGCCACACAGACAGGCTCGGGCTCAGGCGGTGCGGCCTCTTGGGCCAGCGCGCGCGAAGCCAGCGGAAGTGATAAAACCAGGCAGTAGGCTGCAGTGATCAAGCAGATTACCGATGATTTGATGGCGTTTACCGCGCTAACTTTCATAAAAAATTGCCTCCTCAATTACCCCGCTTTCGCGGCAAGAGTGAGAGCAGACCTTTGCTCACTCTTGCCGCATGTTGACGTCCGCCTGGGGCCTCTCTGTCCATCACGTTAACGTAAAAGTGAGTGATGCCGTCGGCTCCCGGTCGGTTATCAAAAAGCTGCTAAAGTACGAACCTTAGTTTGTGACCGATAGACTGAATACCACGCTGCTGGTGTTGGTGGCGCTGCCGGTGGAGGCGTCACCGCCGGTGGTGTTACCCCAGACTTTGGCATCGCCGCTGCTGGCGTTCTGATCGACGTCAACATCCACATCGACATCGGTGTCGTTATCAACGCGCACTGATGACTCGTTCTTAAAGTGGACACGGTTATCCGAGCTTTGTCCGGTGGTGTCGATGCTGGCCTCATGATCGCCGCCGTTCACACAGCCGCAGGTCAATGCGTCAGATGACGAACCGCTGTTGTCGATTGTCAGCGCCGCTTCTATCTCTGACTCGTTTGTTGCGTCACCGGTTTCGGCATCACCGCCGGTTGTATTGGCAGACATGCGGGCATCGCCGCTGTCGGCATCCTGGTCGAGATCTACATCGAACTCTACGTCCGTTCTGTTATCCAGGTAGACCTCTGACTCGCTCTCCCAGACGATGTCATTATCCGACCCCTGGCCCGTGTTTTCGATGGACCCCGTTGCGGCTGCTGCCATGCCGCCCGTAACCCCCATGCTTACGAGCACTGCGGCAAACAACCGTAGTAACTTTCTCATAAGTTTCCCTCCTTTATTATTTAGTTAATTATTGTTGTCTCGGACACCTCGTCCGACCGCGGCCAGGCATGCGGATGATAAGCCTGGCCCTGGCCGGACGATGTTCCGGCCAGTCAGTCCGCCTCCATGTTCATTTTGGAGTCGGTCGAAATAGTAATATTGGCGCCGCTGCCAGCGTCGATGCGGCCGCGAATACGGGTGCTGCTGTGCTCGTCTTCCAGATCCTGCTTGACCCGCCCATTCTCTGGCAGGTCAACCGGCTGGCCGTTAACGGTCAGGGACGGCTGCACTGCTTCACCGCTGGCTGTGCCCTCGGTATTGGTGGTCATTTCTATATGCAGGGAGGCCCTGGACTGGTTCGTCTGCTGCGGCTCGTCAGGTTTTTCGTTGTTGGCCGGCGGCGTAACAGCTGCATCGTCGGGGTCATGATTATCGGGTTTCAGGCTGGCGGCAGGTTGCGGACTGGCGACGGCAGGGGTCAGGGTGGTTAGTTCCGGCGGCTCGTCAACTGGTGCCAGCGAGCCGTACATAAGCGCAGGTACTGAATAAACGATTAATAAAAATCCTGCTACTAAAGCAATGGCACCTGCGGTGCGTGCGGCGCCGGGCACGGTGTCTTTTGTCCTGATTGTCTTCGTTTCAAGTGTATTTGTGTGTGTTTGGTGTTGTTTGTTGCCGATATGCTTGGCAATTTTCATAACAAAACCTCCCACTTGTTGATAACGAATGTGCGTTAAGCCTCCCAAAAAGCTTACGTTTTCATGATGTGCCTTAAACTATGCATTGTCAATAGAAAATGCATAAGCACTATGTGGATAAGTTTTGCTAACCCCTATATTTTTGTAGTGTAGCGATCCTCTATTACGTTCTTAAGTAAGATAATAGCATGAGCATAATTTAATATGCAAGACCATAAGCGTTCGCTTTCTCAATCCCGTGGCTGCAGGGCCAAAATCACAATCTGCTACAATAAATTCTTAGAGAAAGGGTGCGGATGAGATCAGCCAAAAAATCAGGAATAGTGCGCAGGCCTCTCGAGTACCTGTTACTCACGGTGGTCGGGCTGCTGATTGCCGTACTGGTGTATGCGAACATGGTGATAGGTCGGGACGAAGGACTGCTGTCAGATGCCGTCTCGGCCCCGGCGCAGCAGTATACCGGCACGCCGCAGGAAATTGACAGCTTGACCCAGGCCGACCTTTTATCAGAGGCCGCTTTGCTAAAAACCGGCGATCAAACCGAGCTGACTGCAGCCGATCAGGCGGCAGCAGCGGCAGACCATATCAGCGGAGTTTATGATGAATCGCTTTACTAGATTGCTTGCAGTGCTGGTTATGGCCTGTGTTTTACTGACGCAGCTGCCGGTGCCGGCGGTGGCCCAGGATACGACCGATCACCCCGGGGATATCTGTCAGGTTGTGGCGGACAGGCGCGGCGGCGTTGAAGGGGAGTTTGCCGAGCGGGTGGCCCGGTACCGCCAGGTCGACGAGTCGGCCGCCGACAGAGTTGCGCGCCAGCGCGAAACACTTAACGATAAGGTTGCTGCTGCACGCCAAAAGGCCGATGCCGCCCGGGCAGAGGCATTTAAACTTATGCTGGACAGACAGTCAGATCCGGAAGCAGCCGGTGCGGTTGAAACATACCGTCAGGCAGTTGAGCAGGCGGTAACGGCGCGGCGGCAGGCGGATGATGCCGCCCGTGACAACTTCAGGCAGCAGATTGATACTATCAGGAATAATCGGCGTGCCGAGATCGAGGCCCGCACGGACCGGTTCCGCACGGCCGCTCTTGAGGCTCTCAGTTCGGCGGCTGCCGTCTGCCGCAGAGGCCGTCCGGACCAGGCTGCTATTCGCAGCGCGGTGCGCTCCGGCTTGCAGAGCGCCCGACTGGAGTTTGGTGATTATCGCCGCACCGTAGGTCTGCCCTCAGAGCAGATTAAGGCTTTTATAGCTGAACGCGATAAAGCCCTGGAGTCGTCACGGGCCGCTTTTGAGCAGGCAATGCAGGCGGCCCGCCACCAGCTTATGCTCAGCGGATTTGCAGATTAGCGGCAGCGCGCGCAGATGCCGCTAATCTCCAGTGAATGATTTTGCGCCGTAAAGCCGCCTTTGGCTGCTATTTCATTAATGGTGTTTTCGAAATCTGCCGGCTCGGTAAAGCTGACCACGCGGCCGCAGACAGTGCAGACCAGGTGGTGATGATGAGGCGAAAATTTGTCGCTGAGCTCTATCTTGTATTTCCATCCCTGTTGAACGCGCACCACAATGCCGAGCTCTTCGAACAGGCTGACCGTGCGGTAGATGCTTGCGCGGTCAATAACACTGGCCAGATCCAGGATAAGTTCACGCATGCTGCGGGGCACACCTGCCTGCAGAGCGCTGAAAACCGCCTGGCGGGGTTTTGTCAGGCTGTAACCGTGCGCTTTGAGGGTTTTTGCCAGCTCATCTTGCATGGCGCAATAGTAACATAAATTGCGACAAATTTGCAAAAATAATTCTGTCTCAAATAAAATAAACAACATAATGCTGCAAACAGGGAAACGTACGTAAAATCCCCCTGCAGTTCAGGGGTACTATCGATGCACTAAATACAAAAGGAAAGGGTTTATGACTGAATATCTCCAACTGATCGGATTAACGCTTATTGGCGGGGTTCTCTCGCTTATTGGTGCCGTCCTGCTGCTCAAGCGCAAAGATACCGCACGGATATTGGCCAAATATGCCACACCGTTTGCGGCCGGAGCGCTGCTGGCGGCGGTTTTTTTGGATCTGTTACAGGACGGAATCGAGCATTCTTCTGCTGACCGGGTGCTGTTGGCGACTCTTGTAGGTATGGTGCTCTTCTTTTTGGGCGAGCGTTTTCTGCGCTGGTTTCATCATCATAATCATGGTGTTGAAGAAGCTCATGCCGACAAGCCCCTGATAATTATCGGTGATACCGTACATAATGCACTGGACGGTGTGGCAATTGCAGCAGCTTTTTTGGTTAATCCGGCGACCGGACTGGTGACCGCAATAGCTGTAGCCGCGCACGAGATTCCGCAAGAGATTGGTGATTTTGGACTGCTGCTGAGCCGGGGGATGTCACGCGGCAAGGTACTTTTAGTAAATGTGCTGAGTGCGCTTGCGACCACTGCAGCTGCCCTGATAGTGTTTGCGCTGGGCAGCGCAGATGTGCTGCCGATTGGCGTGATTCTGGGCCTGAGTGCCGGCTTTTTGTTGTACATTGCCGCCAGTGATATTATCCCGGATATCCATGATCAGGCGCCCAAGCATAAACTGTTCGATTGGCCGGTGGTTATGCTGCTGTCAGGCGTAATACTCGTTGGGCTGGTTATCCAGGTGGCGCACCGCTACATTCATACATCGCACGATCATAAGGCAGAACATCATCTGTCTGAACATCATCATGAGCACGGACATACCGAATGCGTAGCACCGGCACCCGGTACCGAATTGCCGCCTGTCTGTGCGGAAGAAGCGCACGGTCACGAAAACGATGGCGAGCACCAGCACGAACACTGATCTGCTACAATAAACCATATGCTTATAGCAGTAATTGTGCTTGGGGTGATTTGTCTGGTGCTGGGTGCGCTGGTGTTTAAGAATGCCCAAAAGCCGCCGGCCGACAAAGAAAGCACACTGATGCTCAAACAGGATTTGGTGACTATTAACGAGCAAATGCTGGCTCTGCGCGAAGGGCTGCAGGGGCACTTGACGCAGCGCCTGGATAAAAACCAGGAGAGCATGAGCAAACAGCTGGCGGCCAGTGCGCAGCTGATTAAAGATGTCACCGAACGGCTGACCAAGCTGGATGACACCAATAAACGGGTGGTTGACGTGGCGGACGAGCTCAAGCAGCTGCAGAATGTCTTGCAAAACCCTAAACAGCGCGGGGTGCTGGGCGAATTCTATCTGGAGCAGATTCTTCAAAATCTGCTGCCGCCGGGCAGTTATATCTTACAGCATCGTCTGGCCGAGGGGCTGGTGGTGGATGCTGCAATCAAGCTTGACGGCAAGGTGCTGCCGATTGACAGCAAATTCTCGCTCGAAAATTACAATCGTCTGATGGAGACAAAGGGTGAGGCGCGTGTGGTGCTGGAGCGCCAGTTTAAGGAAGATCTCAAAAAACGCATAGACGAGACAGCCAAATATATCCAACCCAAAAAAGGCACACTTGAGCAGGCGCTGATGTTTATTCCGTCTGAGGCGATTTACTATGATCTGCTGGCAAACAAAGTTGGCGCCGGCGGGGTAAACGGGCGCGACCTAATGCAATATGCGGCTGTTGACAAGCATGTCACGATAGTTGGCCCCAGTACACTCAGCGCCATGCTGCAGGTGATTGTACAGGGTCTGCGCAGCCTTGAGATTCAAAAAGACACCGAGGTAATCCGCAAAAACGTTGAACAGCTGACGCGGCATCTGGTTAGTTATGATGGCTATTTTAAAAAGCTTGGTGTCAGCCTGGGTGCTACGGTGGGTCACTATAATAATGCCAGCAAAGAGCTGGGCCGCATCGATAAAGATATTGTCAAAATCGCGGGCAGCGAGTCCGTTCTGGAGCCGCTTTTGCTTGACCGGCCGCAGTCCGAGGATTAGTCTAGTCATTTAATGGCAGAGATTTTTCCCGGCGAGAATCAGGAGGATATTTGGGTTGGTGCAGATATCTTCTGTAAATACGGCAGTTATGTATTTGACAGGTTCATAGAATTTTGTGAACTTGGCCTGGATGAGCACCAAGCTGCTGTCGAAATCTATAGTACCGACGGTAAAAAGCCGTCCGAAAGGGAGCAGCACTTCGCTCATATTATTAAGGATTTAGAAAAAAGCCAGGGAAGAATATGAACCGGAACCTAAGGACGCGATCTCTTTAGTAGGTCAATTGTCAGCGCCGCGGTCCAGGCAAAGTTGGCCGCACCCAGGCCCCTTCCGTCTATCGGATCAAAGTATTCGTAGGGGCCGGAATTGTGTACGACGTCTATGGTGCGCTCGCGCAGTTCGCGCGCCACATCCATAAAGCCGTAGCGTTCCAGGCCGTCAATAATCAGCCAGTTGGTGTTGACCCAGGATGGTCCCTGCCAATAGCGGTCTGAATCAAAGAACTTACTGTTCAGCGGCACGCTTGGCACCGGGTGATGCAGCCAGAAAGTCCGGTGATCCTTCAGAAGCTCAACCAGCTCGGCTGCACGTGCTTTGCTGATGCTGCCCGCGTACAGCGGCATAAAGGTGCCGATGGTGGGTTCGGCAATCAGCTTGTGGGTAATAAAATCGCGTGAGAAATACTGGCCGCTGGACGGGTCATAGAGCTTCTCCAGCGCTTCTTCGGAATATTTCATCTTATCCACCAGATCTTTTGGTAATTTGCGGCGCAGCGTCGTGGCAATTGCCTGAAGCTGCGTGTTATTGCGCACCAGGATGCTGTTAAACGTTATGTCCTGGGTACAGAACAGTGAGCGGTGCAGGATTTTGTCGATGTCGTAGCGCTTGCGGCGCAGTCGGCGCACCACGTCCCACAGCAACAGTGCTTCGAGGCTGCTGATACGCTGACCGGGGTTGACGCGGCGGGTGTCGCGGCGCAGCCAGTTGACGACTTTTTGCAGCCGTAATTTTTCGATCAGCGCAATCCACCAGGGCCGGCTGTGCTCATACAGCTGGTGAACCCAGGGCGGTGTATTGTCGAGGCCGACTTCGTATGGGTGGATGAGCAGGGCCAGACCTTCGTTGTGCGGGTCGCGTTCGGCGTAAATCCACTTGTGGTATGCCACCAGCGGTTCGTACATGGACCGGTAGAGGGCGAGCTGTTCATCTTTTTGCAGCTTTTCGCCCACTTTGACCACAGCATCTGCAACCATCGGCGGCTGGGTAATACCGCTGGTAGCAACCGAGTCAGGCGCAAACGGACTAAGCCAGCTGCGCCATGCTTCGCGCTCAAACCGGTATGCCCGGCCCGCACTGAAAATCATGTTGGGCATCATGCCGTTGGCCCATTGGCCGCGCAGCAGGCTGGTCAACTCTTTAACAGCCCGCTTGCTATCGAGATGGCGCAGGCCGATAGCTATGAATGCACTGTCCCATAGCCATTGGTGCGGGTAGAGCAGCGCCGGCGAGGTGTGGGTGCCGCGGTCATTCTCTTTCAAAACTGCGGCCATATGCTCAATCATATCGGCGCGATCAAGCGTCTTTTCGGTCAATTGTTCTGTCATTATCTTAAGTATAGCGTATATGCTTGCGATGTCATCCGACGGAGGATATTCTTTAGGAAAGACGAGGAGGTTGGCGTGACGACACGGACAGGCTGCTATCGGACTTGGCTGGCTAACGGTAATTGATGAACTGCAGCGGGAAGTCAAAGTCCTGCTCACGCAGGAGCTGAATGACAGCCTGCAGTTCGTCCTTGCTGCCGCTTGAAACGCGGACTTCCTGGCCCTGAATCTGGGTTTTGACTTTAGGTATTTTGTCCCGAATAAGCGAGGTAATCTTTTTGGCCTTTTCCTGATCGAGCCCTTTTTTGAACGGCACTTCTTTGGTGGTCTTTAGATTAGAGGCAATCGGCTCCTTAGTGGTATCCAGGATTTTCTGGCTTTGGTTACGGGCAGCCAGTTTTTTACGCACGATATCTAAAATAGCGTCAATCTGCCAGTCGGAATTACCGGTAATTTTAAGCCCGGTTTTGTCATCATCAAGCCACTCAACCGCCGCGGGCGTGCCTTTAAAGTCGTAGCGGTTCTGCAGCTCGCGCTGCGTCTGATCAAAGACATTATTAAGCTCTGCTTTGTCGTAGTCCGAGACAATGTCAAAAGAAAAATTTGCCATAAGTATTATATGTTTAGCGGTATACCAAGGTTTTTAGAAGCTTTTTGAGCCCAGCTTATGATTTCTGTCACAATCCGTTTGGCTTCCTCTTTTTCTTCGGGTGTGATGCTGGCGCCTCTTTTTTCGAGCTCATCCAATCTGTCAAGTATGTTTGATATGTCACTGACTTGCGCACGCTGTTCGTTGGATATGCGCCTAACGCCTTCTTTTAGTTCGGTTAAATCCTGACCATGCGAGCTTAGGGTAGAATTCATAACCCTTAATTCTCCTTCAATATTGTCAAACCGCTCATCTATTTTCTCAAATCGCTGATCTATACTCGTAAATCGCTGATCTATCCCCGTAAATCGCTGATCTATCCGCGTAAATTGTTCGCTTGAAATTTGCATACTCTCTTGCAGAAGCTCCAGAATATCTTCGTTGGTGACCGGCTTATTCATATCTGTATTATACATGGTTTGCTTGATATAATGCGTGCAAGATGAGTTACCAGAACCAAGACATAGCCCGCGTGGCGGGGGAGCTGAAAGGCAAACTTGACACGCTTGATGACAAGCGGGCAATTATGCGCGACCCGGCACTGAAAGGTCTGTTCGAGCAAATCAAGACCCTGCCGCCAGAGCAGCGCGGCGCTTTCGGTAAAGAAGTAAACCAGCTTCGCCAGGAGCTGCAGCAGCTGGTGGCGAGCTCGCAGGCTGCATTAGAGATATTGCCGCCGATTGACATAACCGCGCCGTTTGACGCCAACGTACCTGCCGATAAGCGGCCGGCGTTCTTTCCGGTTGACCAGGCCAGCCTGCATCCGTTAACACAAGAGATTGCCCGGATAACGGACATTTTCTGCCGCATGGGTTTTACGGTCGAAGAGTCGCGCGAAATCGACGACGATTTCCACATGTTCGAAAGCCTCAACTTCCCAGAGGGGCATCCCGCCCGGGACGATTGGGATACTTTCATGACTGACGAGGGGCTTATTGCACCCGCGCACACCAGCACCATGCAGAACCGCGTGCTGCAAAAATACAAGCCAAACTTAGAGAATGGCGAACCGATAGCTGTAGTGGTGCCGGACCGCGTGTTCCGTAACGAAGATCTGGACGCCACGCATGAGCACACGTTCTACCAGGTGGAAGGCGTTTTTGTGGGCAGGGGTGTGAATGTGGGGAACCTGATTGCGACATTGCGGGCGTACATGAGCGAGTTCTTTGGCCAGGAGCTTAATGTCAAAATCCAGCCGTTTTACTTCCCCTTTACCGAACCAAGTTTTGAATTTGCCGTAGAGCGGCCCGATGCACTTAAAAAGGACGATTCAGAAGAGCAGAAGTGGTTAGAGATCGGCGGCTGCGGCATGATTCATCCCAACGTATTAAAGATGGCTGACATTGACCCGACAGTGTACACCGGCTTTGCCTGGGGTTTTGGGGTCGAGCGTATGGTGATGCTGCGTAATGGCATCGAGGATATCCGCCATTTCGAGAGCGCCAATCTAAAGTTTTTGAGGCAGTTTTAATATGAAACCGAAATACAACCGGCTGGAAGACAGCAAAATCTGGAAAAACGTTTTTGAAATAAGCAAGCAGGTACAGGGCGAGTACGAGGCTCTGCATGCCGACGATAAATTTCCGTATGAGTATGACCTTAAGCACGATGCGATTTCTTGCGTTAAATATGCCGCCGAAGCAGCCGGTTCGCTTGATCCGCGTGATTGCACCTGGCAGCTGGGCTTGCTGCGTTCTCGCTTGTTTGCAGTCAAAAGCACGCTCAAGATGGTTTACGGCTCCAAGCTACTGGATGTGAATGTCGAGCTCATGGTACTGATAGACAAGACGATCAAGTTAATAGACGCCGAAGCCAGCGGTCTGCCTGCCGAGATAAAGCACTGGCAAAAATCCTTCGAAACCCCAAAAAGGAACGAAACCGTATGAAAGTCAGTCTGAATTTAGCGCAAGAATACAGTAATGTTGATCTGAAATCTATTCCTCGTGAAGAGTTGCTCAGGCGTATTGGCGCACAGCTGGGTGCAGTTGAGGATATCACTGATTGGGCGCCGAAGTTTGAGGGTGCGGTTATCGTAAGGGTCGCAAGCTGCGAAAAGCATCCAAATGCGGACAAGCTCAGTGTCTGCCGGGTTGATGACGGCGGCAAGAACCAGCATGTCGAGCGCGGCGAGGACGGACTTATTCAGGTTGTGTGCGGTGCGCCAAATGTGCGTGCGGATATGTTTGCTGTCTGGCTGGCACCGGGTGTAACAGTACCGAGCAGCCGCGACAAGGATCCGTTCGTACTGGAGGCGCGCGAGATCCGCGGTGTTGTGTCGGGCGGCATGCTGGCCAGCGCCAGCGAACTTGGAATCAGTGATGATCACTCAGGCATTGTTGACGTTACAACAGAAGCAGCTGGTAAAGAACCCATTGCTGGCGCACCTTTGACCGATTATTTTGGCCTGGATGATTTCGTAATCGATTGCGAAAACAAGATGTTCACGCACCGGCCGGACTGCTTTGGGGTATTGGGCGTGGCACGCGAGCTGGCCGGTATCAGCGGACTTACTTTCAAAAGTCCGGATTGGTATCTGAATCCGCCGCAGTTTGAAGATAAGCAGGAACTTCCTATCGGGGTAAAGAACGAGGCGCCGGATCTGGTGCCGCGCTTTATGGCCGTTGCCATGAGCGGTATCACCGTCAGGCCCAGCCCGCTGTGGCTACAGGCGCTTCTGACCAGAGTTGGTATCAAACCAGTCAACAATGTTGTTGATGCGACAAATTATGTCATGCACTTGACCGGTCAGCCGCTGCATGCCTTTGACTATGACAAGATAAAGGCCCGCGCCGAAGCGCCGGGCATCTTCCCGCGTCTCAGTAAAAAGGGCGAGAAACTCATTCTGCTCGGTCAAAAAGAAGTTGAACTGACAGGCGAGGAAATTGTTATCAGCACCGATAGGCAAGCAGTAGCAATGGCGGGTGTGATGGGCGGACACGAGACAGAAGTGGATGAGACAACAAAAAGCATCATCATCGAATGTGCAACATTCGACATGTACAGCGTCCGTCGCACCAGCATGCGCCACGGGTTGTTTACCGACGCCGTGACACGCTATACCAAGGGCCAAAGTCCGCTGCAGAACCCCTCAGTGCTGGCTTTTGCCATGAAGATGATGTCCGAGTTAACAGGCGCTGTGCAAGCCAGCAGCGTCGCTGATGTGCAGTCAAGGAACGACCGAAAGCACATAGTCGAAACCAGTACGGACTTTATTAATTCGCGACTTGGCTCGCAGCTTGGAACGGAAGAGATCAAAAAGTTGCTGGAATCTACAGAAGTCAGCGTGGAAGCGCAGGACGATACATTGCGCGTCATGCCACCGTTTTGGCGCATGGATTTGGAAATTCCGGAAGATATTGTTGAAGAAGTCGGCCGGCTGTACGGTTACGATAAATTGCCGGTTGTTTTGCCGGCGCGCAGCTCAAAGCCGACGCCAATAAATGCCTTAGTTGACTTCAAGCAGCAGCTGAGGTGCAAATTGAAAGAGGCTGGCGTTAACGAAGTGCTGACATACAGCTTTGTACACGGCGACCTGATGCGTAAGACCGGCACTGATCCGGACCAGTGGGCATATCACATTCGTAATGCGATCAGTCCCGACCTGCAGTACTACCGGACTTCACTGATGCCTAGTCTGCTGGCTAAAGTGCATCCGAACATTAAGGCGCAGGCTGGCGATACGGATAACCAGTTTGCTTTGTTCGAGATCGGCAAGGCACATGTGAAAGATCAGAAAGAAAACGGTTTACCCTCACAAATGGAGCGGCTTGCCCTGCTTGTCGCTGCCGATGATAAGACGGCGAAAGCCCGCCAGGCGGGTGCGGCATACTATCTGGCAAAGAAATACCTGGACCGTGTCACGGACAATCAGGCGGTATATGAGCCGCTTGACGATACCAGGTTTCCGATAACCGCCCCGTACCAGCCGGGCCGTAGCGCCATGATCGTGGTTGGCGGCGAGGTCCTGGGCGCAATCGGCGAATTTACATCAATAGTCCGCAGTAATTTGAAGTTGCCGGAGTTTGCGGCCGGCTTTGAGCTGGATATTGCGGCTCTGCAGAAGTACCTGCAGCCGCGCCGTTACCGATCTTTGCCGCAATACCCTTCTGTCCAGCAGGACTTAACACTTGAAATTGATGGCACCATGCCGCTGGCCAAAGTGCAGCAATCATTGGAATCTTCTCTCGTTGCCCAGCAGGAAGAGTACGGCCATAAGTGGCAACTGGCAGTCAAGGATATCTTTGTGCCGGAGAATTCCGACAAAAAACGTCTGACATTCAGGATCGAGCTGTACCACCCTGACAAAACCATGAAGACAGAAGAAGCCTCCGCGGCAATTGACCGCCTCGTCGAAGCGGCTGCAGCACTAAATGCTGTAAGGATCTAGCCATGAAGCGGCTGCTGATGCTGTTTGGGCTTTTGATAGTGTTGCTATGTGCTCCCGGAACACTTTCCGCGCAGGGTGTGCAGGATTTTGTAATAAACGATTTTGCGACCGAGTACCGTCTGAGCAACCAGGATAAGCAGGGTACGCTTGAGGTGCGTGAGCTTATTTCGGTTACTTTCCGTGGCGATAACCACGGTATCCTGCGCGCCATACCCGAAAAATACAAAGGCACCAACATGAAAATGCACGTGGATGGTGTTACCTACGGCAACGGCAGTCATGTGCCATATACCACCTATAAGGACAACGGTAACATCGTGCTTAAGATTGGAGATCCGGATAAGACAGTCACGGGTCCACAGCAGTACGATATCCGCTATACGTTGCATAACGTCATTAGTTTCTATGACGGGCATGATGAGTTCTATTGGGATATAAACGGCACTGACTGGCAGCAGCCGTTCGAGCATGTATCTGTCCGCCTGTTTCTGCCGGAAGGGCTGACGATGAACCACGAACCTCGCTGCTTTACTGGCGAAATTGGTTCGGTAGAGCAGAAATGCACCATCAAACAAGAGGGACGTGAGCTTTATGTAGAAACAACTCAAAAACTGTATTCCCGTATGACTTTGACTGTGGTGGCCGGTTTTGAGAAAGGTTATTTTATGCCTGCCACGTTACGTGAGCGGCTTGAGGATATACTGCCGCAGATAGTCGGGTTTACATTGCCGGTACTGCTGATCGGCGGCTACTCCTTTAACTATTGGCGCAGGCACGGCCGCGATCCAAAAGGCAGGGGCACGATTGTCGTGCAATATGATCCGCCATTTGATATGCGTCCCGGCGAGGTTGGCGTACTGGCGGACTTTAAGGCGGACAGGAAAGATATAACTGCGACTATTATTGATCTGGCGGTCAGGCGGTATATCAGGATCATTGAGGAAAAGAAGATCAAAAGACTGCGCCGGGATACGCTTGAATACTCGCTGGAGCTTCTGAACGCTGATACCGGCGGGCTGATGCCATATGAAAAACGGGTACTCTCCGGTATCTTTGGCAGGGCGCTGACATCCGGGCAGACCGGCAAGGTTGTTGAGCTTAAAAGTCTGAAGAACAAGTTCTATAAAGCGTCAGATGAAGCAGGCAAACAACTGGTCGAGCAGATGGTGAAGGACGGATATTTTACGTCTAATCCACTGAAAGCCGGCTTGCGCCTTTGGATTATATTTGCAGGGTGCTGGGTTGGGGTGGCGGTGGCAGGGGTGCTGGGT
>CAZBAF010000006.1:0-34026 GCA_964490245.1 uncultured Candidatus Saccharibacteria bacterium
TAGGAGTGAGGAGTGAGGAGTGAGGAGTGAGGAGTGAGGAGTGAGGAGTGAGGAGGGTCTATGACATTTGACGAATATCAAAAGCTGGCAATAACAACCGATCATTTTGGCGGACAGCCGCAGCCGGTCGATTCGCATGCGTTTTTATCAAAACTGCTGGGGCTTGTGGGCGAGGCGGGTGAAACAGCCGAAAAATTCAAGAAGATCTTTCGCGATAAGGAAGGCAGGTTAAGCGAAGAAGACAAAAAAGAAATCGCCAAAGAACTGGGCGATGTGCTGTGGTACATCAATGCGCTGTGCTGCTACATGGGCCTGAGCCTTGATGACGTGGCCAATAACAATCTGGACAAAGTTCTCGACCGCAAAAAACGCGGCGTCACCCAGGGAAAAGGCGACAACCGATGAGTGATCCGACATTATTTCAATACTGTCAGAAAATTGTGCTTTTCCGCAATGGCAATCAGGAGGTGCTTTTAGCAAGACGCAAAGGAGAGAACGATTTTGACGGAGTATATTCATTTATCGGCGGCAAGCTCGAAACAAGTGACGGAGGGTTTTTAGAAGGGCTGCACCGTGAGAAGGATGAGGAAATTGGCCACTCGGTCAGAGTAAGAATTGCTCTGGATTTTAGTTATAATCTATACTTTGTTAAAAATTCGGGACATCATATGATCCTGCCTCATTTCTATGCTGAATATCTAGGCGGAGAGATTGTACTGAATAATGAGTACGACGACTATAAATGGGTCAAAATTTCAGAACTAAAGGAATTTGAGCCCAAAATAAAGAACATTCCTGATGTGGTTAGTCGTTTGATCGAGCTGAACGAGAAGTATGAACTAAAAGAGTTTGCACCAGTCTAGTAATGGTTGTGGTTTTTATGGGGTCCCCGCCGAACTTGTTCGGTGGGGTGGTTAAAACCAGCCCCAGGATTGCTTGCGCAGCCATTCATCCAAGCTGTTACCGCCGCCGCCGGACAGGCATAGTACCAACCCGCCGTGTTTGCGGTGGTGTTGGATTTTTTTCTTTAGATCGTTGTTGAGTTCGGCCGGTTCGGCTTTGGCTTGAGCCTCGGGCGAGAGTGAGCCGATCAGCTGCGTGGGGGTCAGGACGGGCAGGTTGGGATCCTCGCGCGCCAGATAGCTCGGTACCCAGTAGAGCTTACTGACATTATTAAACAGATCATGATGGGCCTGGTGGGTGTGGTGCATGCGGCGGTTGGTCAGCGGCTCATAAACAACCACCAGCCGGCGGCCCAGTCTGGCGGCCAGCTCCAGTCCGATGTCTATGGCCCCCTGGATTTTCTCGGGGGTGTGGGCGTAGTCAGTGTAGAGGTTTTTCTTGATCAGCTCCATGCGGCGCGATACGCCCGGGAACTTGTTCATAATAGCTACCAGCTTCTCGATCGGCTCATGAGTGATCTCGTGTACCGCGTTGATCACCAGCCAGGCGTTGCGCCGGTTGACCTCGCCGTGCAGAGTAAGCTGCTGCAGCTGGGGGTCGGTCTCCTGCAGAACGAGGTACGAGGCGTCGGCGCGGGTGGCCAGCCGCGAAAAATCGCGCTGCCACAGCAGTTTCCAGGCGCTTTTGTTGATAAATTCACGGAAAGCATCAAGGTAGTTTTCTTCTGTCGGGTAGATTTCGTGGTGGTCATAACCGATGCCGCTGATAAGCGACATGTAGGGGCTGAAGCTTAAGAAATTGCGGTCAAATTCGTCAGCTTCAAGAATAAAGTGACGGCTGTCTTTGTCAAAGCGGCCGGTGTCGCCGAAGCTGATTTTTGCCGGCACCAGCCAGCTGATGGGCAGGTTTAAGCTGTGAAACAGCCAGGCCAGCATGGCGGTGGTGGTGGTTTTGCCGTGCGTGCCGGCCACCGCCAGGACCTTGAGCTGTTTTTCTTTAATGAGATAGTTCAGCAGCAGGTCGCGCTTGCTTTGTTTTATGTTGTGCTCGGCAACAAACTTGAATTCGGGATGGTCAGGATTCTCTTTTTCCACCGCCGAAGAGAAAACATACCAGTCAATCGGGTTGTTCTTGTGCGTGTGCGCAAGGGCCTCGTAAGTCTGGCCGATATAGATATCGTACAGTCCCTTTTTCTGGAGGTAGTGAATGTATTCGCTATCCTGCTTGTCGGATCCGGATATCTGGTGGCCCGCTTCTTTTGCGATCAGTGCCAGCGGCCCGATACCTGCGCCACCAATGCCTGAAAAGAAAATATGCATGAGCATATAGTACAGAGTTCACGGTGCAGAGTACAGCGCACGGATGATAGTGCTTAAGCTCTGTACTCTGAGCCCTGTACTCTGTACTATTAAAGCGTGAACAAAAGAAAACTCCGCTATTATCTCGGGCGGCTGCGCGCGGTGCCTATCTGGTTGTTTTTGGGCTTGGGGCTGCTGTTTGGCATGATTGCCGTGACGTCGCTGCGGGCAAACAATCAGCGCATGATCGAGCTAAGGACGGCTGTGTTCGAAGCTGACGAGCAGAACGGTGATATTGAAGGTTCGCTCAAAGCCCTGCGCGAATATGTACACGCCCACATGAACACCAACCTGTCGGCGGGCAATAACCCGGTTAAACCGCCGATTCAGCTTAAGCACCACTACGAAAGACTGCTGGAAGCCGAACAGGCCAGGGTGGGGGCAGCCAATGAAAAGCTTTTAAACGACGCTCAGAATTATTGTGAAGAGTTGTTTCCCGGCGGCGTGGGCGATGACGGCCGGGTGCCCTGCGTACAGGAGTTTTTGGAAATACGCGGCGCACAGTTGCGCGATATACCAAAAGAGGCCTATATGTTTGATTTTGTGTCACCCGTCTGGTCGCCTGACCTGGCCGGCTGGAGTCTGGTTGCGAGTGTTGTCTTCCTGCTGCTGGGCGGGGTGCATTTTGCCAGCGAGCGTCTGATACGGCATCAGCTGCGCCGGCAGAGCTAGGGATGTAAGGGGCAGTGCCTGATTAGGGTAATCAGCCAACTAAAAACGCCCCAGTAAGGGGCGTTTTTAAAAGCGACCTGGGGGCCGGTTATTCCTGGGCGGGAGTTGTCTGGCCGGCCGGGCTTGGCTGGCCGCCTGCAGACGGATCAGGACACTGTTGGCCGTCCGGATTGTTGCGGACAAACTCGGCGATGGCTTTGGCGACCTGCCCTTCGTCCTTCAGGTTTTCCCAGAAGGTTACCTGCTCGCGGTTGATAACCATCTTGTCTTCCGGTCCGTGCAGTTCACAGCCAAGTTTGGCCAGGCTGATGTCCTGCTGGCTTGCCTGGGTATTGGCTTCCTGAGCCTGCTCGCTGACACGCAGGTAGTAAATATTATCAATAGTCATGAAGCGGTTGTTGATGTCGCGTACCTTACCAAAGTACACCTGGCCGCCGTTTAAGAAGACTGCCTGGAACTTATTCTTATCCAGGTGATCCTTTTCGCTCCGGCTGCCACCGGTGGCTACAAACACAGCTAAAAATGCCACTAAAAGCGCACACGATACAAGCAGGATGCCCGATACAATACGTATGCCTTTGCCGCGGGGCTTTCTGCCTCCACTCTGAGCAGGACGCTGCGCATTGGGCGCAGCTGCTGCGGCCGGCAGGCCGCCACGGTTCATAAATTCCATAGACCCTCTTATCTTTACCTTTTAAGTGCTACGAATAGTATAGTACCGCATATGCTTACCGGCAGGCAAGAGGGTTTGCAGAGCGTTTTTACAGGAGTGGTTTTTTTACGACAGGCAAAGAATTCAGGCAGAGAATTTTTGGCCGCCATATCTGTTATAAGGAGGTAACAGGCACAGTAAAGGGGTAAAGCCTATTGACAAACGAAATTACCCCAGCGTACGATTGGGGTACCATCAGTAATGCTAAGAGAGGGAGTCATAAACAAAATGGCATACAAGCACACAAACTCTAAAGGTGTAACTTACTACCTGAACTCAAAGAAAGTTACGCTTCGCGGTGGCAAAGAGCAGACTATTTACTACTTCAGCAAGGACGAGCGCCCAGAGGCTACTGACCTGCCAGATGGCATGGAAGTCAACGAAAACCCACGCAACGGCTTCTTGACCGTCAAGCGCAAGTAAGAGTGTAATCGCCGACCGGTAATGAGTTGCCGGCCCGGCAGAAGAGCCCCGGACATACGGGGCTCTTTATTTTTTCAAAAAAATCAGAGCAAATTCTATAGACACGAAAGATTTTTAACCTTACACTACATATCCATAATGGCAAAAACGGCAAAAACCATCCTGGAAGTTAAAGACCTCACGAAGCGTTACGGTCGCAAAACGGTCGTAAACGGCATAAGCTTTGAGGTCAAAGAGGGCGAAATATTCGGTATTCTCGGCCCTAACGGCGCCGGCAAGACCACCACGCTTGAGATGCTAGAGACCATCCGGCCGATAGACGGCGGCAGCGCCACGCTGGATGGCATTGATGTGGCGACCAATCCGGCGCGGATCAAATCGATGATAGGTGTCCAGCCGCAGACACCTAGCTTTGAAGAGAAGACCACGCTGACCGAGCTGATTCAGCTGTTCTCGGCTTTTTATGGGGAGCGCGTGGATGCCAGGAAGTTTCTAAAGAGTGTTCAGCTGGAAGAAAAAGCCAGTGCCTACCCCGAACAGCTGTCCGGCGGCCAGCGTCAGCGGTTTTCTATCGCTGCGGCGCTGGTGCACGGCCCGCGCATTTTCTTCTTAGATGAGCCGACTACCGGACTTGACCCGCAGGCGCGCCGCAATCTTTGGGATCTGATCCGTGACGTGCGTAAACGCGGCGTGACGGTTATTATGACGACGCACTATATGGATGAAGCCGAGCTGCTGTGTGACCGCGTTGCCGTTATGGACAACGGCGAGATTATTGCGCTTGATACCCCGAAGAATCTTATAAAGAATCTGCTCAAAAAAGGTTTCAAAAAGGAGCAGGAGGTGGAGCAGGCCAACCTTGAAGACGTGTTTATCGACCTAACCGGAAAGGCCCTGAGGGACTAGTTATGAGCAAGACAGAAAAACAAAGCAGGCTCAAACAATTGTTTCTGCCGATCACCACGTACGTACCAATTGACGTAAAACGTCTTTTCCGCGACAAAGTCGCAATTTTCTTTGTCTTTTTGTTCCCGCTGATTTTCCTGTTTGTATTCGGCTCGATTATGGGCGGCAATAACGAAGTCTCGTTTAGGGTTGCTGTTCTCGATCAGGCCGACAACGACTTCTCACGGCAGTTTATGGAAAATATCTTCCCGAGTGAAGAGGCCAAAGCCGCCGATGAAGAAAAAGCCAAAAGTGTTTTTAAAGTAGACAGCGAGGTCACTGACCTTGCGCACGCTGAAGAGAAGATGAACCGCGGCCAGATTGACGCCACGATTATCCTGCCGGAAGATTTCGGTACGGTGGCGGCAGGCCAGAGCCATCCGAGCGGCGAAATCAGGGTGTTGTCTGATCAGGGCAGCCAATCTGCCGGCACCACGCTGGCCTCTATACTTGACGGAATCTTAAAAGAATTCAACCAGCAGTTTGTAGCCGTTGAAACCCCGTTCACGGTCCGGACAGAGACCACCGGCACCGAGGGGCTGAGCCAGTTCGACTATACCTTTACCGGTATTATGGGCTTCACGCTGCTGTCGCTTGGGATTTTTGGCCCGACCAGCGTCTTTCCTCGGCTCAAGCAACGCGGCGTGCTGCGTCGCTACCAGCTGACTACACTGAAGGTCTGGCAGTACTTTGTTGGCAATGTCATCAGTAACGCGTTTGTCGGTATTCTGTCAGTCGCCGTCATGTTTGCGGCGGCTCTGACGGTCTTTAACCTCAATATGCGCGGCAATTATCTCAATCTCGTGGTTATCGTCGTGCTGGGGGTGGTGCTGTTGTTTGGCATTGGTCTGGCAATTGGCGGTTGGGCGCGCACCGAAAACCAGGCGGCGCCGCTGGCACAGATTGCCACGCTGCCCATGATGTTCCTGTCCGGTGTTTTCTTCCCGACTTTCCTGATGCCGGAGTTGCTGCAAAATATCACGCGGTTTATCCCGCTGACGCCGATTATCGAATCGCTTCGTATGATCGTGACCGAGAATGCCAGTCTGCTTGACTTGGGGCCGCAGTTGGCTATCATTGGTGCCTGGACGGTGATCATTTATCTGGTTGCCTTCCGTGTCTTCCGCTGGGAGTAAGTTCACGCTGCCCGCACGAGATGGTACAATCACTGCTAAGCATAAGTAGAAATGATTTGACGGTCTTTCATGAAAAAGCGGACAGCCACAAAAGTACGTCGCTCGTTTAGGCGTTTATTATTGCAAAGACGGCTGGTGGCCGGCTGTGCAATTGTCCTGTTTGCACTTGTGGGTGCTTTTGTGCTGCTGCGCGGTCGGGCGGCGGTGCCGACACTCAGTCTCGAACCCGAGAGCCACACCGTTACCGGGAGCGCTGCTGTCGGCAATGACTCAGCAGCCTCGAACGGCAAGTATGTGCAGTTTAACGCGCCGCCGGGTGCGGGTACGGTACTGGCACGGGCGGCGTTGGGGATGAACATTAACAGCAAGAAAACGGTTGATGAGATAGAGCAATGGTTGGGTGGCAGCATCAAATACGGTGTGGTCTTCCCGGGCGTGACAACGCCGGGCGGCGGCGTGTGGGACCTGATGGACCCGTCCAGAAAAAATCTGGCGGCGTATAAAGATCGAATCACTTACATTTTCAGTATTGCACCGGTCACAACCAACGGCAGTATTGTGGCGGGCGTTAATGGCAAAACCGTGGCTAACCGCCGCAATGTAGCTGCAGAGTTTCAAAAGACTATCAGCGGGCAGAATGATTCAAAATTTCAGGCGTTTGCCAACCGGCTGGTGCAGTATGGGATTGCCGACAAAGCCATTGTCCGCCTGGGCTGGGAGTTTAACGGCGACTGGTTTACCTGGTCGGCGTACACGCCCGACAGCGACCTTACCTTGTCTCCGCCTATCAACAACTGCGAGAATTTCCGTAACGCATTCCGGCGTGTCGTAACAGTAGTCAAGGCAATTGCGCCTCAGGTGCGGTTTGACTATACGGCAGCAACCTCTATTCACACCGGTGCCAATAACGGCAAAGACATTGTTTCGTGCGCTTACCCTGGCGACGCATATGTTGATATTATCGGCGGCGATTTTTATGACCGCGGTGCAGCTGCCAGGTATTTTGACCCTTCAAAACCGGGCTGGATCAATCCGCTGCAGGTATGGAACGAGGTGCAAAAGCCAAAAATCCAAAGAATCCGCGACTTTGCTGTGTCAAAGGGCAAGCCGCTTAGTATTCCGGAATGGGGTCTGGAGGGCTCAGCGGCGGATGGCGGCATAGAGGGCAATCATAATCCGGGTGGTGATAACCCGACGTTTATTCAGCAGCTGTATGACTGGATGAACGAAATCCCGGCCGGGCAGCCCGGAGGCATCCTGTACCACGCGTACTTCTGGGAAACAGTGAACAACGAAGGCCCGCACAAGCTGAACGATCCGTCGCTTAAAAACGCAGCCGACCGCTTCAGGCTTTTGTATAAATAGCGCTTCCAAAAAACTAAAAAGCCTAAACAGCATGTGCCTTAATGCCGCTAATGGTACACTGGAAGGAAGATAGTTATGAAGAAACGATTCTCGCGTTACCACCGTGCATTTAAACGTAAGCCAAACCAAAGACGTATTGCTTTGGTTCTTTCGATCTTGCTGTTTGCCGGGGTGGGGGCGTATGTTCTTATTCAAAGCCACGCTGCTGCCTCAACGGCGGTTGTTGAACCTGAGGACGGGTTGCTGACAGGCCCTGTTAGCATTGTCTCAAATGCTAATGCCGGCGGCGGCCTGTTTGTGCGCTTTGAAGAGTTTGCAGGCGGCGGGTCCGGCAACTGGCCGGCAAATAACATCAAGGACACGCTTGGGTTTTATGCGCCGGGCAGTATCACCAACCGTGAGAACTGGCTGGGCCGCCCGGTTAACTATCGCACTATGTTTGTCGGTCGCGGACAGGACAAGACGACCGGCCTGAACACGTTTAGAGACGCCGTCTCCAATAACGGCAACCGCACGGTTGTCATGTCGATGCCGCTGGGGTTTGATCCCGGCCGGGGCTGCACCGGCATGACGCCTCAGTTTAAGGCAGGTGTTCTTGATACCATTACTAACGGTGGTGACGATGGTTTCTGGAAAGCTGTCGCCCAGCATATAAAAACCAATAAATTGTATGAAAAATTCCCCGATGGCCGTCCCAAGCTGATTATGCGCCTTGGCTGGGAATCGAACGGCAAATGGTATTGCTGGTCTACGGTTGAGGGCAATGCGCCCAAGTTCATCAGCGCCTACCGGTACGTGCATGATCTGGTTGAGGCAGAGGTTGGGCATAAGCTGACCTGGGTGTATGGCCTTAATGCTGGTGCGGGTTCGCCAATTGAGGCGGCCAGAAACGGATATCCGGGCGATAATTACATTGATATTGTCGAGTTTGATGTTTATGACAATTCGGTCAAGTACTGGCAGAACAACAATACCCAATCTCCTGATATGTCCAAGTGGCCGGCAGCGTGGGAAGAGAAGCGTGTACCTATGGAGAATATTATTAACGAACCAAAATGGTCGTCAAAGCTTATAGCAGTCGGCGAGTGGGCAACCAATATCACCCTTAATAATTCCACCGGACAGGTGGATAAGTCGCACGGCGGCGGCGGCGACAACCCTGCCTGGATCACGGCCATACACGACCTGCTGAAGCCGCTGGCCGAAAGCCGACGGCTTGCCTACAACAATTATTTTGATGGCGAGGATAATGTAGGAGCGGTGAAGCACTATCACAGTCTTTCAACCGGTGATACCAAATTCCCCAACTCGGCCACTCGTTTCCGGAACCTGTTCCGGTAAGTACAATACCCATATGCAACAAGCAATGTTAGTGATAATCTAAGCTTAAGAGCAATACATACACTATGAAGCGGTTGCAAAAATACAGGCGTATTCTGCGCCGCAAGCTTGTGCGGGGGCACCTTGCGGTCTTTTTATCGATTGCCATATTCGGGCGGTCGGCGCCTATCTGCTTTTTCGTGGCTCTGCCGCTGCGCCTGCGTTTGGTATTGATCCGGAGGGTGGGGTTTTGGCTGGCGCGGTTGCCATCAATACTAACGCCAATGCCAGTGGCGGTATGTTCGTGCGCTTTGACGATCCGGCGGGCAGCGGTGGCGGCGGTGGCGGCAGCAACTTTACCTACCGCAGCAGCTCAGTCCAGGATGCGTTAGGTTTTGTAACTAATTCTGGAATTGGTACTCCTGAAGCCTGGCTGGGCCGATCTGTTAAATACCAGGTCAAGTATGCAGGCGGACGGCATGCCTGGAAAACAGCTGCAGATATGCCAACTCCGCGGACGGATGATATGAGAGATTCTCTCCAGTCGTTCAAGGACGGCATAAAGAATAACGGCAACCGCACCGTCGTGATGACATTGAACCTGGCTTTTGACCCCGCCCGGAGCGGCGGCAGCTGTACGGGTGACAGTGATCAGTTTAAGACCTCGCTTATGCAGGCCGTGGTAAATGGAGGCGACGATGATTACTGGAAAGCCGTCGGCAAGGCAGTAAAAGATAGCAATATGGGCGGTACGTTCAGCGATGGCCGCCCCAAGCTGATCATGCGTCTTGGCTGGGAATCCAATGGCAGCTGGTTCTGTTGGGCGACGACTGCAAAAACCGGAGGAGGTTCGCTTAACGCGGAGCTATTTAAGGCTGCCTACCGACGCGTGCACGATATTGTTGATGCCGAAGCCGGAACCGATCTGGTGTGGTCATATGGTATAAATTCGGGGGGGAGCGGGCGGACCGGTGGCAAATGCCATTACTGCATATCCGGGCGATGCTTATGTAGATATCATTGAGACCGATGTATACGACAACTCCCAAAAATACTGGAACCCGGATCTTTGCGCTAACCGTACGTGTCCGGACTGGACATCTGAATCGGTATGGATTCAGGCGCGTAATGAGAAGCTGAATTCCATGAACCAAGTGGTCAATGCGTCTGTATGGGCATCAAAGCCGCTGGCGGTTGGTGAATGGGGAGTCTGGACTACAACAGAGGGCAATAATAACAAAATTGTTGCGCCCGGAGGTGGGGATAATGCGCGTTGGATACAGGCTATGTATGATTGGCAAAATAATCTTGTACAGTCCGGACGCTTTGTCTACGGAGCATATTTTGATATAGACAACAATGTCGGCACCGCCGAAAAACCTAAACGTGATCGCTCCCGTCTGTCGGGTAATTCCAGCAGTACCAACAGCAGCTGGCATCCCAATGCTGCCAACAAGTTCAAGTCGTTGTTCAAATAGCACGCTGTCTGCATGGTCTGATGCGAGGGGTAAGGGGGTACCATGTACGTGCGGCAGCGATATAGTGGACAAAATATACTAACTATGATATAATGAATCTATGACTACAGAATCTTTTTCTTATAGCGACGAGGGGCAGCTGTATGGCAGGCACCCGACTGAGCATGACCATGATATGTACCGCACCGATAGTGAATCGTCCGCTCCTTTTGCAGATAATTCTGCCGATGCAGCATCGGCAGTCCCGTTGCAGTCCGAGCAGCAGGGCAAAGATTTAGAACAAATGAATCTTGAAGAAGCTTACAAATGGCTGTGGAGACAGGAAGCCGCCTCGGCTGACGCGCGGGAGCCGTACAACAGAAACTGGTAAGATGCCTCAAAAATCCCCTTTCTTTATGTTGGCACCGATGGACGATGTGACCGAAACGGCTTTTCGGCAGATTGTGCACGCTTGCGCGCCGGCTGATGTTTATGTAACGGAGTTTGTGAATGTCGACGGGCTGATGAGCCCCGGCCGGCCGAAACTTATGAAAAAACTGCGCTTTGCGGTCAATGAGGGCCCGCTTGTGGCGCAGCTGTGGGGGCTAAAGCCGGAGAACTTTGAAGCCATCTCCCGTCAGATTGCAGACGGCGCCATTGCCCGTGAACTGGGTTTGCCTGACGGGATAAACTTTGCGGGGATTGATATCAATATGGGGTGTCCGGCAAAGAGCGAGGTGCAAAATGGTGCGTGCAGTGCGCTTATCAAGAACCGGCCGCTGGCGCAGGCGATCATCGAGGCCACTAAGCGTGGGGCGGGTGATATGCCGGTCTCAGTCAAGACACGGCTTGGCTTTAACGAGGTTGACACCAGCTGGCATGAGTTCCTGTTGGGCTTTGGTCTGGATATGCTGACCGTTCATTGGCGCACCCGCAAAGAGATGAGCAAGGTACCGGCACACTGGGAATATGCTGCCGAGATTGTCGCGCTGCGGGACAGGATTGCGCCAAAGACGAAGATTGTCGGCAACGGCGATGTGATGACGCGTGAGCAGGGTGAGGCACTGGCACGGCAATACGGCCTGGACGGCATTATGATCGGGCGCGGGGTTTTTAATGATCCTTATATATTTGCGAAAAAGTCGCAATGGTCCGAAAAAGGCAAAGAAGAACGTATCGAACTGTACCGCCGGCATGTGCGGCTGTTTGCCGATACGTGGTCCGTTGGCCAACGGAGCGAGCGTAATGTAAAGACGCTCAACAAATTCTGCAAAGTCTACATCAGCGGTTTTGATGGCGCCAAAGAACTCCGTGAGCAGCTCATGGCTGCCGACTCTACAGATAATTTGCTTGAGCTGCTGGACGCCGCTATACTTGGTCGGTAGATGATTAAAGCTGAGCATTTATCCAAGAGGTACAGAAAAAAACTTGCAGTCGATGATGTCAGCTTTGAGGTGAAAACCGGCCGCGTAACGGGTTTTTTGGGGCCAAACGGCGCCGGCAAATCGACCACTATGCGGCTGATGCTGGGGCTGGATAACGGCCGGGGCGTAACCACGTATGATGGCAAAAGGCTGCATGAATTCACCAAGCCGTCAAAAGTTGTGGGTATCCTGCTGGAGGCCAAAGCCTTTCATCCGACCCGGACGGCCCGGCGCCACCTCTCGGTTCTGGCAGCCGCCGGAGGCGTTTCTGACAAGCGGGTTGATGAGGTGCTGGATCTGGTGGGGCTGTCTGACGTGGCCAAAAAGAAGCCGGGCAAATTCTCTTTAGGCATGAGTCAGCGGCTGGGTATTGCGGCGGCAATCTTAGGCAAGCCCAAGTACCTGCTGCTTGACGAGCCGGCCAACGGACTTGACCCGGAGGGCATTCACTGGCTGCGTCAGTTCCTTAAGGATTATGCCGATCAGGGTAACGCCGTATTTGTTTCGAGCCACCTGCTGAGCGAAATGTCATTGATGGCTGATGATCTGGTGGTTATCGGCAAGGGCAGGCTGATTACCAGCGGCACAGTGAGTGATTTTATCAGCAATGCCAAAGGCGGCGGCGTGTTTGTGCGCGCGGCCAAGCTGGCCATGCTCGAAAAGCTGCTCAAACAAAGCAGGCTCGAGGTCGAAAAGCTCAATGGCGGATTGCGCGTGCGCGGAGCCAGGACGGATGAGATTGGCAAGCTGGCATTTGGTGCCGGCATACCGATACTGGAGTTGTCGGCCCAGGCAGCCTCGCTTGAAGATGCGTTTTTGGAAGCAACCGCCGGCGCCCAGGAGTATAAGACAGGGGGCAAAAAATGATTGCGCTTTTACGGTCCGAACTGCGGAAGCTATTAACCGTTCGGTCGACTTATTTTGTCAGCTTGTTGGCACTGTTGCTGTCCGGCGGACTGATGGCTTTTTATGTCGAAGGCTTTTGGGGCGGCAGCGGTTCGGCGGCCGGTGCACTGACTGATCGGGCCTATACCGAAATTATGATTAACGCCTTCTCAACAGTAAGTATCTTTGTGGCAATTATTGCCATGCTGCAGGTGGTGCATGAGTACCGCCATAATCTGATTACCTATACGCTTTCCGCCTCCAATAGCCGCACGAAGGCGTTCTTTGCCAAGCTGGGCGTGCTTGCTTTGTATGCCATTGTGTTTTCTGTCGTGGCGGCTTTTGTAAGTCTGGGGCTCTACCTTTTGGGTGTGGGTTTGCGCGGCGGCAATCTGCCTGCCCAGTCGATAGATTGGCTGGCCGTATTGGGTCAGGGAGTGTTTCTTAATCTTGGGTATATGGTGGTGGGCGCAGTGGTGGCCTATCTGTCGCGCAACATTGCGTTGGCGATTGCGGTGGTGCTGGTGGTGCCCTCGACTATCGAGTCGCTGCTTACCTTGTTGCTGAAAGAGAACGCCAAGTACCTGCCCTTTACGATTTTAGGCCAGTTCTCGGTGGCTGATCCGAGTATGCTGGGGATGACGGTACTGCCGCGGGCGACGGCCTTCCTGTTGCTGTCTGGTTATCTGGCGGCCGGCATCGCAATCACTTGGTATTTATTCCTGCGCCGCGACGCAAACTGATATGCCTTGTAATAATAAAGGGATTGAAAGAAGCGAGGGGTTATGGCTGGTATGATTCTTCCTCAGAAGAGACCGGATAGCTTGGAAAAAGAGCTAATTAGTTCGAATTTACGCGCGGGTGAGTGCGTTTTTGCGAGCGGTATTCGAGCGGATAATCACCTGGATCTAGGTTTCAAAGAGGTCTCGTATGCGCACAGATTGCAAATAGTAAGCCAGATGGGTTCGCTTATATCACGTGAGGCGAATTTTAGACCAGACTTTATAGCACCCGTGCCAACCGGCGCAATTGGCTGGGCGAATGGTCTGGCCGACTTTTTTGCTCTCCAGGGAGAAAGACCGCCAGTGCTGGAGTTTGAAAAAGTAGATCGCAGAGTCTTTGGCACTCCGAAACATACAAGGGAAGCAATTGAACGGCTAAAGGACGTCAAAGCAAATCCTGTTGGTTTGGTTAATGATGATGCGACATGGGACGGAGGCACAAGTGAGGTTTTTGCCGGGCACGTTAGCGCCGAAGGTCTTACGGTAGGTCTCATTGCTTCAATCTATTTTAGAGGACATTCAGAATTGCTGCGCAGTGATTATCCTCGTGCGGCTGTCTTTGCTAGGCATATCCCCGCTAAACTGGACGTAGAGTTATTTAAGGCAGAAATTGCAAGCCAAACCCTATAGCAGCGCTTGAGGCCACAATGACTGAACTCGAGAATCTTGGTGGGGGTACCTGGACTTGAACCAGGGACCAATCGGTTATGAGCCGACTGCTCTAACCACTGAGCTATACCCCCGCAGTGATTAACGGGGGTATTATACCAAATTCTATCTGTTAGTGTACAAGGATTTCCTTATTGGGCCGGCAGGGGGTATAGTCATAAGCAGTATTTATGAATAAACAATCAAAGACTCCGTATGTGTCAGCGGCTGAATTTTTGGATGGTTTTGATGGTGATTTGGATGCGGCGGTTGCGGCGCTTAAAAAAGCTGCCCGGCCCGCGCACGGCAATGCGCCCAAAGCCCAAAGCACCGGTCCGGTGCTGGTCGCCGCCCGCGAGCTTGGCAAAACTTACAAGGTCGGTAAGCAACGGGTGGCGGCACTAACGGCTGTCAGCCTGGATATCCGTGAGGGCGAGTTTGTGGCCTTTACCGGACCGAGCGGCAGCGGTAAAAGCACCCTGCTGCAGCTGATTGGCGGGCTGGATAAGCCAAGTGAAGGCACCGTTGAGGTTGACGGCCGTAATCTGACCCGGCTGAGCGACCGCCAGCTATCGGTTTTTCGTAACCAGACAATTGGTTTTGTTTTTCAGTTCTTTTATCTGCAGCCTTTTTTGCGCCTGCAAACCAACCTTGAAGTGCCGGCTATGTTTGCCCGCACTCGGCGCGGTGATCGTGTTGCTGCCGCTCAAAAACTGGCGGCTGCAGTCGGGCTGGAGGACAGGCTGATGCATTTGCCCAAAGAGCTGTCGGGCGGGCAGATGCAACGGGCGGCAATTGCCCGGGCGCTTTTAAATAAGCCAAAGCTCATACTTGCCGATGAGCCAACCGGCAACCTGGACAGCAAAAACGGCGAGGCAATTATTGATCTATTTGAGCAGATTCGGCAAGAGTTCGGCACCACTGTCATTGTGGTCACGCATGATCCCAAAGTCGCTGCTCGGGCCGACAGAGAAATCGTGCTTAAAGACGGGAGGATTGCATGATCCGGCTTCGTGATGCCACTACGCTGGCTCTGACCAAGTTACGTACCCGCAAGATACGCCTGATTGTTACGGTGGTTGTTTCGGGGTTGCTTTTTACCGGCCTGGCGACTGCTTCAATGGTGGCGCGCGGTACGTTTGAGAGCATCGATTCCTTCAGTCAGGAAGGCTTTGGCAGTCGCTATATTGTTAGCGGTACCTCCATGCCTTCGTTCGGGTATATGGAAAACCAGGATATCATTATGCGCGCAAAGCAGATTCACGAAGAGCTTGTGACCCGCAAGACGGCCGAGGCAAAGCGTTTGCGGCTGACCTATGACCCAAAGAGCGACTTGGGTCCGCTCCAAAGCTTTGACACGCCGGACGGCACGCATCAGACGCTGGATACAACTCACCCCGCGGCCGTTCAGGCCATCCAGGAATATAAGGCCACTCAAAAAGGTCCCGATCTGGAAGCGATGAAGGCGCAGGCGTCGGCCTACGGAGCAGAAAGGTTTTATCAGACCGACCAGCTGCCTTTTATGACCGATGGCAGTGTGATCAAGGTTCTGAAGGATGGGGAGGAGAGTTTTGATCAGAAAGAGATGCCTAATGGTCCGCCGCGCGGGCTTGATTCGTTTAGTATGATGTGGCAGTCGGCGAGCGCGGAGCTGCTTGAACCGTTTATGCTGCCGGGGCAAAGCCTGGTGCGCACAGATGATAATAAGGTGCCGATTATTGTGCCCGTCACTGCAGCCGAAGAGCTTTTGGGCTTGCAGTCGCTGCCTGCCTCTGCAAATGCGGACGACAGGCTTGCGCGCCTAAAAGAGCTCAGGGAGAAGGCGGGCGCTCTGAGCTTTGAGATCTGTGTGCGTAATCGCACCTCACAGGAGCTGGTCGGCCAGGCCATAGCTGTTAAACAAGAGGTAGAGGCGCGCAAAGATGACCGGGACTACCGTCAGCCGCCGCTTGTCTACGGCCTGCCCACCGAATCGTGCGGTGAGGTGCCGATTGTTCGCGATGTGCGGACGGCTGCCGAGAAGCAGCAAGCCGAGCGGCAGGAAGAATTTGACCGTATCTTTGGCAAGCAGCCGCCCACACAGGAGAAAATTGTCTTCCGGGTTGTCGGCGTTACCCCCGATATATACGAGGGGGCGGCAAGCCGGGTGGGCGAGATTATTAAATCACTGGTAACATCTTCACTTGGTTCTGGTTGGTTTTCGCCTAAGGAGTACATTGATGAGCGTCCGGTGCTGAAGACGCTGTTTGACGGCACGTCAGATGTGTATAGTTTTCCGCCGGCCTATTATGCAGAGTTCGCAGCGGCCGAGGATGCAGTGCGTTTCATGGACGAGGGAAGCTGTAATCCGGATTTTTCGGTTGTGATGGAAGGTGGCAAAGACCCGTATCAGCAATGTGCTGACGATGGCAAGCCGTTCACACTCAGCTCTTACGGCAGCAATAGTCTGGCGCTGGACAGTGCCAGACGCGGTTTTGGCAGGATTTTTCGCTACGCAACGCTTGCGGTGGCTTTAATCGCCGCGGTTATTATGATGGGAACAGTGGGGCGCATGATTGCCGATAGTCGTCGCGAGACAGCCGTGTTTCGGGCGATTGGGGCTAAAAAGCTGGATATTTCGCTTATTTATATCATCTATACCTTTATGCTGGCGCTCTTAATCAGCGCGTTTGCGGTGATTGTGGGGGCGGCAATCGCGCAGTTTGTGCATACAAAATATTCGCCGGCTGCTACTGTTGAAGCGTTGGTTGCTTATAATGCCAGCGATTTGACGCGCTCATTCAGACTGTATTCGTTCTATTGGCCCGAAATGCTCCAGCTTATTGGATTGGCGCTGGTCGGCGGGGTGATTAGCGCAGTCCTGCCGCTGATCCGCAACCTGCGCCGCAACCCGATCCGCGATATGCGGGACGATACCTAGCCAAAAGATTTTATACGCTCCGCCAATAACTAACATATTACAACATAATTTCTAAGTTTCTGGGGTCAGAACCTAGAAAGTTATTTGTCGATGGGGATGATGCGGTGTTTGAGTTTAAGTCGGCGTTCTTCAGGCGTCATTCCGCCCCAGACGCCAAAGGTTTCCTTTTGCTCCAGGGCAACCTCAAGGCATATCTCGCGTACAACACATTGGCTGCAGGCTGCTTTTGCCCTCGTGATCGAGGCTGTATCTTGTGCATAAAACAGGCTCGGATCAGTGCTGCGGCAGTACGCATAGTTGCTCAGGATTGAATTCATGTCGGCAAGACTCAGACTGCCCAAATACTGACGCCAATCTTGGGCTGCCTGCTGCTCGGCTGTGGTATCTGCTTCTATATACTGCTCAGTCATACTGCGGGCAAATCCTCCACACCTACATATAACCGTACTTTTAATGCTTTTGCTATACTAAGAACACATGCAGGCAAAAATAAAAACTCTCAAAGACAGCTTTTTTACCATTGTGAGTGATGTCCGTTCGCTCGGCTTGATTGTGTTTGGCGTGATTGCGCTGCTGGTAACCTGGAGCGGCATCCGGGTCGTACAGACCAATTATGATCTGCAGAAACAGATGGCCGATATGCAGCAGCAGAACGATGTCAGGCGGCTGGAAAATTCCAATTTGCGGTTAAGCAACCAGTTTTTAGAGACTGACCAGTATCTCGAACTGGCGGCGCGTAAACAGTTTAATAAGGCTGCCCCGGGCGAGGTGCTGCTGATTGTACCCAAGTCGGTTGCGTTGGCGCACGCGCCCGAGCTGCCGCCCGCCGAGCAGGACGAGGCGGCACCTGCAGGGGTGGAAGAGGCCGGCTCGTGGTACGAGCGCAACTTTAACGCCTGGCTGGATTTTTTATTTAAGAGCTAAGGTGGCTGCCGGTGTTTGGCAGCAGTGCTCTCCCCTCTCCTGAATATATACAAAAAGCGAACTTATAAGCTAACCGATTCTTACTAAAAATGCTTGACAGCAGACTAGTGTTAAAATAACATTTAACCATATGGTTGAATATGTTTCTGAGCTTGATACGGTTTTTGGATCGCTGGCCGATCCCACCCGGCGTGACATTCTGGCGCGGGTGGCGCAGGCGGAACATTCAGTTGGCGAACTGGTCGCCCAGTATGACATCAGCTTTGCGGCAGTTTCCAGGCACCTTAAGGTTCTGGAGCGTGCCCGGCTGATTGTTAAAAGAAAGGAGGGTAAAAAGCACATGGTATCGCTGGCGCCGCACGCACTTAAAAGCGCCGACGAATATCTGGAGCAGTACCGCCAGATGTGGCAGAGCCGCTACGATAAGCTGGAGCGACTGCTGCAGCAGGATGACCAGTAGTTTTATAACAATTAACCACAGACAAGCGCTTGCTTTTACACTAAGCGTTATACGCTCGGTGATATCCTCCGCTGCGCGTGGATAGCTGTGTACAGGATAGGCGCACACATAAAGGAGCTAACTATGGCAGAAGTTAAAGTGACAAAAGACCTGGAGAACAAGACGCTGACTATCGAGTACGTTGCGAATGCGCCCAAAGAGGGGGTCTGGCGGGCCTATGCGGATAAAGAATGGTTCGAGAAGTGGTGGGGTCCGGAAGGTTGGGAGACGACGACAAAGGAGTTTAACTTTACGCCCGGTGGCAAAGTACACTATGGCATGAAGTGTGTCGATGAAAATCAGGGCGAATGGTTCGGCCAGGTGTCATGGGGTGTTATGGAGATTCAGAGCGTTGACGAGCCGAACAGCTTTACCTATGTCGATTATTTCTCCGATGAACAGGGTGAGCTAAACCGGGAGATGCCGGCCTTAACGGTCACCAATGAGTTTGTCGAAGAAAACGGTAAGACAAAAATAATCAGCCGCAGTGTCGCAGACAACGTGGAGCAGATCGAGCAGCTTATCCAGATGGGTATGGTCGAGGGCTTCAGCAGCCAGCTCAACCGGCTTGATGCCCTGATGGAATCGTAGGCGCCCTGTGGCGGGGCGGCTGTGGCTGGAGTGCGACTGCCGCCCTGGTTCTGTCGGGTAAAGATACCAGGCTATACAAAAAGTCTTTTGCTTATTGTTGTTTGTCAAAGCGCGGCGGTTATTGACAAGAAAAGCGTCTTAGGTTAAGATAGAATCTGCTCAATTGAGTCTTTTCTTAAATTGGGTTTTAGGTAGCGTAGAAGCAACCAGTCCTGATGAGGGAAAAGAGCAGCCCGACAAAAAGTTACGCCTTTTTGCCGGCGCGACGAGAAAAACCGTAGGTTTGTCTCAGTTAAGTAACGCGGGGTGGAGCAGTGGCAGCTCGTGTGGCTCATAACCACAAGGTCGCAGGTTCGAGTCCTGCCCCCGCAACCAAGAAGAAAAGCTCAGGTTTATCCTGGGCTTTTGTTCTTGTTCGGAGACTGGACTCGAACCGATAGGCATGAATGTCCAGTGGACATTCATGTTTTCCTTGCTTGTCTAAGTGAAGAGACTTATTCTGAACGAATAAACAGCATGCAAATCCTGCCCTTTCTATCCCTGTTAAATAATCAAACTCGCAAAAATCTTCCCTGTTAGAGGTCCGTCCTCTTGGTTCCTCATTCTATCGCCACTGAAGGACAACCATTTATACCACATAATTGCCAGTCATGCATCACTGATTAGGGCATTGCGCTCCCTCACTCGGAGTAAAATACTTTACTGCACGTTTTTGCAGAACGGTTCATGCTGTATTTGCCAATTAAGTTTAGGAGCTGTAAAAGATGGCGAAGTACGGTAAGAAAGCCCAGGAGAAAATAGAAAAGAATCTGCACGAGCACAAGCATCACGGCAAATTTACCAGCCGCAAGCAGGCAATAGCGGTTGACATTGAGCAGGCTCGTAAGGCGGGCGGCAAAGTACCGCCCAAACAATAGCGGCAGCCAAAACGTCGTAGTACTGCCGAGTAATAGCGAAAATCGGCGGCGGGTCGGATACCTATGGTCTTGTTGGTGAAAACATAGCCATCAATGGTCTCGAAATCACCGGCACAGGCGATGAAGAGCTCACGGTCAAGTTATACGTGCCAAAGGGAATTATGTATATGGATGAGACCGAGGGGCTTTCATTTACAGGCGATACGTCTGGCTCCAATCTGCAGTTCAGCGGCACCCGGTCGGCACTGAATGCCGCGCTCGCCACCCTGCATTATTCTCATGATGCATTGGGCTGGTATACCATCGAAGCAACCATCGTGAACAGCAGCTAGGTCTTCAACCCGGCCAACGGCCACCTGTATGAAGTCGTTCATGAAAGCGAAGGCATAACCTGGAACGACGCGCTCACGGCAGCAAGCAATATGACTGCGTATGGTGCGGAGGGATATTTGGCAACTATCACAAGCGCATCAGAGAACACGTTTGTGACCAGCCGCCTCAGCGATGATGGCTGGATGGGTGCTGGTGACGCTGATGAGGAAGGTGTCTGGAAATGGGTTACCGGCCCGGAGGCAGGCACTGTCTTTTGGACAGAGGAAGAAGGAACGCTCGAGGGCGAATTCTCTAACTGGGGCATGGGACAACCTGATAACGACGGAGAAAATGGTGAACAGTGCGGTCAGATACGGGTCGGCGAGGAGAATGACTGGAACGATTTGCCCTGCGGTCATAAGTTGGACTACTTTATTGTTGAGTACGGTGACGACGAGGGCAATATGCCCGATGTTCCGTTCCTCCAAATCAGCATTACCGTAGTCGGTGAGACAATCGAGGTCAGCACTTGCGAAGAGCTGCAAGCAGTCGATGACGGAGAGAATTCCCAGTTTGCCACGATAGAACTTACGAACGATATCGACTGCGAAGGCATTGAGTTCGAATCACTCTTTAGGGACACAGGCTTTGAGGGTACGTTCGACGGCAAATATCACACTATCAGCAACCTCAATATAAACGAGCCCGAAGAAAGTGATGTTGGTTTGATTGCCCGCACATACGAAGGAGCTCACCTCCTTAAAGTCAATCTCAAGGGAGGCAGCGTAAGCGGCGAAGATAATGTCGGGGCTCTGGCCGGACGGACAATGGGTACGAATATTGAGTTTAACACATCAGATATTGACGTGTCCGGTAACTACAACATCGGCGGGTTGGTGGGGGATTACGAGGCTGACGACGGCGTGATCGCTTACTTACGGGATAGCTCGTCGTCAGGCGACGTAACCGGTCTCGAGGATGTCGGCGGATTGGTCGGCACGCTAGGTGCCTGGGATGAAGGCGCAGTTACTGTTGCGAGGGTGTTTGCGACCGGCAACGTCACGGCAACCGAATGGGGTGACGTCGGCGGTTTGTTTGGGTATGTCGGAATATACTCGGAAACAAACAATACCGACGATGATACTGTGCTGCTTATTCATGATGTTTACGCACAAGCCAATGTCGTGTCAGAGCAGTACAGCGCCGGTGGACTGATTGGCTACCTCGAGATAGAAAACGACGGGGCCGACTATCCGGTGGAATTTACTCTTACAAGAGCTTACGCCAGCGGAGATGTGACCAGCTCTACCGAAGCTGGCGGATTGATTGGTATCTACGAAACTCCGGATAGCGCCGGCCAGTCTGTGGTCATTTCTGATGTCTTTGCCGCAGGCAAAGTTACGGCAACTGATCCAGAGGGCTACGCGGGCGGTCTGGCAGGATGGCTCAGCTTAAATAGCGGCGGAACAATGATCGATTCAAAGCTCTTCTTCGACCAGGACCGCACCGGTCAGGAGTTCTGTTCCCATGTTGAAGAGGATGGCCCCGGATTCAACGATTGTACCGCTGTTAATACAGACGGCAGTGAGCCCGACTATTTCTTTAGAGCCACCAACCAGCCGCTGGATGAGTGGGGCTCCCAACTTGGCTGGATCATGCACGCTCATACGTATCCGACATTCGGCGAGCTGGAATCGGAATCTAACGAACCGGAAGATCTAAACGGCGATGGCATTCCGGACGGCGAACAAACCAACATCAGCGGCTACACCAACACGCTGACCGGTAAGAAAGTTGTGCTTGATGTCGGTGAGGGGTGCGAGATCGCAGCCGACGACATGGTGCGTGAAAGCAACTTTAATGTGCAGGATCCGGGCTACGACTACGAAAACGGCCTGTTCGACTTTACGCTCGATTGCGGGAATCCGGGCTTTACGACCACTATTAAACTGTACTACTACAATGTTTCTATCAACGGCCTGATTGTACGCAAGCACAATCCCATTACCAATGCTTACTTCAATCTGACCGGCGCCTATGGTGCCACGCTCGAACAAACGACCATACACGGCCAGCCGGTTGCGGTCGCAACCTACCAGATTACTGATGGCGGCGACCTGGATATAGACGGCGAAGTAAATGGGCAAGCCAGCGACCCGGTCGGTCTGGCCAGCTCGGCGGTAGGGGTGCCGAATACCGGTGGCGGCGGCGTGATGGCCCTTTTCCTTAGGTAAGTTTGCCTGACTGGCGGCGGCTAGAGCCAGCGTTTTAACGGCGTTGATTGAATGTCTCTCTGCATGTACGTGCCCCAAGCAGATTGACATTCAATCGTGCATGTGCTAATATCTAAGCTGATTTGTTTATTGGATCCTATGGTTTTGTTCGCACGTATTACTAAGGCTTCATTAAGACAAGCCAAGTAATAATTTTGCGAGCCCCCGCGTATGAAGCGCCAGGTTCGCGAGCTAAACCAAAGGATTCTTTTTTATGTCTTACGCCTATCGCGGCAGTAAAAGTTCATCGGTTGCCAGCCGTCACGCCCGCAGCCGTACCGGCCAGCGCAAAAACCAACAAAGAAAAACCGGCCAATACATTGACCCAAGTCGTTTTATTAAAGTCGCTACTATAGCCCAGGAAGAGGCGTACACGCCCCTGCAGGCTTTTGCGGACTTTGCACTACAGCCTCTGCTGCATGCAAACCTGACGGCAAAGGGTTACTACACCCCTTCGCCAATCCAGGAGGAGGCAATTCCGGTCGGACTCAAGGGCCAGGATGTGATCGGCATTGCGGGCACCGGCACCGGCAAGACGGCAGCCTTTGCCCTGCCGGTACTGAACCGTCTTATGACCGACAGCACCTCAGCCGCGCTTATTATTGCGCCCACGCGCGAGCTTGCGCAGCAGATCGAGGCTGAATGCCGGGCGCTGGGACGCGGCAGCAGACTTAACAGTGCCTTGCTGATAGGCGGCACAGGCATGGGCGGCCAGCTGCGCGATCTGCGTGCCGGCCCGCGTATCGTAATCGGCACGCCCGGCCGCATAAAGGACCACTTGCAGCGGGGCACTCTAAAGCTGCGCGATGTGAACATGGTGGTGCTTGATGAGGTGGACCGCATGCTGGACATGGGCTTTGTGCACGATGTCACTGCCATTCTCGGCCAGGCATCGGCAGAACGCCAGTCATTCTTTTTCTCGGCCACCATCGACAATCGGGTGCGCCGGCTCATAGATACCTTTACCAGTAATCCGGTGACGATTTCGCTCAAGCCGAGTGTAACCAGTGATAATGTGCATCAGGATGTGGTGCGCTATCAGAGCAATACCGACAAACTTGAGAAGCTGCACACCCTGCTTATACAAGAAGAGGTCAGCAAAGTTATTGTCTTTGACGAAACTCAGCGCAGTGTTGAACGGCTCAGCAAAGAGCTGCTGGCACGCGGTTTTGAGGCAGACGCCATCCATGGCGGCAAGAGTCAGGGCCAGCGGCAGCGGGCACTCAGCCGGTTCAAGAAAAGTGAGATCTGCATCCTGGTGGCCACCGATGTAGCCGCCCGCGGCATTGATGTTGCCGACATTACGCACGTCATCAACTATTCAATACCAAAAATGTATGATGATTATATTCATCGTATCGGACGCGCGGGCCGCGCCGGGCGGGTTGGTTATGCGCTTACCTTTGTTGCTCATTAGGATATAACTGCTCTCCGGGCTATACTGGAGGTAGTCGTATGACCGGATGAGTCGCTGGCTGAACATCCGGAGAAAGAGAGCAGGCAAGCTGTGGCGGGACGGAGAAGGACCAACTTTTTTACATCGGAAGAAGGGGTCGAGGCCAGAAAAATGCTCGAAGCTATGGTGCTGGATAAGAGCTATAACACCGAGTCAAGCTATAGCTCCAACAGCGAACTCTATCCGGACAATGTTCAATCATTCATAGATAAACATATGAATTACATAAACACGCATCCCGATACAAATATCGAGCATTATTTATCCAACCTTCGGCTTATGACCCGGATACAATAGTCTACTTGGCCTTCTTGGGCTTTTTAACTTCTTTTCGGCCTTTATCCTTTGGCATAGGTGTTCCTTGTTACTGTATTTAAGCTTTTCATAAAACAGGCACGTTAAATGCCGCCTCGATTATTGTAGCATTAGCGGTATACTGGGTGGTAATGGCAGCGGGTCAGCAGTATCGTGCAGATAAGAGATGGTTCGGCAAACGGCCGGGACTTTTTATTAATAACATACGTTTCTATGTGCTGGTTTTTTCGCTGCTTGTCAGTGTGCTGCTGGCGGCCTGGCTGCGGCTGTCCATAGAGGGCGACCGTGTGTACCTGCTCCGTCTGCAGCAGGTATATGGATTTGTTGCACTTGGCTATCTGTACGTGGCCATACTGGCCACGCCGGTCAGTAAACTGCTGGGCAAAGAGGGTTTTATGAAGCAGTACTTGTTTGCCCGCCGGGCGATTGGCGTCTCGGCGGCCTGGTTTGCTTCATTGCATATGCTGTGTGCCGTTTTTGGGCAACTGGGGGGTATTGCCGGCCTGGGCCTGCTGCCGGGCAGATTCTGGCAGGCAGTGCTGTTTGGTCTGATTGCGCTGATTATTCTATTGATTATGGCGGCGGCGTCATTTGATAGCGTTATCCGGGTCATGACCTTTCCGCGCTGGAAGTGGTTGCAGCGGATGGTGTATGTTGCCGCGATACTGCTGTTTTTTCATGTCTGGATGCTTGGCACGCACATGAGCTATACGTGGGTGCGCTGGGTTATGCTGGCATTGCTGCTGATACTGGCGGCACTGGAATCGTGGCGGATAGGACTGGTGATTGAGAATAAGTCCGGTGAACACAACCCGGCCATGCGTCTGGCGCTGTCGCTATGCGTGTTCCTGTTGCTTGCCGGCATCATGGCGTACGCACCCAGTGTTATAGAGCGTTATCATGGTCAGCATGAGAGCGGGGCACCGGGCGGAGGGCACCGGCACTGATGAAGCGTCTTGCTGCACTTCTGACACTGGCGGTGCTGGCATTGGCGCCGGCGCAGGCCTCTGCGCACGTGTTTTTGCGTGATGATACAGGCAGCAGCGGATTGGTGTTGCATGTATCGCCCGATGATGATCCCGTGGCCGGCGAAAAGGCGACGATGTTTTTTGATCTGCAGGGCAGTGGGCGCACCTATGATTTTATACTCACCGTAACGACGCCGGATGACGAGCGCATAGAGGTGCCGGTTGCGCGTATGGGAGATGCGTCCGTGCGGGCGGATTTTGTGTTTGCTGTCCGCGGCCAGTACGGCCTGGAGCTGGTGGCGACTGATCGTGAAACGTCTGGTGCACCCCTGCGGTTTGCTTCCAGCCTGGCCGTGACCAGGGGCACTGGCGGCACATCTGCGGGTGCAGAGCGCCATACCTGGGCCGAGATAACACTTGTCATGGCCGGGACTGTTCTGGTGGTGGTCATGGCACTGCTTGTCGTCAGGTGGCGAGTGGTTCGCGCCTTCTCAAAATGGTAAACTGGTTAGAAGCAAAGAGGGAGGTGATTATGAAATTATTAAAAATGCGTTTTATCAGCGGCCTGCTGGCTGTAGCTGTCCTTGCTGTGCCTATGAGGGCGGCCGCTCATGTAACGGTTGCGCCGTCGGAGGTGCTGGTGTCATCGCGCCAGACCTTTGCGGTTTCGGTGCCGAATGAGCGCGACGTACCGGTTGTTGGTGTGCGGCTGGTGGTGCCGGAAGGCCTTACCTCGGTGAGGGCGCATGCCAAGCCCGGCTGGACAATACAGGTCGCTACCACGGGCGAGGGTGAGGACGTTAATACGTCAGAAATCATCTGGAGCAGTGCCGGTTCTGACGTGCCGGTCAGTATGAAGGACGAGTTTCTGTTCGGCGCCCGCCTGCCTGCCGATGCCGGCGAGCTGCAGTGGAAAGCCTACGAAACGTATGCTGACGGTACCGTGGTCGCCTGGGAGCAGGAGCCAGGCAGTCAGCGCCCGGCATCTGTTACCCGCGTACTTGCCGAGCTGCCCGCCGAAACGGCCGTAGAAGCAGCCCGGTCCGAGGCTGCCGATGCCGACAAGTCAGCTGACATGGCTTTGTATGTTGCCTTGGCGGCGCTGGCGCTGGGCGTGGTGTCGCTGGTGGTGTCGCTGACGTCGCGGCGTTCAGCCTAAAACGTCTTTGGTTGCAAAACCCGCCTCTTCTTATGGGGCGGGTTTTTAGTTGAGTGGGTTATCCGGGCGGGCAGTGAAAGGCTACTTAAGCGGATGCGCCAGGTGGTCACTGCTGTATCTACGGCTGCGTAGCAGCAGCTGGTGTGTGATTATCTTATGCATGTCGCTTGCTACCAGTGATATTGTTACCGGCAATATTATAGCAACCAGGGCATCGGTCAGCTGCAGCGACACCAATCCAAACATATTTTTGACCGGCGTCATAAAGACAATAATGTTAATAACCATCGATCCGAGGATGGCCAGGATCAGCTTGTAATTCGGCATGATAAAGTTAAAGACCCAGCTGCGGAACTCAAAATTCATGTTAAACGCATTTGCCCACTGGATAACGATCAGGCTCAAAAACGCGGTCGTTTGGGCGTAGGCATGGCCCTTGTCGAGGTTGCTGTTAAAGATGATCAGAACACTGACTGCCAGAATGACGGCCAGCAGCACGGCCCGGCTCAAAAGCACCCGGTCAAGCAGCGGAGCCTGGGGCGGGCGCGGCGGCTCTTTCATATGGTGCGCCTCGGCCGGACTCAGTCCAAGCGGTATGACTGCTATGCCGTCTGTGACCAGATTGACCCAGATCACCATCACGGCTGTAATCGGCAGCGGTATGCCTAAGACCAGCGCACTCAGCATAGTTAGCACCTCGCCCCCGCTTGTGGCCAGCAGATAAACCACCATTTTGCGGATATTAGCCAGTACGGTCCGGCCGGCGCGCACGGCCGTCACGATGGTGTGGAAGTTGCTGTTGGTGAGTACTATGTCGGCCGAGTCTTTGGCGGCGTCGGTGCCGCTGCCCATAGCCAGGCCGGCATCGGCCTCAACCAGCGCCGGAATATCATTAACGCCGTCACCTGTCATGGCGGTTATTTCGCGGCCTTTCACGGCTTTTAAGAACTTGTACTTATGCTCTGGCAGGACGCGCCCGAAAACGGTGATATTTTTCAGATTTTTCCAGATTTTTTCGGGGTCATCCTTGTCCAGTATGGCACTGTCCGCAACCTGAGAACTCGAGGTAGCAATGCCCACCTGCGAGGCAATGTAGCCGGCGGTCTGCACATGGTCACCGGTCAGCATGACCACTTTAATGCCGGCGGCATGGGCTTCGGCGATAGCCTGTTTGACTCTGGGTCGCACAGAATCACTAAGACCGACAAACCCGTCGAATGTCATATTACTGAGTACTTTGCTGTCGAGCCGGTCCGGCAGTTTGCCTAAGGTTTTGCGGGCCAGGCCGATGGTGCGGTAGCCGCGTGTCGTAAACTGCTCCAGATGCTCTTTGGCACGCTTAATACTTGCCTGGCTTTCGCCGCCGCAATGATACAGTATCTGCTCCGGAGCGCCCTTAACGTGCAGTACGTAGGCACTGCCATGCCGCCAGACCATACCGCTTAAGCGCAGCTGCTGGTTAAAAGGAAACTCCTTGACCTTTTTCCATCCCTTTGGCAGCGGTGTGTTTTCTACCGTTGTAAACAGAATCTGATCAAGCGGGTCATCCGAATCATGGCCGTCGCCGTTCAGGCTGGCACGGATACCGTGATGAAAGTTGCGCAGATCAGTGTGGGCGCTGAAGGTGTCAGCAACTGAGAGCTTATTCTTGGTAATAGTGCCGGTCTTGTCGGTGGCAATCATGGTGATGGCGCCCATGGTCTCCATGGCGGATATCTTATGTACCAGCGCTTTCTGCCGGGCCATACGCCGGGCACTGATCAAAAGCACCAGTGTCATGGCAACCGGCAGGCCCTCCGGCACGGCCGAGACCGCCAGGGCAACAGTGAACTTAAGCGCGTCGGTCAGTTCCAGGCCGCGGTACAGGGCAAGCGCAAACACCGCGGCGGTGACAATACCAATAATGATCAGCAGCTGTTTTGTCAAATTATCAATCTTTTGCTCGATCGGGGTTTTGCTGTCGCCGGCTTCGGCGGCCAGCCGGTTGATGGCACCCAGCTGGGTGTGATTGCCGGTGTCGCTAATAACCATCAGGCCGCTGCCGCTGTGTACATAGGTGCCCCGGAAGGCCATGTTTTCCTGATCATAAATCGCTTTGGTGCCGGACAGGGCAGCCGCGTGCTTGTGTACGGGCAGTGATTCGCCGGTCAGCATGGATTCATCTATCTGGATATGATTGGCATCAATCACGCGTCCGTCGGCCGGAATTTTCATGCCCTCATGAATGCGCACAATATCGCCCGGGACCAGTGTCTCTATATAGACTAGCTCGTCCTTGTCGTTCGGCCGCAGCACAGTGACTTTCTGACGGTCGCGGGCCATCAGTTCTTTAAGGGCGCGGTTGGCAGAAAACTGCTGGAAATAATAAATCAGCGCATTAACCACCACGATCACGCTGATGATAATCGCTTCAAACCACTCCTGTTTGAGCAGGCTGAGGATGGCCGCAAATATAATGACAATGACAAAATAGCTGGTAAACGGCTCAATAATGCGGCGCCAAAGCGGCGTTTTTTTGGCGGTCAGTTCGTTGCGTCCGTGAATTTTGAGGCGTTTGCCGGCTTCGTATTCCGACAAGCCATGAGGCTGCGAACCCAGCCGCAGCAGAGTTTCTTCTATGTCGAGATTGTATATGTGTTTTTGCCCACCGGTCAAAATACGGTCATTCCATTTACGTTTTGAAATCACTCATACTTTATCATAAAAAACACCCCTTATGATAGGGGTGTTTTTGGTTGCGACTGCTGAATTACCAGCGGTTGCCGCCACCGTTGAAATCGCGGCGCGGGCGCTCTTCGCGCGGGCGGGCCTGATTAACGGTGATGCTGCGGCCGCCAAGGTCGGAGCCGTTTAAAGCGGCTTCGGCTGCCTTGCCTTCGTCTTCGTTCTCGAACTCGACAAAGCCAAAGCCCTTGCTGCGACCGGTGTCGCGGTCTTTGACGACAGTAGCTGATGCAACATTGCCGTGTACGGCAAACGCATCGCGCAACTCATCGTCAGTGGTGGCGAATGGTAGGCCACCTACAAATAACTTATACATTTTCTATCCTTGTTTTTCACGGCTACAGCGCTTGAGGCAGCCTGGGTGCGCACGTGCGGAACGCAAGCTGGCTGTACTTTCGTACTGTCAGCGCGTACCGCAAGCGGGCAAGCCCAGGATGGCCAAGAGGCAGACAGGCGGCTGGCTGTGCCAGTCGGCAGGTCTGCCGGCGCTGTAGTTGTCAGTTGTTAACGCAGAGTAACAATTCGACCTTTATTTATTCCGTCTTACTTTGTCTCGAACTCTTACCCGGCGTTAATTCCGAAGTTGAACTTTCATTGACTACGTACGAACAGATGAGTACCTGCAAACCTAAGTAAAGCATGTTGCAGCACATAAAGCAAGCGGAATAACAGAGGAGTTTGTCATAGTATTACAAAAAAGCGTTGACAAAAAGTAAAGCTTATGCTAATATGTAATCACTATCAAAAAACAAAAAGATAGCGAAAGGAAACAAAAATGACAAACTTTGAATACGAACTGCTCCCCAGCACCGATGAAGCTATACGGGCCGTCGACGAACAGCTCGCCCAACTGCTTGGGCAGGTCGCCGTCGTGCGCTCAGAAGAGTCATAATACCGTCAAACCATTCATAGTAAAGCCACACGTCTCCTATCCGTGCTAATTAGACATTGGCCATTTAACCATTAGCTAACTATCTATTACCTATAAACTATTAACTATATCTTAGGAATTAAATTCCTAAGATTTGCTTCTTCTTAGTCTCAAATTCCTCTTGGCTGAGGATGCCCTTGTCGTAGAGTTTGGCCAGTTTCTCTATCTCGTCAATGCCTTCTGAGAATTTTTCGAGTTCGTCGATGCGTACGGTCTGCGTATCTTTGAATTTGGCGCGTTTTGGCTGCAGGGCCTGCACTTTGATGACAGCGTCGGCAAAAGCCAGGCGATCCTGCGGTTTGATGACCATAACCACGCGCTTGCCCTCTGTTGTCTCAATGATGACGCCGGTACCTCCGGCGCGCAGTTTGACCCAGGACACGTCCTCTATGGGCAGTTTGGTCTTGCCGAATGAGCCGCTGTATTCGATGCGGTTGATGTATACGCGGGTTCGGAAGTTCATGTAGTTGGTGGCGTACAGGGCAACCGTGCCGCTCAGTTTGCGCTGCGAGGCCAGGGCCGTAATGGCAGCGCGCTCGCGGGCATAGATGGCGCCCTTCAGCGGATGCTGGGTGCGCTTGGGGGTGATATCAATGACACTGATCGGCTTGCGCGGCTTGGCGGCCGGTTTTTTGTCTTCGCTGTCTTTGCCCGGGGTGTCAGATTTTTTGTCTTCGGGCTTATCCTCGATGCTGGTTTTATAGAAGGGGCGGTAGGGTTTGACTGGCGGCTTTTGGGTGGAAGAAGCAGAGCGGGCAGAAGCGTGCGATGAAGTTTTGGTTTTTGGCTCTACCTTTTCTTTAGGTACTTCAGTGATACGGGATTTGCGGGGCGCAGGCGCAGGCTCTTTGGCAGGCTCGTCTGCAGGTTCATCGGTTTCGTAGGTAAGGCCCTCGGTGCCGAGGCTGTCGGCGTCTGCCGGTGCTGCAGCGGGGGTATCATCGTTTGCCGGCGTATCGGCGGGGATTGGAGCGGGCGTGGCTTCAGGCTCGGCCTGCTGCGCTGCCAAATAATCCTCGTCATATTCGCGCGTGGCTTCTATAGCCTTGATACTAATGTTCTTGGCGTTGTCCTTGATCTTGTCAAACAGTCCCATAGTGTCTCTTATTCCGCAGACGAGAGGTACAGTCTCCCGGCAAACCCTCTTTATTACACATACATTGTGTTACTTGAACTGTACTGATTATATGATGCAAACGCAATATTTTAAAGTTTTTTGCAGACTGTACAGAAAATTTTACGAACACCACCTCTGTAAAGGTATAAAAGCAGTCGTGGGTAAGGCCTAGGCGGCCTGACGATGCGTGACTGCTTTGGCAGGCCTGGGATATAATCCGGGCTATGCCGCATTTGCATACAAAGCCGGGCCAGCACGATCTGACAGTCAGCGCTTTCATAATCCGTACGGATTTTGATCAGCCAAAGATCATGCTGCACCGTCATAGAAAGCTGAACAAACTGTTACAATTTGGCGGACATGTCGAACACAACGAAAACCCCTGGGCAGCTATCGCCCATGAGCTGAGGGAGGAATCGGGGTATGAGTTGTCGCAGCTGCAGCTGCTGCAGTCGGTTGATAGATTAAAAGAATTGCCTAACGTCAATCTGCACCCACAGCCCGTATGTGTTAATACTCATCCGATTGACGCGAATGATCTGCAGGGTGCGCACTTCCATATTGACATGAGCTATGCGTTTGTGGCGGGTGAAGAGCCGCGCCATCAGCCCGATGCAGGCGAGTCTATCGACATTAGGTTATTGACCAGAGAAGACCTTGATAATCTCAGCGAACAGGAAATCTGGCCGGACACCGCTTTGATCTGCAAGTATATCTTTGACACCTGCCTGCCGAAGTGGGACCGGACCGCCACTCGGGCTTGACTTTGCGGGCGGCTGCAGAAACGCCAGGTGAGCTATTGCAAACTTAACAAGTTTGTGCTGAAATAAAAGTGTAATGCATGAGGCAACCAGCCGGCACGAAGAGCCGTCTCTTATTGAGGAAAAAGTGCTGCAGGCACAAAACGCACTTAGTATCTACAGGAATCTTCCCCCTGAGAGCGAGCAGGCATTGGCGGCGCTTGCTTCTGCGCGCAGTGCTTTTAGTACAGTTATAGAGCAGACCTATGATGACATGCTTGCTATAGCAGGATCTATGTTGGGCGTTAGGGCAGATGAGAGGCTTGACGCAGTGCAAGAAGCGTATTGCAGGGCTTTCGAGCACTTGGGAAAATTTCGTGGGGACAGTACTTTCACCGCCTGGCTTTATCGTATTGTGGTTAACGAATCAAAAGATTTATTAGCTCTTCGGAAGAAGCACGGGCACGAGCGACTTAGTGAAAAGGATGAAGTTCACAACACCAAAGCCTTGCAGCGGTCAGGTATTTCGCTTGATCCGGCAATAATCAGCGAAGAGCGGGAGCGGCGTGGCCGCAGTGTGCAGTTTGTGCGCGATGAGATTGATAAACTGGCACCGGCCCAGCGGGCGGCTATGCTTGTTTACTACCTTGGGGAGCAGACAGTTGCCCAGACAGCAGAATTACTGGGAAAGAAAGAGGGCGCAGTCAAGGTTGCGCTGCATCGCGGCAGGGAGCAGCTGGAGCGGAACGTAAGGAGTGGGGGCGTTTACGATCCTTATCTTGATCGTGCAAGAGAGTTTGAGGAAGTGCTCAAGAAGTATGGCACTGAACATTTGCGAGCAGATGAGGAGGACGTTCTTAAGATAAATTTGTCGCTTTCAAGCTTTCAGAAGGCAGTTGTATTATTGACAGATATTCAGGGTAAATCCATGAGAGAGGCAGCTCGCGTATTCGGTGTCAGCCACAGCCACGTGGCGAATGCCAGAGCTGCGGCACGGCAGAAGATCTCTAAAGTGCTGAGCGGGCAGAGGCCGGCGGCATAATTTTGCAAAATTCCGGTTTGTAGTGTTATAGTGCATTGCAGAGTGTTAATGCGGTGGAGTAAGCGAGGGCAATGTATGGGCTATGTGCTAATGGTTATTAAGAGGACTGGATTAATCGTGCTGGCCGCAGTGCTTTGCCTAAGCAGCCTGGTCGGACTTGCGGCTGTGCCGGTGCGCGCTGAAGCCACCGTCAGCAATGGCCTGATTGCCTATACAAAAGGTACAGACAGTAACGGCAATGGCCAGCTGGAGGTAGGGGCCGAAGAAAATTCCGCCGATATTTATGTGCAGGAAATGGTGCCGGGCGCCACGCCTGTTATGGTGAACCAGCCGAACTCGGCTGCAGATATAAGCCCCAGCTGGTCGCCGGACGGTACCAAGCTGGTGTGGGCCTCAAATGCGACCGGCAACTTTGAGATTATGCAAAAGGATTTTACGACCGGCGCTATCACTAATCTGACCAAGACTGGCAATGCCCAGGAGCGCTGGCCGGTGTTCTCGCCCGACGGCAGCAAAATTGTGTATAGCCGCCGCACCACCGCAAACCTGGATATCTGGATCATGAACGCCGACGGCAGCGGCCAGGCGTACGTGACGGGCGGCCCCAGCGGCACGCACGAAGATTGTTGCGCGTCGTTTACGCCCGATGGTCAGTCGGTTGTGTACGCCTCGAACCGGGCCGGCAATTTTGACCTGTTTAAGTTTAATATAGCCACCCAGACAGAAACACGGCTGACCAATGATTCACAGTATCAGGGTACACCGTCAGTCGAGAAGAGCGGCATGGTGCTGTACCGCGATGGGTCCACCAACAAGCTGTTCAGGATTGATCCGGACAATGCAGTTGTAGGTCCGGGGAAGGACAGCGGTGTGCGTGTGCCCACGGGCGGCTACGGAGGGATTCGAACCCCGGAGGGGTCACCGGACGGCCAAAAAATAACCTATGCGGTGATCAGTGGCGGCCAGACGGATATTTATGTCTCAAACGCCAACGGCACCGGTCACGTCAAAATGACGACAGATAGTACCCATTCCGAAACCGAACCCAGCATCCAGCCGGTTTTAACGTATCCTGATCCCGATCCGCAGCCTGACACCACTCCGCCGA
>CAZBAF010000006.1:34126-64761 GCA_964490245.1 uncultured Candidatus Saccharibacteria bacterium
GATCCGCAGCCTGACACCACTCCGCCGAGTACGCCTACCGGGCTTATGAGTCCTGTTCAGACAGAGCAGTCCATAGAACTGAGCTGGAATGAGTCGCACGATGATGTTGGGGTGGCGGGGTACCGGGTATATCGGAACGGAGTGCTGGCGGGCGCGCCGGTCATTACCCAGTGGAACGATACGGGGCTTGCCCCGGCTGCGTCGTACACCTACCGCGTTGAGGCGTTTGATGCCGCCGGTAATGTGTCGCCGCTGTCTGCGTCTTTGACGGTTTTTACGCAGGACCCACCTGAGTCTAATGACCCGGGTATCGTGGCAAATGGCAGGATTTTTTATGTGCAGCATGACGGCAATGACAACGAGATCTATAGCGTCAACCCGGACGGCACCGGTACTCAGGCGGTGACTGCCGATACGTATGACAGTATATCTCCGGCGCTTTCACCGGACGGTACAAAGCTTGCATATGTGACTAACAGGGATGGTAATTACGAGATTTATGTAAAAGAAGTTGATGCACCGGCAGCGAGTCCGGGTACAAGGCTGACATACCACGGCGGTGAAGACAATTATCCAGCCTGGTCACCGGATGGCAATAAGCTGGTGTTCTCGCGCCGCGTTGGAGGTGCGCAACCGGATATTTATATCATGGACGCAGACGGCAGCAATGTCAGTCTGTTTGCCCGTGTTGGTTCAAGTTCAGTCGACGATTCAATGCCGGCCTGGTCACCGGACGGCCAGTGGATTGTGTTTCGCTCGAAAGCTGCCGGCAATTATGATATCTGGCGCAAGAAAGCAGATGGCAGCGACAATGCCGTGAATCTGACTGCGGCCAACAGCGCCTACGACGGCAGCCCGGTCTTTGACAGTAACGGGGATATTCTTTACCAGGCTCAGAGCTCGCCCAGCAGTATCATGACTCTATGGGCAGTGCCCGTTACCGGCGGTGCACCCGAGCAGGTATACAGCGGCGCAAACTCCAAATTTGTCGCTCCTTCGCCGGACGGCACCAAGCTGGTCTTTACCAGAATCAACACCGTAACACGCAAATTTGAGTTGGTGACGTCCAATGCCGATGGCAGCGGCGTAACAGTGGTGGCAGCAAGCAGCAGCACTGATATATTGACGCCGGTGTGGCAGTCGGTCACCGTACCTATCGGTGCCTAGCCGGCAGTGTCGGTAAAATTGTTAGCCGACTCTGGAAAACAGATACAAAACATGATAAACTTGGCCTTGTCTTTACGGCAAGACAGCTTGGCTTATGGGCTCGGCTGTTTGAAGATTTATTCTGGGGGCGGCGTAGCTCAGTTGGTTAGAGCACAGGACTCATAAGCCTGGGGTCACTGGTTCAAATCCAGTCGCCGCTACCAAAATAAGTTTTCAAGCAGAACTCCTGATTTGACCGATCAGGAAGACTTATATGCCGAACCGAAATCGGTATCCTGCAGAAGGGGTGCGCTTTAGAGCCGATAACTTTACTTTGCCTGGCTGCCCGTGTATGATTGCTCGGTCGTAACTGTACGAATGTGTATAGTTTCATACTCTTGGTTATCTAAATAAAAACAAGGAACACTTCAAGTGGAGTTTGTGCGCTCAAAATTGCGGATTATAAAAAGGCGTGAATATATACCCGAGCAGGTGTATCGGCGCCGCTGGTATACATTGTTGGTATTGTGTCTGTCGCTGATGGTGGTGATGATCGGCAATACGGTGTTGAATGTTGCCCTGCCCAGCCTGGCGCGCGAGCTTAATGCCAGCAACGCCCAGCTGCAATGGATGGTGGATGCCTATTCGCTGGTGTTTGCCGGTATGCTGTTTACGATGGGTGCGCTGGGCGACCGGTTTGGCCGTAAGGGCGTGCTGCAGATCGGTCTTATTTTGTTTGCCTCGGGCTCAATCTATGCTGCTGTGGCCGCCGAGACTGCCAACCAGCTGATTGGCGCACGGGCGGTCATGGGTTTTGCGGGGGCAATGATCATGCCGGCCACCCTGTCGATACTGACCAACATTTTTACCGCTAAAGAGCGGCCAAAGGCTGTCGGTATCTGGGCCGGTGTCAGCGGATCGGCGGTGGCATTGGGGCCAATTGTGGCCGGTTTTGTGCTGGAGCATTTTAGCTGGCATGCGGTGTTTTTGCTGAGCGTGCCGGTGATTGCAACCGCCCTGCTGGCCGGTGTGTTTTTGGTGCCGCGAACGGCGGATCCTGAGCATACCAATCTTGATCCGGTGGGTGCTGTTTTATCAATAATCGGTTTGACTGCCGTGGTGTACGCGATTATCGAAGCGCCGCATAACGGCTGGCTGTCGGCGCAAACTCTGCTTTTTGCGCTGACCGGACTAACGAGTATTGGTTTATTTGTTTGGTGGGAGGCTCGTAATTCACACCCCATGCTGGACGTGCGGCTGTTTAAAAAGCCGGCCTTTGGTGTCAGTGCGCTGGTGTTGACGCTGGTTTTCTTTGCGCTGATGGGGATCTTCTTTAACATGAGCCAGTTGCTGCAGCTGGTGTTCGGGTACGAACCGCTTGAGGCGGCTATCCGCATGCTGCCGATGCCGTTGACCATTATGGCGGTGGCGCCGCAGTCGCCCAGACTGGTTGATGCTTTTGGCAAGCGGCGGGTGGTCGGCAGCGGTATGCTGCTGGTGGCGCTGGGCACCTTTTTGCTGTCGTTTATCGGCGTGCATTCACCCTATCTGCAGTTTGTCGCCTGTATGTTTTTGGTGGCGCTGGGCATGAGCATTGCCAGTTCGCCCACAACAGACTTACTTATGTCGTCAGTGCCGCGTAATCGGGCCGGTATGGGTTCGGCCATGAATGATACCACGCGTGAGCTGGGCGGATCTTTGGGAATAGCGGTGCTGGGCAGTCTGCTGGCGTCGCAGTATGCAGAGAAAATAACCGCTGTTGTAGCCGGCTTGCCCGAGACTATGCAATCAGTGGCGGGACAGTCGCTAGCCGGCGCGCTGCAGGTTGGCCGGCAGCTGGGCAATCAGAGCGAGCCGTTTATTGAAGCCGCCAAGCAGGCATGGATGAGCGGCTACCGGTATTCGTTAATTGTCAGTGCGGCGATGATATTGATTGCAGCCGTCATAGCGTTCCTCAGGTTGCCGGACCGGGCTGCCGACTACATACCCGAAGAGGGTGGCTTTGAGGCCGATCAGTAGTCTAAAAACAAGCGTTTTGCCGTCATTTCTATTACTATAAGAGTATGGACATCGCAAAAACCATTCGGCTTGATCCTGGTCACTATGTTGCTGCCGTCAGCGGCGGCGTCGACAGCATGGTGCTTTTGGATATTCTAGCCAGGCTGCACCGCGACAAGCAGGTACCAGTCAAGATTACGGTTGCCCACTTTGATCATGGTATCCGTGAGGAGTCGCACATTGACCGTTTGCTGGTGCAGGATGTGGCGCACACCCACCGGCTGCCGTTCGCCTATGCCGAGGGCCGGCTGGGGCCGGGAGCCAGCGAGGCCGAGGCGCGGGCGGCACGATATGCCTTTTTGCGTAAAGTGCAGAGCCAAACAAACGCTCAGCGAATTATCACCGCCCATCATCATGACGATCTGATTGAGACAGCAGTTCTTAATCTGATCCGCGGTACCGGGCGCAAAGGCCTGTCGTCGCTGCGTCCGCAGCACGAAGGCATCATCCGCCCGTTTATTCATGTGCCCAAAAGCAGGCTGCGCGCCTATGCAGAGGCGAACGGTCTGGTCTGGCATGAAGACAGTACCAATCAAAATCAGGACTATAAGCGAAATTATGTTCGGCAGAGCGTGCTGAAAAAAGTAAAAGCCAACTCGCCGCAGGACTACAATCGGCTGGCGGCCCTGCTGCGCCGTCAGCGCGAGATTAATGATGCTATCGATAAGCAATTGGAGCTGCTGCTTCATACGCAGCCCAGCCGCAGACAGCTGCTGCGCCGTGATGTGACCATGCTGCCGTATCAGGTAGCGACCGAGCTGGTGGCCGAGTGGTTACGCCAGAACGGCAAGCGAGGCTTCAGCCGCTGGATGATTGACCGGCTGACGGTTGCTATCCGTACTGCCCGCCCGCATACCGAGCTGCTGCTGGACTCGCAGTCAAAGGTTAGTTTCGGCCGGAATGACGTTATATTTACGCGCCTGACATAAAAACCCGCACTACCTCTATGCGCTCTTACCATCAATCTGTATAATAGCTATGCATATGGAGAAAAAACCGTTTCAGAAGAAGCCGGGCGGCAAGGATAGCCGCCGAAGTGTAAAGAATTTTGGCTTTATTGCCATGCTCGTACTTATTGGTGCTGTTGTGTATGCTGCGTCTAACCAGCCGACTCAGCTGCAGGAGGTGCCTTACAGCGAGGTTGTTGCCAATGCCAATGAGGGCGAATATAAAAAACTGACGATATCAACCACCGGTAAGGTTGAGGTCACCGAGAGCGATAAAGACAATCCGACACTGTCTTCACAGAAAGATCCCAACTCTACCCTGGCTGACGACGGTATTGACACCAGCAAGGTGACCGTTGAGTACAAGCCGGCCAGTGACGGCGGCGGACTGTGGGCGCAGTTAGGCATTGCCTTGCTGCCGGTTATACTGATCGGTTTTATCCTGTTCTTTATGCTGCGCAGTGCCCAGGGTCAGGGCAACCAGGCGTTAAGCTTTGGTAAGAGCCGCGCCCGCCTGTACGGCAACGAAAAAGACAAAGTGACATTTAAAGATATTGCCGGCTTGGACGAGGCCAAGCAGGATCTGCAGGAAGTTGTTGAGTTTTTGAAGTTCCCTAAAAAGTTCGAGACCATTGGCGCCAAGATACCGAAGGGTGTTCTGCTGGTTGGCCCGCCCGGTACCGGTAAGACCATGCTGGCCCGCGCCGTGGCCGGCGAGGCAAACACTCCGTTCTTTAGCATCAGCGGTTCAGAATTTGTGGAAATGTTTGTTGGTGTCGGCGCCAGCCGCGTGCGTGACCTGTTTGCCAAAGCCAAAAAGAACGCGCCATGTATTATCTTTGTGGACGAAATTGACGCCGTCGGCCGCCGCCGCGGCAGCGGTATGGGCGGCGGGCATGACGAGCGCGAGCAGACGCTTAACCAGATCCTGGTTGAGATGGACGGGTTTGAGCAGGGCAGCAATGTGATTGTGCTGGCTGCCACCAACCGGGCTGATGTGCTTGACCCTGCCCTGTTGCGTCCCGGGCGCTTTGACCGCCGCGTCAACATTGGCCTGCCGGACCGCAGGGACCGCAAGGAAATTCTTAAAATCCATTTTGCCAAGAAGCCGCTGGCCAAGAATGTTGATCTCGATGCTTTGGCTGCCAAGACTGCCGGCAGCAGCGGCGCTGACCTGAACAACATTGCCAACGAAGCCGCTATCTTAACCGCACGCGACAACCGTCAGGAGATTACACAAGCTGATGTGACGGCAGCATTCGAAAAAGTTGCCATCGGCCCTGAGCGCAAGAGCAAGATTATGTCTGATGCCGAAAAAGAAATGACCGCCTACCACGAGGCCGGCCACGCGATTGTCGGCCACGTACTGCCGGACAGTGATATGGTGCACAAGGTTACCATCATACCCCGAGGCGGCACGGGCGGTGTGACCTGGTTTATTCCACCAGAGGATAAAAGCTACCACAACATTATCGAGTACAAGGATGTGTTGGCCCGCATGCTGGGCGGCCGAATAGCCGAAGAGGTCAAGTATGGCAACGACCGGGTTACGACCGGTGCGGGCAGCGACCTGCAGAAAGCTGCCGAACTGGCCCGTGAGATGGTTGTAAACCAGGGAATGGGCAAGGGCAAACTGCGCAATCAGGTATTCCATGTCGAGGAAGGCATGATGTTGGAGCGCATGGTGCACGAGAAACAGTACAGCGATGATACCGCCAAGCTGATTGATGATGAAGTCGAAAGTCTGATTACCGAGGCCGCCGACCGCGCCCGGGCTGTCATCAGGGCTAATCTTGATAAACTTGAAGAGCTGAAAAACGCCCTGATTAAAAAAGAAACCGTTGAAGCTGACGAGGTCATCAAAATACTTGAAGGCTCAAAAATGCCCAAAGAGGCCGCGCTGTACTAAAGGCAGTTTTGGCTCGCCGCCGCCAGCCTGGTTATCAGGATAGGCTATAATAGCTTCAGATCTATCTAAATTAGCAATGAAGCACGCAGCAAAGACTCCCATCCGTAAGTTTAAGGCTCTATCAAATAGGCCGCCGTTCTTAGCCTCTGTTCTGGTGTTCGCAGGAACTGCGGCTATCGTGCTTGTGACTGTCTACTCGGCCGCTTCCACACTCTCGTTCGAGGTAGAAGACGGTCAGCGGACGGGGTGTGTTGAGGCTATCAGTGACAGCAATGCCTCCGGTAGCGGCAGTAACAGGGCAGTACGGTTTGGCACCGGGCCTGGCTGTCCGCCTGAGCCAACTGAAGATGAATTTACCTTTGCCGTTATACCGGACACCCAAGTAGAGGTTAACAGCGCCAATAATTACGGCCGGTTCACCAATCGCCTGCAGTGGCTGGCTGACAACAAAGAAGATCTTAATCTCAAGTACGTCTGGCAGGTGGGTGATTTGCAGGACTGGGACGACGCAACGCACAGCAACTATGTGCGCGCCAGCAATGGTTTGCAAATTTTAGAAGATGCCCAAATACCGTATGCGCTGTCGGTGGGCAACCACGACATTGATATTATCTGTCAGGGCGGTAATCCCTGTCCTGGTTACGAAAGCAACATGTCACCGTATTTTCGTGATATTGACACCTGGAACTCTTTTTATCCGCCGTCGCGTTTTGCCGGCATAAAGACAATGTGCAGCGAGTTTGAGTCATTCCGTGATCGTCTGCTGGGTGTGGGGCCGACCTCTGGCGGTAACTCCATTAACTGGTCAACGACTGTCCGCAGCCGGTGTCAGGCAAAGGACGACACCGCTAATGCCTACCGCACTTTTACAGCCGGCGGCCTGAAATGGCTGCTGATAAATTACGAAATGTATCCGCGGCTGGCGGTTCAGGAGTGGATGAAGACCGTTATCGAGCGGCATGCCGACCATAATGTCATACTGTTTACGCACATGTTCCTTGACGGCAGCGGCAATCTTTCGACCAGCAATGGCGGTTTTGGCGCGCCGCAGGGCAGTCCGCAGGCAGTGTACGATAATGTCATTAAGCAGTATGCCAATGTTCGCTTTGTTTTCTCGGGACATACGGGCACACACACCTGCCGGGTGCTGACCAACACCGTACATGGCAATACTGTTCATGCTTACCTTAATAATCGCCATAGTACCTCGCCGGTGCCAAACCACTCGCGGCTGATGACTATAAATGTTGCCAATCGTACCGTGACCAGTACTATGTACTCGCCCATTACCAATCAGACCATTGCCAACAGCGGCTCCAACTGTAACGCTTCCAATGTTACCTGGGTACAGTAGCCTTAGCAGGCTTTGCGGCCTTTTTGCCGGTACGCCGCAAAAATCTCGCCGCTAAAATTGTAGTAATCGGCACCGCCATAATAAGCGTGGCACTGCCCACCAGCGCCCGGACGACTTCTTCCATAATAAGCTCGGAGTTGAGTACGACAAGCAGCGGGTAAGGTGTGGTTGCTGCCAGATAAACGATAAACAAAAACGAGGCGCCAACGTACACCAGTACCAGGGTATTAATCAGCGAGGCAATGTGCTCGCGGCCGATTTTGAGACCGCGCCGGTACAGCTCGGCGGTGCTGAGGCGCGGGTTGGCCTCATGCAGTTCCTGAACCGCTGCCGCTTGGCTGACGGTCACATCATCCAGTATGCCGACCAGGCTGATCAACAGTCCGCACAACAGCAGTCCGCGGATATTGAGATCCGGCATTATCTCGCCCAGCACCCAGGCGGTCTCGCTTGCAATGCCGCTGAGGCGGGTCACGCTGACTGCCAATACCGATAAGCCGACTGCCAGAATCAGGGTGATGTAAGTGCTCAGCAACGCCAGGCTGGTGCGGCGGCTGATACCGTGGGCAATATAAATGCCCGGCAGCGAAATCACCATGATACCAATTGCGGTGATGAGGTAGGGTGCTCGGCCGTGCAATATCTGCGGTATGACAAATTGTGCCAGCACGACTATGCTCAGCACCAGTCCCAGTAGCGCTCCAAATCCTCTCCAGCCGGCAAACGCAATTGCCAGTAGCAGTACAGCCGCAAACAGCCAGACCATTGCCGACAGACGATAGTAGTCGACAATAGTGTAACCTTCGTTGAATGTGCTGCCGGCACTTACCAGCACAGTGTCGCCCGGCTTGTAGGGCGGCGGGGATACATCCAGCGAGACAAGTGAGTGTCCAATGCCGGCCGGAACCGTCTGGCCCTTGTCTGGCCCGCTAAGAATGCGTACCATCCGTCTGGCCTCGTCCGTATCGCTTGCTTCGGCAATTTTTGCCTGGTAATACTCGTTGCCGCCGCGGTGAGCCTGTTTAGGGATGACAATAACAGCCATCACTATCACCGCCACCGCCGCAAGTGCAATAAATTTCAAACGCTCCCGCATATGGTAGGTATTGTACAGGATGCTGGTGCGGCGAGGTCTTAATACTCATCTCTTTTTATTTAGAACAATTTCGGTAAAGCCTTTCAGCGTTTCGCCGCTTTTCTTTTAAAAAGCGAACAAAAGACTAACTCTTTTTCATAACTTCTTGTAGCCAAGAAGCAACTCAAGGCAAAAGCCGATGCCCCAAAAAAGCAGAAGCCCTAACGGGCACTGTTTATATAAAAGCTCCGCAGGGGACAAGTGTTTATCCTCTATGGAGCTTGCGGGAGTCGGGGTTCTGTACTGAGGTTGTTTTGTATGAATGCGTGAGCATTCCAACCTGTCCAGATCCCCGCTCCCGCGCTGCAAGCTTTTGGCACTGCTCGCACCTGGAGCTCCGCTACGGAGCTCTCTTCATATCAGGTGCGGAAGTGGCTGGGTGGCCTTGTGGTCGCCCAGCAGGTAATGGCTCTGGCAGCTCGGTAGGGCGCGTAGCCAATTGCCACGATGACGCCCAGGCCAAGCGGTCCCCCCCAGGGTGGCTAGGATGATAATCCACAGCCACACACCGGGGTGCTCGGCCGCCAACCACACCAGCCCGGCGAGGATGGGTGTGTATACAATAGCAGCCATCACAATAGTGACAGCAGTGCAGGTCTTTTGATTCATTATTACTCCTTGAAGTCCATGAGCCAAAGGCTCGGTGTTCCGGTTCCAGAATCGTAACTGGAGTAGAAAGCTGAAGTTATCTTCAGCACTTTATTCCAGCTACAAATATAGAACCAATGTGGAGCAATCCCTCTATTAAAGAGGGCAAAGACCAGAGCTTGCAATGTACGTACTAGATATAATCCGGTACAATATACATTGTAGCATAAACGCGATGAAAAGTCAATATTTCGCGCTATAATAACCAGTCTTTTGGGGCCAAAATCCGGAAAGTCTGTCGATTGCTGGGCAAAACAGGTGCGTTAGGCCTGCAAAGAATCTATAATGAGATGAAATGAAATCCCGCCTCTTGAGCCGTGCCAATAAAAAGCTGTCGCTTGCGACTGCGGCATGGCTGCTGGCGGCCACGGCGCTGGTCGGGCAGGTGCTGGGGTTTTTGCGGGTTAAGTTTATTAACGCCAACTTCAGCCCCTACGGCCCCGAGAGTACCGATACGTTTTTTGCGGCCTTTAAGATTCCGGACTTTTTCTTTTATACGGTAGCCGCCGGCGCTTTGGGCGTGGCGTTTATACCGGTGCTGGCCGACCGGCTGGAGCGCAGCGACCGTAAGGGCGCTTGGCAGCTTTCGACCAGTCTGCTTAACCTGCTGGCGATTGTCATGGGAATTGTCGGGGTTATTCTGCTGGTGTTTGCCGAGCCGCTGATTGGCCTGATTGCGCCGACCATGCGGGTTGAGCATCCTGAGCAGTTTCATAACGCGGTCATCATGATGCGGCTGGTGGCATTTAATCCGCTGCTGTTTACGATCACTGGTATTTTGACAGCCACCCAGCAGGTTGTCGGGCGGTTTTTCTTTTATGCGATTGCGCCGTTGTTTTATAACATGTCGATTATTGTATCGGCGCTGATTTTCAGTAACGCGGGCGATAATAACGGCGGCCCCTGGGGCCTGGGTATTCTGGGTCTGGGGGTAGGGGCGCTGGCCGGTGCCATACTGCAGCTGCTGGTGGTGTTTTTTGGTATGGGGGGCTTGAACTATCGCTGGCGGCCAAACATACGCTTTACGCCGGATTTCCGTAAAATTTTGCGTCAGCTGCCGCCCCGTTCGGTGGATCAGGGTATGGATTCGATTAACTCGATGGTTGAAACGCGCTTTGCGCAAAAGCTGGGCCCCGGGTATCTGACCTTTTACGAAAATGCCTATACTCTGCACACGGCGCCGATATTGCTGGTGGGGTCGGCTATTGCGACGGCAGCATTCCCCCGTATGACCGAGCGGCTGGCGCAGGGGCGCAGGGATCTGTTCCGCAAAGAGTTTTTGCAGGTGCTGCGGACAATGATCTGGATCAGCGTGCCGATGGTGGTGTTTTACTTTTTTGCACGTGCTTATCTGGCCCGTATTATCTTTACGGACCACGCGCCTGAGATTGCCGCCGTGTTGGGCTTTTTGTGCGGGGCGATATTCTTTCGGGTGGTGTATGCAATTGTGTCGCGTTATTTTTACGCACAAAAGGACACCTGGACACCGCTGTTTGTGTCGATCTTTGCGATTGCGCTTAATATCTTTCTGGCCTGGCAGCTGTCGCAGCCGACCAGTTACGGCGTGGCAGGACTGGCAATGGCCCAGTCCATCGTGGCGGCAACCGAGGTTTTTATTTTGTGCGTGATCATGCTCGTTAAAGATTACAAACTGTTTGATAAGACTTTCCTGAGCGGCGTATGGCAGATAGTCTCGGTGACCGGATTCAGCGTGGTGGCGACCTATATTATGGTCCAGATTTTTCCGCTCCGGGCCAGTGATGTCGGCTTTATTACCCTGGGGGTTAAGCTGGGGCTGATTGCCGGCGTGACGGCAGCGGTGCATGTGGGTATGTCGTTCCTGTTTGGTCTGGAGGAGGCCACGCCGGTGGTGCGCCGAATCAAGCAATTCGGCAAGCTGGTGCTGCGTCCGGTCAAGGTTGACTGGTAGCTGCCCGACTCATTTTGACCGCCGGTAATTGGCATAGATACCACCGGTGATTGCCAGTGATATCCCGCCAGCTACCAGTCCTGCCGTCCAAAAGGTTGATTTTAGCGGCTCCTCCTCCAGTATGCGCACAAAGGCAACGTATTCTTTGGTGCCGGGGCGGAGGCTGTCATGATAATCACAATCTGTTTTTTGGAATGAGTTGGTACGTGGATCATACTGGCTTGCTTTAAACATCAGCAGGTTCTCTTCATTTTCTCCAAAGTAGTACCCATCCCAGACTGTCCCTTTAAGGGTCGTTTCAGTGCCGAGGTTACCTTTTAGTACCCGGGTGATCTTTACTTTTACCTCTTTATTGACCGTGTCTGTACCAATGGCGGTTCCAAAAAATATGTAATCGCGTGCCTCGACCAGTTTTTTGGACGGCTCTCCGGCCGATGCACAGCTCAGTGCCTGGGTATGGCTGTTAAGAAGTGCCGGAGCCAGCAAAATGCCGATGACAAGGAGGATCTTTCTGATCATGACGCCATTGTAGCACGCACTGGTAACAGAGGTGATAATCTGATAGAATTATGGTCTGATGAACCAACTACATATCCGGAACTTTTGTATTATTGCCCATAATGGACGCTTTGCTTTTAAGACACCCTTTCAGGGTTTCTCAACGCGCCGGGCTCGGAATGAATCCGAGCTCGGGCTGCTCTTCCCGGCCGGAGGCAGGTTGTGAATCAGGAACATATCCGGAACTTTTGTATTATTGCCCATATTGATCATGGCAAGTCGACGCTGGCCGACCGTCTGCTGGAGCTGACCGGCACGGTCGAAAAACGCGAGATGAAAGCGCAGCTGCTGGACAAGATGGATCTGGAGCGCGAAAAGGGCATTACGATCAAGCTGACGCCGGTGCAGATGACGTATAAAGCTGCAAAATTTACCAATTCTCAATCACCAGTTATCAATGATTTACCAAATGACAAACGGGAGACAGAAAATAATCAGACCGAGTATCAGCTCAATCTGATTGATACGCCGGGTCACGTTGACTTTAGCTATGAGGTGTCGCGCAGTCTGGAGGCCTGCGAGGGCGCGATTCTGGTGGTTGACGCCAGTCAGGGCATTCAGGCGCAGACACTGGCCAATGTGTATCTGGCGATTGCGGCTGATCTTAAGATAATTCCGGTGCTGAATAAGATTGACCTGCCGGCGGCGGATGTGCCGCGGGTGACAGCCGAAGTCATCAGTCTGCTGGGTTGTGATGAGAGCGAAATCCTGCACATCTCGGCCAAGACCGGGCAGGGCGTCGATAAGGTGCTCGATGCCATCATTGAGCGTATTGACCCGCCAAAAGGCAGGCCGGACAGTCCGACGCGGGCGCTGATTTTTGACAGCTATTATGATGATTACCGCGGTGTGGTGCTGTATGTGCGCGCAGTGGATGGCGCACTGCCCAAAGGTTCTGAAATTACTATGATGGGTACGGGCAGTCACGGTCTGGCGCTGGAGGTAGGGCATCTTAATCCGGGCATGTCACCGGATGCGGCAATTAACACCGGCCAGATTGGCTATGTGGTTACCAACCTCAAATCCACGCGTGAGGCCAAGGTTGGTGACACGGTGACGCTTACCAAAGCCCCCGCTCACGAGGCGCTGCCCGGCTACAAAGTGGTCAAACCGTTTGTGTATGCCGGTATTTTCCCCGAGTCGAACGAGTATTATAACGATCTGAAAGAAGCAATCGAGAAGCTGTCGCTCAGTGATTCTGCCCTGCAGTATGAGCCCGAAAATTCGCCGGTGTTGGGGTTTGGGGTGCGGGTTGGCTTTTTGGGATTGCTGCATATGGACATCGTGCGCGAACGGCTGGAGCGCGAATATGGTCTGAGTCTGATTGTTACCAACCCAAGCACTGACTACCATGTCAAAATGCTGAGCGGTGAGGAGCTGAACATCAAATCGGCTGCCGACCTGCCCGATCCGGCCCGCATTGCCACCATTGCCGAACCGTGGATAAAGGGTGAGATTGTCGTGCCTAAAGAATATGTCGGCGCTGTTATCCAGCTGATCTCGACCAAGCGCGGCCTACAAAAAGGGCTGAGTTTTGTTGACGCCCAGCTGGCATTGGTGACGTTTGAGGCGCCGCTGGCCAACCTGCTGACCGACTTTTATGATCAGCTTAAAAGCGCTACCAGCGGATACGGTTCGTTCAATTATGAACTTGATGATTATCGCGAAGAAGACCTGGTGCGGGTGGATTTTTATGTAGCCGGCGAGATGGTCGGGGCGCTGTCGGTAATGGCACACCGCTCTGAGTCCATGCGCCTGGGCCGCGAAACGGTCGAAAAACTCAAAGAAGTGATTCCGCGTCAGAACTTTCAGGTGGCGCTGCAGGCGGCCATCGGCGGCCGGTTTATTGCCCGCGAGGATATCAGTGCTTTCCGCAAGGACGTGACCAGCGGCCTGTACGGCGGTGACGTATCGCGCAAAAAGAAAGTGCTGGCCAAGCAAAAGAAGGGCAAAGAGCGCCTGAAGCGTTTTGGTAAGGTGGATATCCCGGCCGAAGCCTTCACTGTCATGCTCAAGCGTGATTAGAGATGCATCGGGAAGAGCAGCCAGAGTTCGGATTTATTCCGAACCCTGCGCGATGATAATCGAGCGATAAGCGAGATTATATGCCGAACCAGAGAAGTCAGTTCTTTTGAGAGTAAGAGGACTTCTCTGCGTGAAGCTATAGAAACCCCGAAGGGGTGTCTCATGGTTTTGACATCCCGGCCGAAGCCTTCACCGTCATGCTCAAGCGTGATTAGAGACACGGACCAGTGGAGAGCAGCCGGAGAGTCGGGCTTTGACCGCTCCCCGCGCGATGAGAGGGGATGTTCCCCTCTCATAAGGCGAAGCCGTGACATCCCGGCCGAAGCCTTCACCGTCATGCTCAAACGTGATTAGAGAGTCAAACTCTTCAGGCAGCTCTTTCAAACGTGATTAGCCTCAAATATCTGTTACGGTTTGACCCAAAAAGGTATTTTCTGTAGCTTAGTACATAAGCATGAGCGCCCGTAAAAAACAAAAGCGAGCCATATGGCGGCTAATGCAGAAAAAACGGTTTGCAGCTGTTGGTTTTGTGCTTTTGATTGCCTTGACCGGAGCGGCCGCTCTGATTATTTCGCGGGCTGCTCTGCCGGCGACTGTATCCGTGCAGCCCGAATCCGGTACGTTGTCCGGTGCTGCCGAGAAGCGCACTGATCAGACTGCTGCGGGCGGCAGCTATGTGCAGTTTAATGATCCGTCACCCCCCGGCCCGCGGCCGGTTAATCCCAATGCCACTGAGGGCACGGTCAAGCTGTATCAGTATCTTAAGTCATTGCCGTCCCGCAGCTCGAGTAAGTATTTGTCGGGTCAGCATGTCGGCAATAATGCCACCATCCAGGGCGAGATGCCGCGCATCGCCGCCATTAAAAACGCCTCGGGCAAGGATGTTGCGGTCTGGGGTTTTGATCCGAACGGCGCGACCATATCTAACACCGCCTTTAATCTATTGAAAGAGCACTGGGATCAGGGCGGACTTATTACCATATCCGACCATGCGCCAAACCCGGTAACGGGGGAGCCGCTATTTAAAGACGGCTCAGGCAATAACGCCAATATGGATTATAACGTCGACCGGATGCTGACGCCCGGCACCAACGAATGGAATAAGTGGCATGAGCAGCTCGATAAACAGGCGGCAAACTTAAAGCGTTTTGCCGATGCTGGCGTCACAATCATGTGGCGGCCCTATCACGAAATGAACTGTGCCTGGTGGTGGTGGACATTCAAGGCCAGCAATCAAACACTAACGCCGGCCAAATATATCCAGATCTACCGCGAAATGTACAACTACTTTACGCATACCAAGGGGATTAATAACGTGTTGTGGATATGGGCGCCGCATATTTGCGATAACGCCGGTCTGGGGCTGAACGCATGGTATCCGGGCGATGAGTATGTTGATATTGTCGGCATAGACGATTACTCCGGCGGTGCGCACGCTACTTTTCAGCTGAACACCATCAAGAACTTTATCGCCGCCCACCCCACCAAGGCGTTTGCTTTTACCGAGCTGGGCAACCCGGCGGGTGCAGGCGGCTGGGATCTAATGGTGGGGCCGGACAGCCTGATGGGGCTGCTGCAAAACAACGCCCGCGAGACCACCTATTACCTATTCTGGAACAGCCGAAAGTGGCGCCACCCTGACCAGGTTAATTATGTGCAGTTCCTGCAGCACAACCTGGTGGCAACCCGCGAGGACTCGGCGGCGCGCGATCGTTAAACTGCCTCCTTGCCCCGTACTGCCGTACAATTATTGTTTTTGGCCTATCTTCTTATTATAGCACATTTATATATAGATTGCAATAGGTGCCGGCAACTGGCCTGAAGGGGCGGCCCCTGTGGACAAGACGCTTATGTTTTTAGCGGCAAACTGGTAGAATAAGCAGTAAGTATGGACAAACAAACGCTTATTGAGCGGGCCCGCGGCCTGATCGCTCAGTACAAGGCAAACGAAGCGGTGTTGGCGCAGCTGTCGTATCTCAACCTGATTGCTGTGGTGGGGCCGAGCGGTGCCGGAAAGTCCACGGTCAGTCGACGGGCCGGTCTGCCTTTTGTGATCGGTGATACTACCCGGCCGCCGCGTGCCACTGAGGTGCATGGTGTCGATTATAATTTCCGGACCGATTATGCGGCCCTGCTGCAGGAGATCGAAGATGGCGAGTTTGTACAGCTGGTACTGCAGCGCGAGACCGAGATTTACGGTACCAAGGCCAGTTCTTATCCGTCCAGCGGCTCGTGCACGATGTCGATATTGGCAGGTGAACTGCCCAAGTTTTTAGGTTTAGGTTTTGGCTCGGTTCTGCCGGTGTACATTGTACCGCCGGACTATTCCGAGTGGATGAAGCGTCTGAGTTCCCACCGTGACAAAGACCTTGAGGCGCGCCTGATGGAAGCAAAGGACTCGCTTAGGGCCGCGCTGGCTGACCCGTCCTATGTTTTTATTCTGAACGACCAGATGGATCAGGCGATTGCGGCTATGCGCGCCGTTGCTAAGGGCTCGGTGGACCAGAGTGAGTCGGCCCGGGCGCGCTCGGTTGCGGTGAGTCTGTACGAGCGCCTGGAGCGCGTGATCCGCTAGACAGTTGCAGCGGTTTTGTGCGGCGCCTTATCTGTTCGCTCTCTTGAAAAAACTGGCTTTTCAGCTACACTTACTCTATGAAGAAGACCGTCAACAAGCTCGAACGCATCGATGAGTTCCGCGAAGTACTTGCGTCCTATCGTCCGAGCGACCAAAGCCTGGAAATTCTCAAGAAAACACCCTTGGTGCTGTTGGTGGGCCCAACGGCAGCCGGACGCAATACGTTGATTAACCTGCTGCTGCAGACCAACCGCTATCACTTTATCGTATCGGACACGACGCGCCAGCCGCGTGCTAATAACGGCGTCATGGAGCAGGACGGCGTAGAATACTGGTTCAGGACAGAGGATGACTTTTTGCGCGGCCTGAGGGAGGGGGCATATCTTGAAGCGGCCATTATTCACGGTCAGCAGGTGTCGGGCATGAGCATTGCCGAGCTTGGTAAGGCCCATGCAACCGGCAGGATTGCTATTGACGAGGTTGAGGTGGATGGCGCGAAACACGTGGCTGCATATAAGCCTGATACGCTATTTGTTTTTTTGCTGCCGCCCTCGTTCGAAGTCTGGATGCAGCGCCTGCGCGGCCGCGGTGAGCTGCCAGAGGACGAAGTGCGCCGTCGTCTGGAGAGCGCCCGGCATGAAATAGCTGCCGCGCTTGAGGAGGATTTTTATCACTTTGTGATTAACAACGAGATCCACGAAGCCGCACAGGCTGTGGATGAGCTGGCGAACGGCCGTACACCGGATGACGAAAAGCAGCGTGACGGACGGGATTATGCAGAGCAGCTTGTCATTGACGTCAATCTGTATCTGCGCGAGCAAAACTAGGGGTTGTTGCCACTCTTTGACAGGTGTGTGATAATTTGCTTATGGCAAAATTGCGAAGAGGCCGTGCCAAAGAGGAGAAACCCAAGCCCGAGGTCGTTACGGGCAGTTTTGAGCTGCATTATGAGGACATCATCAGCCGCAACCGCTTTGCGATTATTGCAGTGTTCGCGACCGCGCTGGTGCTGCTGGCGGCTTTTGTGCCCGGCGCCGTGTATCACTCCGTTGCCGAGCCCGATAAAGCCTCGGTAGAAATTGAAACCGGAACCGTTATTAACCCCGGCATGGTGATCAAGGTTAAAGGCGATATAACCGCCAGTGATGACAGCTATATAGAGTTTCGGGCTGCCCCCGAGCAGTAGCTTGAATCTGCGTTACTGTGCATAAACCTTGCGATCTGTGCGAACAGTGAGATAATTGATCTAAAGAAGTGCATTCATGAAACATCGAAAAACAGCCAAGCGCGTACAGGGTATACTCAGCCGGAAGAATCTCGTCGTCTTTGTGGCCGTGTTTGCTGCCATTGGTGTGATCCGGCTGCTTTTGGTTAATGCCGCAACCAACCAGGTGGCGTTTGAGCCGGAAGGCGGCACAGTGGTATCGCCCGCTGCCAAAATAAATGACGCCAACGCATCCGGCGGGCAGGCGATTGTCTTTAACGCTCCGCCTGTGGGCGGGGGCGACGATGAGCCGATTCTGCCGGCCGTGTCCGGTACCTGTCCGACGCTCCGTAACGGCCAGGTGCAGTTCCCGTCAGACCAGAACCGGGTTGTTCACCTGCGCATGGACAGCAACGCTGCGACAAAAGGCCCTCTTATCTTTTTGTGGCATGGCCAGCAGACGCCCGATACAACCGATGCGCATGCAACAACTGTTGCCAACACGCTGCTGACAAACGCCGTAGTGACGCAGGTTATCAATGCCGGCGGCATTGTGGCGATTATGAAAATGCACTCACCCAGCACCTGGGATAATGCCACAAGCTGGAACCCCTCAACGCGGGATCTCAACCTTGCCGATCAGGTGGTGGCGTGTGCAAATCAGCAGGGGCAGCTTGATCCAAAGCGGATTCACTCAGTCGGCATGAGCTGGGGCGGCTATATGACATCGCACTTTGCGTATCTGCGCTCAAACTATATCGCCAGTGCCGTGGTGCAGTCGGGCGGTTTTACGGGCAGTGCCCAGAACGTGCAGCGGCCCAGCAACAAGTTTGCGACCATTACCGGCATTGGCCAGGTTTCTGCAGGCGAGCTGCAGCTGGTAGTCAACCCGTTAAACGGTTACCGGAATTACGCTAAATCCAACGGGCAGTTTGTGGTGCATTGTGCACATAGCGGCGGGCATGTGCCTATCCCCGGCGGCGGACCGATGCATTGGCGGTTTTTCCAGGATCATCCATATGGCGTCACAAATGCGTACGGGTCTTCGGCTCTGCCTTCGGCGTTTCTTAATTCATGCTCTAAGTACTAGAATAATTGGCAGTCTTGTTATTTGAGTGCCAAAACAGTATAATAATCACTGTACCCAAAAGAAGAACAGCCGGCGCCCCGCTCAGTACCGGGGATTTTGAAAGCATAAAGCCGCACGGTTCGTCTTAATTAAGCGGAGCGACATTATGACTGATCGTCAGGAAAAAATATTACTGGCAATTGTCGAACAGTATGCCGAGGTGGCGAGCCCGGTGGGCAGCAGTCTGCTGGCTAAGCTGTTCAATGTATCGAGCGCAACTATTCGGGCCGAAATGGCCGAGCTGGAGCGTCTGGGCTATATTACACAGCCGCATACCAGCGCCGGACGCATGCCCACAGACAAGGGTTATCGTTTTTACGTAAACCAGCTGGCCGAGTCACAGAGCGAGCCGGTCGAGCGCCGCAGCGAGCGGGCAATTGCCACCCGTATTCAGCACGGGGGCTTGCCCGAGCGCACCATCCGCAACGCTGTAGATACACTGGTCGAACTGACGCACAACTTAGGGCTGGCAACCATCGGTGATCAGCTGTATATGAGCGGTCTGTCCAATCTGTTCGGCCAGCCGGAGTTTATGCATCCGGGGCAGGTGCAGGAGGTGGCACGTCTGCTTGATAATCTGGAGCCGTGGCTGCGCGAGGCTGCGCCCAATGACCCCTTAAGCGTCTACATCGGCCGCGAAAACCCCATCGGCCGCGGTGCTGGCTGCAGTCTGATTATCAGCCGGTTTCGCAGTCCGTATTCGGACCGCAGCTATATTGGCGTGCTGGGTCCGACCCGCCAGAGCTACCGCGATGTGACGGCCCTGGTTGCCCGCGCCGGCCGGGTGCTTGAGGAGGCGCTATGACCGGGGTTCTAGACATAGCACTCGAGTTTATTGCTGGTATTGGCGAATATATCGATAAGCGGAGAAAAAAGTATGGCAAAAAATAAAAAACCAACCCCTGCCGAGCTTGAACAGCAAATTGCCGAGCTGACCGAGGCACTGCAGCGCGAACGGGCAGATGCAACCAATGTTCGTCGCCGTGCAGAAGAAGAGCGGCTTAAGCTTGGCTCGTTTTATAAGGCAAATGTGGTACGCGAGCTGCTGCCGGTTATGGACAATTTTGAACGCGCCTTGAAACATGCGCCGAAAGAGCTTGAGGGCAACGCCTACGTTAAGGGCGTGCAGGGTGTGGTCAAGCAGTTCGAGGATGCACTGGCTAAGCTTGGCGTGCAGCGTATCAAGACAGTCGGCGAGCCGTTTGATCCGAATTTTCACGAAGCTGTCAGCATGGAAGAGGGCGAAGGCAAGGCTGAAATTGTCAGCGAGGAGCTGCAGTCAGGGTATACCTTAGGTGATGAAGTCATCCGCCACGCCATGGTCCGGGTCAAAACACAGTAAGGAAAATAAAATTAGCACTCCAAGTACTTGAGTGCTAATTTTATTTGTGCTACCATGCTTCTAGCACTCTGCTACTTAAATTGCTAATAATTAAGAAAGGAGGAGCTTCGTAAGCTCGTAGGGAAAAGAGCAGCCAGAGCGTCAGGCTTTGCCTGCGCCCCGAGCGATGAGAAAACCGCGGCCCTTGAAAAATCGTAAGATTTTGAGGAGCAAAGAAAAACCGCGAGGTTTGGCTCATAAGCGAAGCAGCACTATTATGGGTAAGATCATAGGTATTGACCTGGGTACAACCAACAGCGCCATGGCTGCTATGCAGTCCGGCAAGGCTGAAATTATTACAAACTCGGAGGGCGCACGTACCACGCCGTCTGTTGTCGCCATCAACAAAAACGGTGAGCGTCTGGTTGGCCAGCTGGCCCGCCGCCAGCAGGTGACCAACCCCAAGAACACGATTTATGAAGTCAAGCGTCTGATCGGCCGCAAGTTTAGCGATAAAGAGGTCCAGCGCGACCTGAAGCTGATGGGGTACGAGATCGTTAAAAGCGGCAATGGCGTCAAGGTTAAGATGGGCGATAAAGAATACAGCCCCGAAGAAATCAGCGCCATGATCCTGGGCAAGCTCAAGGCTGATGCCGAGGCTTTCTTAGGCCAGCCAGTGACCGAAGCAGTCATTACCGTGCCGGCTTATTTCGATGACAGTCAGCGCCAGGCCACCAAAGACGCCGGTAAAATTGCCGGCCTGGAGGTTAAGCGTATTATCAACGAGCCGACAGCGGCTGCTCTGGCCTATGGTCTGGATAAGGCCGAAAAAGCAGATGAAAAGATTGCAGTTTACGACTTGGGCGGCGGTACCTTTGATGTGTCTATCCTGGAGCTGGGTGACGGCGTCTTTGAGGTGAAGTCCACCAACGGTGATACTCATCTGGGCGGTGCCGACTTTGACCGTGTGATTATTAATTACTTTGCCGACGAGTTCAAAAAAGAGCACGGCATGGATATTACAGGCGACAACGCTGCCATGCAGCGTCTGCGTGACGAGGCGGAAAAGGCCAAGATCGAGCTGTCGACCGCTAACGAGGTTACGGTCAATCTGCCGTTTTTGACTGCCGACGCAGACGGGCCAAAGCACTTTGAGCACAAGCTGACCCGCGCCAAGCTCGAGCAGTTGGTCGGCGATTTGATTGCCAAAACTGCTGTGCCCTGCGAAAAAGCCCTCAAGGACGCCGGTCTAAAGGCCAGCGATATCGATGCAGTGGTGCTGGTGGGCGGCATGACCCGTATGCCGGCCGTGCAGGAGCAGGTCAAGAAAATCTTTGGCAAGGAGCCAATGAAGGGTGTTAATCCTGACGAGGTCGTTGCAGTTGGCGCAGCCATTCAGGGCGGTGTGCTGCAGGGCGATGTCAAGGACGTACTGCTGCTGGACGTGACGCCGCTTTCCTTAGGTATCGAGACTATGGGCTCTGTCAGCACCAAGCTGATCGAGCGCAACACTACCATCCCGACCAGCAAGAGCGAGGTGTTCTCTACCGCAGCCGATAACCAGAATCAGGTGGAGATTCATGTACTGCAGGGCGAGCGTGAGTTTGCCGCCGACAACAAATCACTCGGCCGTTTTGTGCTGGACGGCATCCCGCCGGCACCGCGCGGCGTGCCGCAGATTGAAGTAACGTTTAATATCGATGCCAACGGCATCTTAAACGTCACCGCCAAAGATAAGGGTACCGGCAAAGAGCAGAGCATTACCATTCAGGGCAGCTCCGGTCTCAGCAAAGAAGAGGTTGAGAAAATGGCCAAAGATGCTGAAGCCCACGCTGAAGAGGACAAAAAGCGCCGCGAAGCTGTAGACGCCCGTAACGGTCTGGAAAGCGCGATTTACAGCGCCGAAAAGCTCAAGAGCGACAATGGCGATAAGCTAAGCGACGAAGACAAAAAGACCCTTGATGAAGCAGTTGAGGCCGCTAAAAAAGTCTCGTCAGACGAAAAGGCCGACAAGGACGCGCTTGAGGCTGCCGGCAAAGAGCTTAACGACAAGATTATGCCAATTGGCGCCAAGATGTACGAGCAAGCGTCTAAAGACGCGGAGGCAGAAGAGGGAAGCGAGGAGAACGGAGAAGACAAAAAGTCAGAAAAGAAAGGCAAGTCCGCCAAAGACGATCCGGTTGAAGGCGAAGTCATCGACGATAAGGAGTAGAAATGTCCCGTCCCATCCCCGGCGAAGATCGCTTCCTCCAGGAAGCAACACAGGCAGTCGACGCAGTGCTGCCGGGGCTAAGGGGGCCTGAGCGAGCCGAGAAAATCAGCGAAGTTGCCGGCTATCTCACGCAGTTAGTACAGGATCTGTACGGGCGTCAGCCAAGTGATGATGCGGCACATCCTCCGTCCTCTGCTGAGTCTGCCGACCAGTAAGGCCCCAGGTAGGTGTCTGTCTATAGTCCGCGCCCTGGTCTGATTACACCAGGGCGCCTAAACCTGCCAAAAACTGTAATAAATATTACATACAGCCGGACACATTGCCTCCATACTGGTAAGCGTAAACTAAGGAGGTTAAAAATATGGGGATCATCGCATGGATCATATTCGGGGCGTTGGCCGGGTGGATAGCGTCAATCATCATGAAGACCAACGATGAACAGGGTGCACTGCTGAATATCCTGGTCGGTATTGCCGGTGCAGTGATCGGCGGCTGGATCATGAGCCTGCTTAACAGCGAAGGTGTGACCGGTTTTAACCTCCCCAGTCTCTTGGTTGCAATCGTAGGAGCTTGCGTGTTGCTGTTTTTGGTCAGACTCTTTCGCCGCGGCTGATCAAGAAGTTTTTGCGGGTGCAAATCGGTTATTTTATTAGCACTCATAGGCTAAAAGTGCTAAAATAACGCTGTGCAGAATTGAATGATAGATACGATGGACTGCAACAGGCGTCCGACGGACAGGGTGCATTAGAGTAAACTTTCGAGTTACCCGCTGCAGGACGTGTGGCCCACGGGATATTTAAGGTTTGTACAATTATCAAAAGACATGGCGAAACGAGATTATTACGAAGTACTGGGAGTTGGCAAGAACGCCAGCGCGGACGAGATCAAAAAGGCCTTCCGCAAAAAGGCTATTGAGTATCACCCCGATAAAGAAGGCGGTGACGAGGCCAAGTTTAAAGAGGTCAACGAAGCGTACGAAATCCTGAAGGACGAGAAGAAGCGTCAGCGTTATGACCAGTTTGGTCACGCCGGTGTAGGCGGCGGCGCGGCCGGTGATCCGTTCAGCGGCTTTAGCGGCTTTGGCGGGCAGAGCCAGAATATTAACTTTGACTTTGGCGATCTTGGTCTGGGCGATATCTTTGGCAGCTTCTTTGGCGGCGGGCAGCAGCGCCAGCGGCGAGCCAAGCGCGGCCGTGATGTTGAGACCGATGTGGTAATTACCTTTGAGCAGGCGGTGTTCGGTACCGAAGTCGAGCTTAATATGGTCATGGAGGATGTGTGTGAACACTGCAAAGGCACGACAGCCGAGCCGGGCCACGATCTTAAGGCGTGCAGCACCTGTAAGGGTTCTGGCCAGGTGATTAACGTGACGCGCACCATCTTTGGCAACATTCAGCAGGCGACGGTATGTCCGACCTGTCAGGGCAGCGGCAAAGTGCCCGAAAAAGTCTGCTCGGTCTGTAAGGGCAAGGGCACAAAGTCCAAGAACCAGGAGGTTAAGCTCAAAATTCCTGCCGGCATAGATGACGGTGCGACTATCCGCCTGCGCGAGCACGGCGAGGCCATGGCGAATGCTCCGCGGGGCGATCTGTATGTCAATGTACGGGTTAAGGCGCATAAGCACTTTACGCGTGAAGGTGATCTGATTTTGTCAGAAGAAACAGTTTCGATGGTGGATGCGGCTTTGGGTACGGAAATTGATGTGGATACCGTTGACGGGCCGATCAAAATGAAGATTCCGGCCGGCACCCAAAGCGGCACGGACTTTAAGTTGTCTGGCCACGGCGTTCCGCACTTGCGCGGCGCCGGTACGCGCGGCGCGCACATTGTAACGATTAATGTCGAGACGCCGCAAAACCTCAGCAAAGAACAAAAAGAGCTGCTCGAGCAGTTTAAAGCGGTCAAACCCGGCAAAAAAGGCTTCTTCCGCTAGGAAGACTCAGTAAAAACCAGACATAATACCGGGCAATATCAATAACGGACAGCAAGGCGTCTGCACACCATCTAGTAATGGGCCTGCAATAGGGGTGTTGCCGTGAAAACCAAAGAAAAAGACCCCTTTTGTTATCGCCGTAGCGGTTGCTGTCGTGTTGCTTATTGCTTCAGTGGCGTTTAAAATTTTTGTGGCAGTCCGAAGTTAAGCATGCAAACAGTTTGCATGATGATCTGGCGTAGAATGAGGGTATCAGAGGCAGCCTGGAGAAGAACATTGCAAACCTGAGTGATGAGTTGCACGGACGTGAGGATGTAATGTTCATTGAGCGTAAAGAAGTAGAGTTCTGAGAAAACCTCAAGCACCACGGTGATGTCAGCCGTGGAATTCAGGAACACAAAAACACTTATAGCAGGGGCTAAAAAAGCGTACTTTTTAGACCAAACCAGAAACCAGTGCTAGAATACGGGCAGATTTATGCAGAATGCCTTTACTTAATGCCGCGAGAGAGAAGCCTCTAAATGCGTAAGCAGGTTCTATTGATTACAAAAGCCCGTAAATCCGGATGGCTGCAGGATGCAAGCGATTCAACCGCAACCCAGTTACAGGCGTTTGCAGAGCAAGTGTCGTTGTCTGCTGATGTGGAACTACATGTTACGTCGCTTGATCAGCTTGATTTTTCTATTTCGGAGAACGAAGTATCGGTTTTCGATCATAGCACTAAGAAAGACATTTCCGAATTCGATGTGGTCCACATGCGGGGGGTTCACGAAGAAATGGCGTATTATGCAGACTTTGCAAAGGCGATTGCCCTATATGCTGAACATCATAATAAGGTTTGGATAGAGCCAGAATCTGTGGGCGCCTCATTTGGCAAACTTGCCCAAGCAATGTTGTTTGCGCTGCATGAGGTCAAGACGCCACGTACACGTTCTTGCTGGTGGGGTAGTCGGTTGGCTGGGTTGTGTCTTGAAAACCGGGATGAATTTCCACTTATTGTAAAAGCTTCATTTGGTACCCAGGGCCATAATAATTACCTGATTGAGTCGGTCGAGGAGCTCCAGAATGTCCTGCAGGCTGCTAACGAGCCTTTTGTCGCACAAAATTTGATACCAAACAACGGTGATTACAGAGTGCTGTTATTGGGAGACGCAGAGCCTTTGGTATTTTGGCGTCCAAGAATCAAGGGTTCGCATTTGAGTAATACGTCACAGGGTTCTGTGCCCGAAAAGAGGGCTGCAATAGATGAGGAGGCATTGGCATTGGCGCGTAAAGTGCAACTTTTAACTAACAGGGTATGTGTAGGTGTAGATTTAATGCAAGACAATCAGACGGGGCAGTGGTACGTGCTTGAAGCTAACGTTCATGCTGCTCTTGCAACGGGTGCGCTTATTGAAGACAAGGCTTATTATTATGCACAGATGATACAAAGATTATTAGAGGGGAAAGTGTAAAGATGCCCAAGTTTTTTTGCGTTGTTACAGATGTCCAAAACTTAGCAAATCCAGATACATTCAGGCTGTTGCGTACTGCGGTGGAGGAGCGGAGCTGGGAGTTTGTTGTTCTGGATGCTAAGAGCCAAGATCCGGCTACTGTCGAGGTAGAGGCGGGCGATGTGCTGTACCGATTAGGTGTGAGCGAGGAAGCAAAATTTCTTGAAGGCGTCTTGTGCGCTACAAGGCCACTAAAAACACTCTATCGGGAGGAGCTTGGGTTTTTGGGCAGGGCTTTCCCGTGGGCAAGTACATTGCGATTACTCGGGGATGAAAGCTTGCCGGTTATTTCTACGCGGTTTTGCGTGCAAGCTATGACAGATGATGAATTGCGTTTCGCAGCTGAGAGTCTTGGGGGTTTTCCGATTGTCGTAAAAGGGGCGGGTGGTTCACACGGCAGTGCCGTGCGCAAGGCGTCGTCGTTCGAGGAGCTGGTCACAATTATCCACTCGGCTGGCTCCGAAAACCTGGTGCTGCGTACTTTCATCCATGGCGCTCGTCACTTGAGGATTGTTGTGGTAGATGATAAAGCGATTGATGCGATCGAATATCATCCGCAACCTGATGATTTTCGGACGAATGCCGTTCAAGTGCCATCCGTGTCGGGGGTAGGTCTAGAGACTATTCCGGAGATAGCGAACATAGCCGAGCGGGCTGTAAGGCAAACTGGGGTGCGATTTGGCGGGGTGGATATTCTGCAGCAATCTGATGGCGGATTCTTTATTGCAGAGGTTAACTTTCCATGTAACTTTGCACGAAATCAGATGGAAACTGGCACTGATATTGCCGGGGCGATTGTCGACTGCCTGATTAAGCGAGTGTAGTCATAATCCAGTCAGTTGCATTCACGTAGGCAAGATCTTTTTCAAATTGATCTCGGTCGCCGTTGTGCAAGATGGCGATGGCGGCTGCCTTATGGCCGTCTGATGCTTTGCCGATAGGAGTTTCGATTTTTGCTTTGATGCTGAGATATCGAAGTGAAGGCATGGCCCGGAAGGCTGATTCATCCTTGAAGCCAATAAAAATACCGGGAGCTTTAGGGAAGAGCTCCAATACAGCACACGGGTCATTTTTTGTAGCCTGAATTTTGGGTTTCTCGCCGCGGGCCAATGAAAGGGCTGCGCCTGTAATGTCTATGCCGTGAGCCAGGCTATGCATGCGCTCGCGGTAGCCGCCGTTGCGCGCGCCGATCTCCACAATACGTGGTCCGTCCTTTGTCATGATAACTTCTATATGGGCGGGTGAATTTTTGATGCCGAGCACCCGTATGCCCAGTTCGGCGCAGTGGCGCAAGCTGGCCTGGTCTTCGGGGCTTAGTGCGCTTGGTACAAGCCGGCTGTAGTGAAAATTATCATCATAGCCAATATCATAGCCCGTCTGGTAGTCAACGATTTGCTCCAGTACCTGCGGGTGGCCCTCGCTATCCACAAACGCGTCCACAGAGTGAATGCTGCCCTCCAGGAACTCTTCAATAATAAGTTTTGGCGTGCGGTTAGGGGCATACTTTTTATAGGTGGTGGCCAGGAGTTCTACGGATTTATCATAATTTGCCAGCAGCTCCTCAAGATTGTGGTTTTTGGTAACCAGCAGGCTTTTTGCAAGGTTTGCGGGTTTAAGAATAAACGGAAAACTATGCTCACGCGCAAAATTGATGATATCTTCGCGACTGTGCGCTACCGCAAAACCGGGGCTGATTTTTTCAGGCGCACCGGCAAACAGCGTGCGCATAAGCTCTTTATCAGTGCATGCCTCTGCAGCGGCAATCGGCAGGCCGGGCAGTCCGAGGTGTTTGGCGATTTGGGCGGCAGGCAAGATGTAGTTCTCGTATGTCGCAATCACGCCGCTAAAAGAGCTTTTTAGCTGATCTACAGCGGCAAGCAGTGCGGTACTGTCGCTAAAATCAGCCACTTTACGGCGCTTGTAGGCTTTTTCGAGGTTTTTTGCGCTTGTCTGATCCGCCAGATAAATATATTCATCACCATGCTCAAGGATGTACTTTGTTAAGTTGGGGAACTTCTTACCAACAATAAGGTAGGTGTGCATATTGCAATTTTTATACTTCTGTGTTATAATAAATAGATGGGCACATTTATTGCCCACTTAAGGTATTATAAAGCTCATGACCACTACAGCCAATAAAAAACGTTTAACTTTGGGCCGGGCGGCTTTTATAGAATTTCCTGAGTTAGGCGTTGCCGACATCCCTGCTAAAACTGACACCGGGGCTTACCGGTCGGCTATTCATGCCGCCAATATTGAGGTTAAGACGATTGATGGCCAACAGGTTTTGGCTTTTGACCTGCTTGCCGGACATCCTTCTGCCGGTCAGTCTGTGCACTGTGAAACTTCAGAATTTAAAGTAGTTGGTATCGAGAATTCGTTCGGTCACCGAGAGGAACGATACGAAGTGCGGCTCCTGTGCGTACTGGAGGGTAAGCGGTTCAGGACCAGCTTTACGCTTGCAAATCGCAGTAAGAAAATCTACCCTGTACTTCTGGGGCGCCGGCTGATAAACCGGCGTTTCATCGTTGATACGCTTATATCGCACATAGACCGGCGGGTCCTGCGTGAAAAATTCAATATAGAACTTCCCCAGGATGAGGAGGATGCTTAAATCATGAAAATTGCAATTCTGTCCAACGGTAATGCCAACTACTCGACCAAGCGGCTTAAAGAAGAAGCCTTGAAGCGCGGTCATGAAGTAGATGTTATAAAGTACAAAAACTGCAATGCGGTTATCGAGCAAAACAGTCCGGTGGTGCGCTATAAGGGCAAGGTGCTGTCCGGCTATGACGCTATTATTCCGCGCATTGCCAGCAACATGACCCGTTACGGCACGGCAATTGTGCGCCAGTTTGAGATGCAGGGCGTATTTACTACGGCCAGCTCGATTGCAATTGTGCGCTCACGTGACAAACTGCGCAGTATTCAGCTGCTGGCGCGGGCCGGTGTGGGTATACCAAAAACCGTCTTTACCCGTTCAGTGAACGAGATTGAAGATCTGATCGACAATATGGGCGGTTACCCGGTGATTATCAAGCTGGCGCGCGGTACGCACGGCAATGGCGTTGTGCTGGCCGAGACTAAAAAGGCCGCCAAGTCGGTCATGCAGGCGTTTTATGTAATGGATGATGACGGTACCAACATCTTGCTGCAGGAGTTCGTGAAAGAGTCGGCCGGCCAGGATATTCGTGCTCTGGTAGTGAACGGTAAAGTGGTTGCCAGTATGAGACGTCAATCGCTGGACGACGATTTTCGCTCTAATCTGCACCAGGGCGGAGAGGGTATTGCCATCAAACTGACTGATGAAGAAAAGGCAACCGTCAGGAAAGCTGCCAAAGCCATGGGGCTGTCAATTTGCGGCGTCGATATTATGCGCTCAGAACGCGGTCCGCTGGTGTTGGAAGTAAACAGCAGTCCAGGGTTTGGCATCGAGCACGTTACCGGCCGCAATGTTGCCGAAAGAATCATTGAGTATGTCGAACAAAACGCCAAAGGCCGTCAGCGCAAAGATCGCGTCGGCGCCTAGTCTCTACATTGCCGGCCTGATTTTGGCTGTTATTTTGGTGGCTGCCGTTTTGTGGGCAGTGACTGCGGGGCGCAACAGAACGGCGTATTGCCAAATAAATCCCGAGCTTGAAACCATTGACATGCAAATCGGCTCAGAAAAGTTTATTGCCGAGGTGGCACGCAGCGGCTCAGATCAGGCACGCGGCCTATCCGGCCGCGACTGTCTGGATGACGGCCGGGCCATGTTATTCCCTTACGACCGGCCGGGCGACTACTGTTTTTGGATGAAGGACATGAACTTTGCAATTGATATGATCTGGCTTGATGACGATAAAAAAATTGTCACCGTTGAGCAGGCTGTGCAGCCGGATTCATATCCCGAAAGCTTTTGCCCCGAGCGTCCCGCTCAATATGTGGTAGAGGTGCCGGCCGGTACTGCCGGCCGGTTGCAGTTGACCAGCAGCCAGCACATCAGCTTTTAACTCCGCCTCAGCTCATCCGCTTATGCTATTATTGGGGCATGAGCTATGAAGTCGCGCTGATCGCTGCGGCCGTTCTGACCACTCTGCTTTTGTTGATTCTGCAGACGCATGCGGCAATTGTTTTTTTAAGCCTGTGTGCCGGCAGTGTACTGATTGCCTATATAGGCAATGATGCGCAGAACGCGGCGTCAGTATTTTCGCTGGGGGCCAGCAACAATTCGGATTACATTGTGCGCATTGTGATCCTGCTGGTACCGGTGGTGCTGAGCGCCCTGGCGCTGCGCGGAACAATGCAGGGGCCGCGGCTTATCATGAATCTTGTGCCGGCCATTGCCGTCGGTTTGCTGTCGGTTCTACTGGTGGTGCCGCTGTTGCCGCCGGGGCTGGAGGAGTCCATTCAGCGTGCCCGCAGTTGGCAGGAACTGGTGCGGTATCAGGATATGGTTGTCTTTATTGGGGCTGTATCAAGTCTGCTGATCCTTTGGCTGAGCCACCGTTCAAGCAAAAAAGAACACGGTAAGCGCAAGAAACACTAGGGCAATATTGGGCCGACTCTGTGGTCAGCGGGCTGGGCCGCGTCATGAGTGACTTTGTTGTAGTAATCTTGCAGAATGCCTGGCCCAATCGGCTCTAGCAGCACCAGCAGGACAAACCCGAGTGCGCCCTGTACCTTGCCCTTTGTATAGGCCTCAGCGGCGACACTGTAGCGCCAGAGCCACCACAGGTTTGCGAACGGGATGACGAGCAGGATTGCCGGCGGTATTTTCTTGTCAGTTAGACGGCGCAAGGCGTGCGCCGTGTGGATAAGCCAATAAACAGTGTAGCCTGCGCCAATCAGTACAACGATTAAGGTTACTGCGACCGGCAGCAGCATGTCCTCAGGGATATCTTCGCTATTGCTGCTAAGCGCCATCAGTATCTCAAGCGCTGCATAGCCGCCAGAAATCATAGCGAGCGGAAAGCCGGCAACAAAAAGGGGGTTACGCTGTTTCATAGCTAAACTTGCGCGGGCGGTGTGGATGCGGGATCAGCAGATGAAGCTTCAACCGGTGCAGCCGGGCTGGGC
>CAZBAF010000007.1:0-62953 GCA_964490245.1 uncultured Candidatus Saccharibacteria bacterium
TGAAAGTTCTTTAAATAACCGTTGGCCGTCCCGCCTGCCACCCAGGCAAGAATCACGGTCGCGGCCCCCACGGCGACAGCGCTTAGTTGCTGTAGGTCCTCGTTCTCTGCAGACTTTTGGGCGGTTCTTTGCTGAACCTGTTCTAATGAAGGTATCGTAAATGTATAAGCCGGTGTGCCGTCATCCTGGGCACTGGTATAGATCGGTGTCGCGTCAAACAAGAGCGAACAGGCGTCAGGCACATGGTCCAGCACCTGACCCTCATTGCCAGCCGCTACCTGACGGCAGGCGGCGGCTTCTTCTGATACTATTGCCGGATCCAACGGCTTAACAAACACTTCATTTGCTTCATGCGCAAACAAGCCGGCCGCGCCCAGTCCAGCTCCCAATGCAACTGTCCGTCTCATCATCTGCATTTTTCCCATTACACTTTTATACCATACTTTTGCATATTATTAAATTAGTTTATGACGCCTTAAATACCGAAATGCTGCCCTCTCAGACTGCGCACCAACGGAGACAAGGCTTCAGCCAGCTGGCTGGCGCCTTGCACCTGTACGATCGCCGCCGGGCTGTTGTGTGCCAGGAGCTTCAGCAGCTTGATATGGTTTTTATCAAAACCGCCGTTCTGATCCGGCACAAACAGTCCCGCCTCATAGTCAAAGGTAAACTTCTCTGACGGGTTAAGCGCATTACCCCTGGCATCTTTAGAAAAATCCGGCACATGGCCCATGAGCTGCAACAGGCGCATCGAAAACGACACCTCCACCAGCCCGATTGATATCTGCGGATGGTGCAGCGCCGCGAGTGATTCCTGCAACGCCGTAAAGTACTCCTGGCCCGCAGTGTCCTCTAAAACTTTGTCGCAGATTTTAAGCATCAGATAAGCTGCATTTGTACGCTCCAGGTCTTTTACGATATTCCCGTAATGACTAACCAGCCGCGCAGACACCAAAGTGCCGATATCACCCCTGCCCTTTATAAAATGCAGCTCGCTGACGCTGAACAGCTCGATCCCGCCAGCCAGCTTGCTCTTGGCTTTGCGTACCCCTTTGGCTATGACATTGATCCTGCCATAATCTTCAGTTAAAAAGGTCATGATCCGGTCAGCTTCGCCATAGTCAGTCCGGCGCAGAATAATACCCCGGGTTCTTAAATGTTTCATTGCACCCTGGCAGGCACCAGACTGTCGATACGCTGCGCTAACTTTTTTAGAGTGGTTTTTGGCTTATACAGGTAAGCGGCCAGCCCCAGGCCGCGCATCATCTCGTCGCTTACCACTGCATGATCGCGCGGGATGCGCGTCAGCAAAACGGCCGGGATTGTCTGCCAGTCGCCATACGACCTGAACTCGTACAAAAATTCGATACCGCTGTGTGCGGGCAGCAAGAGCTCGGTCAGTACAATATCGGGCCTGTGTGTATCCGCCTGATTAATGGCACTTTGCGCATTGCGGCACCAGGCAATCCGGTGGCCGGCCCGCCCTAAAAAGGCGCAATACTGCCTGGCCAGAATGGGATTTGGTTCAACCAGCAAAATATCTGCCATGCCGGCGCCCTACACAATACTCAGCTGCCGACTTGGCGTTAAGGTTGCAGCCAGCCCGGATAAACCATGTAGCCGCGATGCATACATCGGCGCCTGCATACAAGCAAACAAGGCATCAGCAATAAGGACGGCCGCACCCGCCCCGCCGTCAAAGGCGGCAAAAGGCTGACGGCTCCGACCCTTCAGTGCCCGGGCTTGCCTGAGCGACGAAGCATCCAGACCGTTAATCGCACCATATGCCCCCGCACTGATACCCTTGCCCGTGCGGCGAAGCGCCAGCTTGACGAGCGGTTTTTTGACATCGGCCTGAACAGCGGCATCAATAAAGCCCTGACCCAGACTCCCAAGCGCCGTCTCAACGGCACGACGATGAGCCATAACCGGCCCGTACCTTCCGCTGATTTCAAGCTCGAGACGACAATCATGAACCCGGGCATACTCCCACAGCGATTGGGCGGCATCGTAAAGCACCGCGCTCAGGGACACCGGCTCCAGCTCCAGTTCCTGTTGCACGCCCAGTTCTGTACTGAGCAGATAGCCGTCAATTAACTGCAGGGCTGCCCGCGCCGTGACCTGTATATCCTGCTGCGCCTGTTGAGCCTGCGCCCGGTCATCGGCCGGATCGAGTAACTCGGCGGCATGCGCGATCTGCAAAAAAGGCAGCCTGACCTGCTCGGCCAAACCGGCAAACAGTTCAGAAGCTGTCGTGTCGCGTGTGTGCGTCAACCGTATGTTACCCCCGTAATCTTATACTACATTGTAGCACGTGAGCTTATGGGGTAAACGAAAACTCTTCCAGTATTTTGGCAAAATCCGTCCGGTAGTCCTGCCCCTCGGTCCAGATCTTTATCGTCTTGTCGCGCAGCGGTAGTAGCACCATCACGCCCTGTTTGCGTGATTCTATCTCGCCCTCCAGGCGCATGCCCAGCACACTGTCAACTTTGGGGGCACGGTATGCCGATGCCCGCACGCTACCCGACCGTACACTGCTGTCAAACGACTTAACGGCGGCATCATAGGCCGTATTCTGTACCTCAAAGCGCAGTGCAAAGTTGTTTTCTCTGACCGAAGTCGAAGGCACAAAGTCAGGGTGTCCATAGCCGCTGACCGGCGTGTTACCCCTGCCCGACTCGTCTATGTAACTGCTCCAGTTTTTGGGATACGAGATATTGAGCGATCCATAGGTTGAAGGCCCCTGATACGTACGGTACGGCAGCTTTGAGGCTTCAGCAAATTCGGCATCTTTCCTCAGCGCAACGGTTTCTTCGGTTGCCGCCACCGCCTCGGCAATTTTGGCGTCAACATTGTTTTTATATTCCTGCCGCCCGGCAAAAGCCCAAGTACCAAAAATCAGCGAAAACAGTAAAAGCGCACTGACCACGGCTAATGGTACGAGCAATGAGCCCCGCTCATCAAGCTTATTCATAAGCGTAATGGTAGCACATTCAGGTCATGAGCGTGAAGTGCAGAGTCGCCAGGATAAATAATATAGCAGACGTTGTTGTTTTTACCGCGGTGCCGGATCAAGACAAGGCGGCAGGCAGCGCTCTTTAGGCTAAGTGTTGCCGATAAAGCAACAAAACCGTTCACGAACCCCTGCCGCCCGGCCCGGCCGGATTTACCCGCTTTACTCTGCCCCGTCCGTACCCTTATACAAATACAGATACATCCCGTTTATCTCGCGCACCGGCCTCTTGCCCGGTATCTTAAATGCAAAACTGACAACCCTGACCCCGTTAGCACCAGGACGTGCTGCAGTACCCTTGTGATGGCCGCTAGTGGCCTGCCTGGTGCTTATAGGATTGACAAAATTACCTATTTCTTGAGTAATTTTTTTATGCAATTTAGACATATACGGATCCAGCAAAAACACATAAATACCGTCGCATGGCGGCAGCACATGCCGCCAATAATTGCCCCACCTTACACTGACCAGGCCACGATACCTAAGCAAAGCCAGCTTACTGTAGAGCACCAGCAAAGGGTTAAGCTCATACCCGATCGCCCGTACGCCCTGCTGCGCGGCCGCCCTAAGCATACGACCGTCGCCACTGCCCAGCTCAACCAGCGTCTGGCCGGGCTTAAGATCCAACAGCTTTAGCGCATCGGCCTTACGGCTGCTGAGTGTCGGCAAAAACGGCGCCCCGAACAAAATAACAAAACTAAAGATCATCACCAGCGCCGTCCCGGCCAGAATCAGCCACGTCATACGGTATGTCCGCTATGCATCAAAAGATTGTTTTAGCTTTTTAATGGTGTTTTCGGTTTGTTGCAGGTTTGCTTTCAGTTCTTTGGCGATCTTTAATCCACGCTCATACTCGGCGCCGGCTTTATCTATGTCGACGTCGTCAGACTCAAACCATTCAATAATTGCCTCCAGCTCCGCCTGAAGTTCTGCGACTGTTTTCTTTTGTGTACTCATTTGCCTGCCTTTTCTTCTGCGTTAATTATACCGTCTGCAAGTTCTATGGTCAGCTTTGCACCGGCATCAACCTGTGCAGCAGACCGCACTACCCGGCCGCTCAGGCGGGTTATGCTGTAGCCGCGCTGCAAAATAGCCTGCGGACTCAGCGCCTCAAGCGTGCGCAGCAAACCGGCGCTTTTTTCGATACAGTGTCTCACCGATGACGCCACGCTTTGATGCAGCCGGTCAACCGCCCTACTCGCAGCCTCTAACGAATCCTGCACCGATGCCAGCGCGGCCCGGTGCAAATCCTGCTCCATGCCGGCAGCAGCGCGCAGCACTGCCGCACGATCCGGCACCAGCAGCTCGGCGGCATTGCTGGGGGTACTGGCATGCCCGTCTGCCGCCAGCTCGGCCAGCGACACGTCAACTTCGTGCCCGATTGCGACCATAGTCGGGACACGGCTGGCAGCCACGGCCCGCACCACCTGTTCGGTACTGAACGCCTGCAGATCATCGGCACTGCCGCCGCCGCGTATTATCACCAGTACATCGGCAATGTCCGCCTGTTTATTAAACCATTCTATTGCCCGCACAATCTGTCCCGGGGCTGCCTCGCCCTGCACCTGCACATCGGCCAGCTCTATGTCGATACCGCCCCAGCGCGCGCCCAATACTTTTACAAAATCCCTATACGCTGCCGATTCGCCGGACGTCACCAGCGCAATCCGCTGGGGCGGATACGGCAACGGCCGCTTGCGCTCGGCCGCAAACAGACCCTCTTGCTCCAGCTTTTGCCGCAGCAGGTCCGATGCTTTCTTTATGCTGCCTTCACCGCTGAACTGCAGACTCTGCAGATTAAGACTAAAGCCAAACTGCGGATGCAAGCGCGGCGCTGCCATAACACGCACCTTCATGCCGTCCTCGACCGGTGCCGGCAACATATACACCGTACCAAAACAGCGCAGCTTGGCGCTCTCGTCTGCTATATCAAAATACACCCAGCGGTTTTTACTGACCTTAAAGTTCAGTACCTCGCCCTCTATCTCGACCGCCGGATATGCAAACTCCAGCGTCTGATTAAGCAGCGCGACAAAATCGCTAGGTGTCAATACGGGGAGATTCATTTTCTATGGTTTTTAAGTCCGGCCCGCCGCTTTTGAGTACCTTGCTATAAAAGTAATACCCGACCGGCAGGAACAAAAGCATGCTTAAGATGCGGTACAGCACCGTAGCCGACAGTGCCAGACCGCGGGCCACCCCCACGCTCGCCAGCGTCGCCGTCATCAGCCCCTCATAGACACCCACACCGCCCGGCAGGATAGCGATCAACCCGGCAAAGTTGGCAATCGCATAGGCCAGAATAAGCGCCCCCGGATTAATAAGGGTCCCAAACGCCACATACACTACATAAATCGTAATAATCTCGGCCACGTTAAACAGCAACATCCACCAGAACAGCCGCCTGACAAGCGCAATGTTACGCGTCAGCGCCTTGTAGTCCTCATGCATATTCTCCAGTGTGCTCTCGACCCTCTGCATATTGATAATTTCGTGCTTTTTGGTGATGCGAAACAGCCGAAACAGCGCATTCAGGCCCTTTGGCAGCCAGCTTACAAAAGCCTTGATACGCGTAGCCTTGCCGATAATAAATATACCTACCCCCGTACCGAATAAAGTCGTAAAGATAATTGCCGAGCTAATAAAAATCACCAGTCCGTTTGTATCATGACTAAGAGCCAGCAGAAACACACCCACCAGCAACAACAACAGAAACGACAGAAACGTCAGCGCAAAGCGTAATATTTGCGCCAGCGTACTCTTGGCGGTGCTTATCCCTGATCGTTTCAGACGCAGCGACAGATAACTGAACCCGCTTATTCCGCCGCTGGGGAATACGCTGTTCACAAAGTTCAGCTCCAGCGCGATCTTATAGGCTGTTTTGATGTCGATCCGGCTGTTATTGGCATCAAAAAAGTCCTTATACAGTCTGGCAATGGCATAAAAGCTCACCAGCTTAGCCGGTATCAACAAGGCCAAAACCCAAATCTGCAAAGTAGCCAGCTGCTGCAGCGCCTCAACAATCTGCTCGCGCGAAATAACAATCAAGACCGCCAAAGCCACAAACGTCGCTATATTCAGCCAAAACTTCACATCACGTATAAGGTGTCTATTCATAAATTAACTCAATTATACGGCATTACCGCCTAATAATTCAGGAATAGCTCTGACGGCCGCTAAAGTTATTCCTGATATACTCAAACATATGGGACGTAATAATGAGACGAGCGCCCTTGTCGACGGGCTGCTCAAGGCACTTGCGGGCGGCATCATACTTAGTGCGGCCATCACAGCACCCAATTCAATTCAGGTGCTCGACAAGCCTTTGCAGCATTTTTTAGAAAGGCTCGATAAGCGCGAGCGCGAAAGAGAGCTTAAGCGACTTGCTGCCTACATGCGCAAACGCGGCCTCATACGCGGCACCTACGAACACGGCCTGATCATAACGAAAGCTGGCCGGCAACGCGCCAAAAAGGATGCTGCGGACAAACTTACAATCGCCCAGCCAAAGGAGTGGGATAAGAGCTGGCGTCTCGTGCTCTTTGACATCCCCGAAACCAAACGCGATGCCCGCGCTGCACTCACAAACATGCTGCGATCACTGGGTTTCCAGCTGCTTCAGCAAAGCGTCTGGATACACCCCTTCCCCTGCCGCGAACAAGTCGAAACATTATGCGTTCGTTATGGCGTTGCGCAATGGGTAAGCTATATCGAAACTTCCCACATAGATCACGACCATATCCTACAAAAACGCTTTGCAGCAGTTTTCCGTGGGAATAACTTTGGCGGCCGCTAAAGTTATTCCTATTTGGGACTGGTATACTTGGGGCTGATATACTAATTACTAATGAAGTCACTTCTTATACTTGGGCGGCAGCCGGCACTGGGCCTGGCCGAACTGGAAAGCCTGTTTGGGGCCGCTAACCTCCGCCCGGTCGGATCAGAAGCCGCGCTGCTGGCCATTGATGCCGCCGAGGTACCCTTTGCCCGCCTGGGCGGCAGCGTAAAGCTGGCAAAAGTCCTGACCACCCTGGACACCACCAACTGGAAAGACATTGCCGCCTACCTGGCCAAAACCATTCCCGATCACCTGCAACATGTGCCCGAGGGCAAACTGCGTCTGGGCCTAAGCACCTACGGCCTGCGCGTCCGTCCGCAAGAGATAAACGCCACCGGCCTAAGTCTCAAGAAAATCATCAAAGCCGAGGGCAGAAGCGTACGCGTCATCCCCAATAAAACCACTGCCCTCAACAGCGCCCAGGTTCTGCATAACCAACTGACCGGCCCGACCGGCTGGGAGCTGGTGCTGGTACGCCACGGCAACAAAACTATTCTTGCACAAACAGTTGCCGAACAGGATATAGAAGCCTACGCCAAACGAGACCAAAACCGTCCGGCACGCGATGCAAAAGTCGGCATGCTGCCGCCCAAGCTCGCCCAAGTGCTGGTCAATTTGGCCGTAGGCAAAATTGAGGAGAGAGAAGTTAGGAGTGAGGAGAGAGCTATTCTGGACCCCTTTTGCGGTACCGGAGTTTTGTTACAGGAAGCGATGCTTATAGGCTATCAGGCATACGGAACCGATATCGAACCCCGTATGATTGATTACTCACGAAAGAACCTTGCATGGCTCAGTGATCAGTACCCCAAACGCCGCCACCCAAGTCCAGAACTTGAAGTCGGCGACGCCACCACCCACACCTGGTCCTCTCTATTTACCAGCTACCACCTACCAACTACTGTATCTGTTGCCTGCGAGACTTATCTTGGAAAGCCCCTCACCTCCCTGCCGCCGCGCCATGTGCTTGATCCGATCATGGCCGAATGCGATGATATCCACGAAAAATTCCTGCGCAATATCGGTGATCAGATAAAACCCGGCACCCGCCTCTGCCTGGCTGTACCGGCTTGGCGGACAAAAAGTGGCTTCTTACACCTTAAAACGCTTGCAAAACTGGATGAATTAGGCTATACTCGTCAGAAGTTTGTTCACGCACGTAATGAGGAGCTGGTCTATCATCGCCCCGACCAGACCGTCGCCCGTGAACTGGTAGTTTTAGAAAAGCAATAACGTAAAATAACCACTGTTAAGCGGTTATTTTGAGACAAGGGTAATTTGCCCTTAGGTGAGGCTTCCATTTCGGAAACGTATTTTACGTACGATGGAGAAATGTCCTCGACTAAGGGGAAATTACCACTCTCAAAATAAGTGCGCGCATAAAGGAACTATAGATGGCACATGTCAAAGCTGGCGGTACCGCCAAAAACATCCACAACAACCCCGGTCAACGCCTGGGCGTTAAAGTATTTGGTGGCGAAAAGGTCACAACCGGCCAGGTTATCGTCCGCCAGGTTGGCCTGACCAAGCGCGCCGGCGTCGGCACCAAGCTCAGCCGCAACTTCACCATCCATGCTGACCGCGACGGCACCGTCGTTTACAACAAGCGCAAGGTCAAGACTTTCACCGGCCGCACCGTCTGGCGCACCGAAGTCACTGTTCAGTAATTCCCTACGACTTACAAAAAACCGGCTTATGCAGCCGGTTTTTACTTACCAAACTGCCTGCCCTAAAAGCGATACCGGTATAAAATCGCACCAACACTTTTACTTGGGCACGTCTTTGCTGTCAATGATCCGCTGCGGCAATGTAGGCCTTACCTCTAATCCACTCAGTGTAACTATTGTGCTGCCCTGTTTGGCCTGACGGTATGTATCCCGCTCTTCCTTGCTCCTAAAATAACCCCAGTACTCGCGCCCACTCGGTTTTCTGTCTAATGTATCGGCAAGTTTACCGACAAAATGCTGTGCTACATCTATGATATAGATTTCCCCGTCCGGTGCCATGTAGCGGCTCCATTCATGTGCCCCATAGCCTAAGTCGCTCTGGTTTACCTCAGTGGTAAATTTTCCTCTGACGAGCCCTTGCTTGTATGCCTCGCCGCCTAGCCATGCAGCTGTCAGTGCCATATGGCGACAAACGCCCTTACCTGCAGCCAAGTAATTATTGAGCGCAGCCTTGCGGCTTTCAGGACTTGCCGACCTTACATCCTGTGCTTCTTTCTTTACAAACTCCAGATCATACTGCAAAGTTTCGTGTACAGAACGATAAATGGCTTTAAGAACATCCTCCTCCTGGATGTGTCCTCCCTGGCGCGCCGAAATTTCCTTATGTAAGTTTGCGACAAAAAGGTCACGTAGCTGATTAAATTCTTCAGGATATTTCTTGCTATCCACAACAATTGCCTCCTTACCGGCAACCCAGGAACGGATATCAACGTGCCCGTCAATTGGAAAAGTATCACGGCCTATGGTTGGACGACCGCCAAACTCACTTCTTCCACCGTCACTCTGCTCTTTAAGCAATCCGCGACGACGCGCAGCTTCTTCAGCGGATACTGTATGTGTGGCCGTGTAATCATACTTATCTTCGGGACTCACTTTTTTGCCCCGAAAGGCGCTTCCATTGGTTGAGGTGTCCTTGAGCTTAAGTCCTTCAGGTGTAAGTGTCACGGTGAGGTGCTTTCTTGAAATGTGCACATCATCGAGACTCCGCCCGCCCAAAGAGTGCATGTGAGCGCCTGAACCACGGCCAATTACGACTGACTCACTGGGGTTTAATGAGCGCCAGTGGCCTGTGGCTATAGACTGACCTTTCTCATCTTTAGCAAGTTCTACAAGAAATATTTTGCCTCGGGATGTGGTGCCTGAACGAACAAAGGCCATCTCTCCAAAAATACCTCCGTCACCCCCTATCGCTGCCTCACCAATAATTTCTATCTGTTCGCCATTCATAGACTGACGCGGCAAGCCGATCTCCGCTGGATCATACAAACTACCCTGCGTGTCCAGTATTACCTCTTCATGGTGCAACGATTGAAGCTGCAGATCGCGGCGCGCTTCTGCCTGAAGAAGGGTTATTGGATTGAATTTTGGATCTGCTTCTGGCATTTTTTATTTTATTTAAACAACTTTCATAATAGCATAATCTTTATAATAAGTCAATATCTTGGTCGCAGCAAGGAAAAGCACCCCTGGAATGAGGGGTTTTTGGGTTGTGGCCGCTAACTAAACGCCCAGGTGCAGTTTGACGCGTTCGATAACGTCCGCAATCACTACCTGTGATTTGACCAAGTAATCGTCAACACCCATTTCGGTCGCTTTTTGACGGTCGGCCTCCTGGCTGAGCGCTGTAAGGATAATGATCTTGATATTGACCGTCTCTGGCGTATTGCGCAGAATATCCAGCACATCAAAGCCGCTGACTTTTGGCATCATAACGTCCAGGATAATCAGATCGGGCCGGAACTCCATGGCTGCCGCCAGCGCATCCTCGCCGTTGGGCACACGGCGCACCTCGAACCCCTCGGCGTCCAGGCGGGCGATATAGACCTGAGCCAGGCCTTCGTCATCTTCTACCAACAGAATTTTTTTGCGCTTTTGCGCCAAAGCAGCATCGGTGTTTTCTTCCATAAGCATAATGGTAACTGATAGTAGCCAAAGTAGCAACTTTACAGCAAGGCGGACACAAAGCCGACGAACAACGGATGCGGGCGGTTGGGTCGTGACTTAAACTCGGGATGGAACTGGCTGGCCATAAAGAACGGGTGATCAATACCCTCGATGATCTCGACCAAGTGATTATCAGGACTGGTGCCGCTGGCGCGAATACCCCATGATTCGTACTGGTCGCGGTAGTCATTGTTGCATTCGTAGCGGTGACGGTGTCGTTCGGCAACCATATCCTGGCCGTACAGCGCCCGCGCCCGGCTGCCGCGCTGCAGCTTACAATCATAATTGCCCAGCCGCATGGTACCGCCGGTGTTTTCTTTGCCGACCTGATCGTTCATGGTGGCGATGACCAGATCAGAGGCCTTTGGATCAAGCTCTTTTGAATTGGCACCGGTCAGACCGGCATTGCGGGCCGCGGCAATAACCGCCATCTGCAGCCCCAGACACAAACCCAGGTACGGAACCTTGTGCTTCAGCGCATACTGGGCCGCCCGTATCTTGCCCTCAAGCCCGCGATTACCAAAACCGCCGGGCACCACCACACCATCCAGCCCCTTAAGCGACTTGATCACATCGGCTTCAGTGTGCAGTTGCTCGGCGTCAACCCATACCAGTTCGGGCTTAATACGATGATGCCATGCCGCGGCATACAATGCTTCAAATACCGACATATAGGTATCCTGATTGTTGAGATACTTTGCGACAATGCCGATACGCACCGTCCTTTGATGGCCATTCTTGGCACGTTCTACAACCCTGCGCCATTCCTTAAGATCGGCCTTGCCGGCCTTAAGACCCAGCTTACGCACAATCACATCATCAATGTCCTTTGCCTCAAGCGTCAGCGGCACTTCATAAATAGTCTCGGCGTTCGACAGTAGAACAATGGCGTCTTTATCAACACCGCTATATAGACTCAGCTTGTTGATGAGCCCCGAGGGCGCCACACCCTCCGAGCGTGCCACCAGCACATCCGGCACAATACCCAAGCCCCGCAGTTCGCGGACCGCATTCTGGGCCGGCTTGGTCTTAAACTCCTTGCTTGCACCCAGATACGGCATGTACACCACATGGACAAACAGGCAGTTCTCACGCCCGACCCGCATGGCCAGCTCACGGATGGCCTCTATAAAGCTCAGACCCTCATAGTCGCCGACTGTGCCGCCGATCTCAACGATGTGCACGTCAAAACCCTCTGCTGTGGCCTGGATCTCGTCCTGAATGGCAGAGGTTACATGCGGTATAAACTGCACAGTTTTGCCTAAATATTTACCCGACCGCTCGTCAGCGATGACCCGCTGCAGCACGCGGCCGCTCATAAACGAGCTGGCCTGCGTCAGCTCAATGTCCAAAAACCGCTCGTAATGACCCAGGTCAAGATCGGTCTCGGCGCCGTCTTTGGTGACAAAACATTCGCCGTGCTCGGCCGGGTTGAGCGTGCCGGCATCGACGTTCAGATACGGATCACACTTTTGGATGTTAACAGAAAGCCCGCGGGATTTAAGCAACCGGCCGATTGAGGCGGCGGTAATACCCTTTCCTACACCGGAAAGCACTCCACCCGTCACAAACACATATTTAGTCGGCCGCTTTGCCACCTCTCTTATTTCTCCCCTTTTCTACAAAAAATACTAACACAGCACTGCAGAAAAAGCTAAAGATTGCTAGGACAGTAGTTCAGTCGCTGGCTGCATGATGCCAGTTATCGCTGCACCAAACTTGACGGCGCGGCGCTCATTTCTCATATGATGTTCTTCCATGGAATCAAGCCATCTGCTTTCATCGTCCCAGAACTGACTTTCTTCCAGAGGCGCACCCTGCCACACAACAGCAGGGCTGTCATCTGAGCGCCTAAAAAGAGCATTACCGCCGCCGGATGTTAGCGTACGCCGAACGCACAGATACCTATGGAACGGGCCTGAACCATCGGGCGGAGTAAGGATCTCATACTCTTCCGCTCCATGGACGATAGTATATTGGCCATCTCTTTGCATCATTTTGTTTGCTCTTTCTCTTTGCCTGAACATTTCTTCCGGAGACTTGGGTTTATTGCTTGCACGCAGCACTGTTAAGGGCCGCTGCTCATCAGCAGCCAGGACATGCTCGTGAGCAAACTCCGACTTTGGCATACGACTGTCAGTTTCGACCTCAAAGCCATTGATCTTGAACAATAGCCTCATAAAGTAGTAGATGTCCCACTTTGTTGCAACCTCAAGTCGAGGACTGAATTCGGGAACCTGCAGACCCTCCCGGCCTTTTTTGATCTGTATGCCCCGACCTAACACTTCAGCCATACTCGCCTCCTCTCTTTTGCAAAGTATTGTAGCGCAATATGTGCGAGGCGCAACTACCGCTTTAAGGCGTTTTTGGCGGCGTCCAGCTGAGGATCACGGCCAGCGGTGATGTCGTCGGCTGTCAGCTCGACCGCTTCATCAGGGCTGATGCCCTCTTTATCTATGTTTTTGCCGCCAGGCGTAAACCAGCGCGCAATAGTGACCTTCAGCAGGCCGCCGTCGCGCAGGTTAATAGGCTGCTGCACGCTGCCCTTGCCAAAGCTCTGCTGGCCGATCAGAGTCGCAGCATCGTTGTCGCTCAGCGCACCGGCGACTATCTCTGAGGCGCTGGCGCTGCCCTCGTTAATCAGTACGACTGTTTTTATGCCCTGCAGCGGTGTCCGGCCCCGCGCATTTATGGTTTTGATGACTACATTGTCGCGCCGCTCGGTCAAAACTGTTTTACTGCTGTCGAGCCACAGGCTGGACACATCAATGGCGCCCTCCAGATAGCCACCCGGATTGTTGCGCAGATCAAGTACAATCCCGCGCACATTGGCCGCCTTAAACCGGTCGGCCGCCTCGCGGGCCAACCGCACCGTATCATCGCCAAAGCGGCTGATGGTTATAATGCCGATGCCGTCCTCTATCTTGGTCTCGACGCTGGGTATGTCAATCTCTTCGCGGACAATCGGTATCTCAAGCACCTCGCTGCCGCGGACAATGGTCAGCGTTACTGTAGTGCCCTTTTCGCCCCGGATTTTGTCGACGGCCTGCGAGATAGTAATGTCATAGGCACTCTCACCGTCTATCTCGGCAATGATATCTTTGGGCCTGATCCCCGCCTTCTCGGCCGGGAAACCGGCAATCGGTGACACAATTATGATATTATTTTCGGCATCTTTGCCCAGCTGCGCACCAATGCCCTCAAACACGCCGTCTATGCCATCCTGAAACTCTTTAGCCGAGGCGGCGTCCAGATATTCGGTGTATGGATCGCCCGTCGAGCGTGCCAGACCTTCTTTAAGTCCTTCAAGCAGTTGCTGCTCGCTTAAATTACCATCAAAATTTTCGCGCAGTGATCTGTAGATTGTGTCGACACTGGAATAATCCAGCCGTGCAGGCAAAGATGAATTGCCGGACACCGGACTGAACCGGCCCACCTGCAAGCGGCCACCGCCTGTCAGCCAGCCGGCCATAAATATAGCGATTACTCCAACCGACAGCCCGCCCAGACGCATAACTTTGGCAAATATCGTTGTCTTGCGCCGTTGCCGGCGCGGATTTTCTGTGTGCACGCTGACCGCTACCCTCTCTTAATTCAGAGGGTATTGTATCATGACCGGACTGTGCTTTTGCTTAGAACCGGATAAATACCAGTCCGGCAGTCGAGACATTGTAGGCTTCAGAGTATCGGCCGGTCCAGTCATGGTTAAACTGGCTAATGTTGATGGTGCCGTTCGGGTTAACCGACTCAACGTACATAACGTGACCCCAGACACCATTCTTTACCGCTACGTCACCGCGCTGGACATTATGCGGAGCGATATATTGTTTGCCGTAGACTTTGGCGTTGGCGGTATGCCAGAACGAATTGGCAGGCGTGTAGGTCTGATAGCGTGAACCCAGGCTGGCCCAGCCGTCATAGCCCCACTGCCAGGCGTTGCCGCGGCCGCCCCAGTAAGGCATCGTGCCGCCGATGCCGTCGGTTGCCACCATATAGGCCACATAGCTGACGCATTGCCGGTTGTACATGCCCCACGGGTCAACCATGGAGTCCATCGGCCGGTTACACAGATAAGCCGGATAATTAGGGCCGCACTGGTCGACATTAGTCACGCCGCCGCCGAACAACCGGGCGTTTTCTATGGCCTGCTGACGCTTCAGCTCGCTGATGCGGGCCTGGTTTTCCTTCATCTTGTTATTGAACTCGCGCTGTTGGGCCTGGTTGTAGCCAAGCAGTCTGTTTTGCTCTGCCCTTTGCGCGGCGGTCTGGTCTTTCAGGTACTGCTGTTCGGTGAGGATCTGTTCGATCTCGCGCTTTTTTGCCTGCAGCTCGGCCTTTAGCTGTGTAATGCGATCTACCGTGTTTTTGATCTTGTTCTTGACGACGGTGCGGTACTGCTGTTTGTCCAGGTAGTCACTGAGGTTTTTGCTGGTGGCCAGCATCTCTATGGTGCTGATGTTGCCTTCCATGTACATGACCTTAATATTTTGGCCCAACAGATCGCGCTGCTTTGTCAGCTCCTGTTCTTTTGCCAGAATTTCATCCTCGATTGCCCTGCGCTCGCTATCCAGAATATCTATTTGCCGCTGGTACTCCTCTATTTGGGCAGTGAGCTTATTGATGGCGTCGCGGTAGTCAGCTGCTTCCATTTCGAGTGCGCTGACCTGCGCCTGCACCTGGCTGTTCTGGCGCGACAGCTCGTTGATCTGCTCCTGCAGACTTTGACCGCTGACCAAACGTACGCCGGCAAAAGAACCAACACTAAGCACCACAGCCATACTGATGATTGCGATCCGTTTGTGCACTGCCGGCTTCTGTTTAATCTGTTTTTTCATGATCGTTTTGATTTTTGTGGTCACTACTATTATTGTAGCACATACCAGACAGAAAAGCAATATGTTTATGTTTACTGGAAGCGAACGTATTCGAGTCCGGCTGTACTGATGACTGCCTCGCTGTAGCGTCCGTCCCAGCTGCCGTTGTACTGACTGATGCGCATCGTGCCGTTGCCATATACTTCCTCAACATACATGACGTGACCATAAGTACCGCGGGTACTGACGGCTATGTCGCCGCGCTGCGGGGTGCGGTACACCGGAATGCCGGCTGCCCGGGCGTTATTGGCCCAATTCTTGGCGTTGCCGCGGCCGCCCCAGTACGGCATATGCTTACCATCCTTCCAGACTTTCCAGGCGGCATAGCTGACACACTGGCGCTTGTACATACCCCAGGGGTCAGGAAAGGCATTGGGGAACGGCTGCACATTTGCCCACGGATAACCGGTGGTGTCGGGAATATTCATGACCCGGCCGTTGCTCCAAAGACGGGCATTCTCAATCGCCTGTTGGCGCCGGAGTTCGGCAATACGGGTATTGTTGGCCTTGATCCGGCCGTCCAGCGCACTGCGTTCAGCCTGGTTGAGCGCCAGCAGCCTGTTTTGCTCTGCCTGCTGGGCGGACAGCTGTGAACGCATGGCCTGTTGGCTCTCCAGCAGCTTCTCCCGCAGCTGCTTCTGTTCATCAAGCTCTGCCCTGATGACGCGGATCTCCTCAAGCGTCTTCTTGATTTTGTTCTGGACCGACGTGCGATACTGCTGTTTGTCCAGGTAGTCACTGAGGTTTTTGCTGGTGGCCAGCATCTCTATGGTGCTGATGTTGCCTTCCATGTACTGGGCGCGGATACTCTGACCGATGACGTCACGCTGGTACTCAAGCTCTTCGGTTTTTTGCTGTATCTGGGCTGCCAGCTCGTCACGCTTTTTCTCGTTTGCCTTGATTTCTGCCTGCAGCGTGTTGATTTCTGCCTGCAAGGCGGCAATGGTTTCTTCGAAATTAGCGGCCTCTACTGCCAGGTCGGATACCTCGGCCTGGGTCTGCTGATTCTGACGGTTAAGCTCGTTAATCTGCTGCTGAAGGCTTTGCGCTGCCACAAAATGCGGTGCAGCAAAGCTGGCCACTGCCAGCACCAGTACTGATGCGCCTAAAGCCAGGCGGTTCAAGCGAACCTTAGTAATTACTTTGGGTATAATCATGGATTTTGTTTTTTGTTTTTGATTGTTACTACTTGATAGTTGCACAGAGCAGCCTCCATTGCAACCTGCCTCCCGTCAGATTGCTGTAAATATTACGTTATTTAGTATTGCGCAGTTTTAAATAGCGCTGGGTTGCGATGAACGATGAAACAAGCCCGATCAGCAGACCGATACCGACGGTGCTGGCCAGGATATACCAGAAATTATCAGCGAAAAAGCGGCCGGAATATTCGATATCAAGAAAACCAAGCGTGCTGGCGTTGAGCGTACCGGAAGCAATCGAGAAAACTGCCCGGCACAGGCCCACCGATATGAGCGCCGCCAGAACGCCGATCAGCATGCTTTCAACCAAAAACGGCCCCCGGATATACCACCGGCTGGCGCCCAACAGGCGCATGATGGACAGCTCGTCGCGGCGGTTAAAAATAGCCATCTGGATGGTGTTGAAGATGATCAGCATCGATATCGCCGCAAAAATCAGCACGCCCGCCACACCGGCCCGCTGAAAGAACGAGGTCGCCTGAGCGATGTTATCAATGGCCTCTTTCTTGTCGCCCGAATAGGATGTATCGTCAGACTGGAGGGCGGCGACCTCCTCCTGGTCGAGAAACTCCTGAATCTCGGCAATGATGTCAGGGTTGTACAGCTTGAGCCGCAGCTGAGCCGGCAGCGGGTTGTCGGTTTCTGATACCGCCAATTGCAGGTCCACATTATCCGGGGTCATCTCGATATATTCGCGCAACGCCTGATCTTTGCTGACATATTCGACTTCGCGGATGTTGTCGAGCTGCTGCAGCTGGCTGGCCAGATCGTTGCGCTGCTCTTCCGTGATGTCGTCCACCAGATAAACCGACACATCAATCCGGTCACGAATATCCTGGATCGTGCGCGAGAATGTCTCGTTGGCAATAAAACTAAACAGCACAATACTGAGCGTCACCACCATCACGGCCATCGCGGCAATACTCAGCCAGGCGTTGCGAAAAAGATTTTTAAGCCCGCCCACAAACACCCGCCACAACATAATTCGACGACGGCTTTTCATATCTTGTATTCCCCGCGGGCGTTATCGCTGGCTATCTTACCGTCCGCTATGGCGATAACCCGGCGCCTGAGTTTGTTGACGATTTCCTGGTTATGCGTAGTCAGCAGCACTGTGGTGCCGTATTTGTTGATTTTTTCGAGCACCTTGATCACGTCCCAGGCGTGCTTGGGGTCCAGGTTGCCGGTGGGCTCGTCAGCGATCAGGATTTTGGGCTGGCGCACAATCGCACGGGCAATGGCCACGCGCTGGCGTTCGCCGCCGGACAACTCCATAGGCATGCTGTCTTCCTTGCCCTTCAGCCCGACAATATCCAGTACTTTGGGCACTGTGTTGCGGATTTCGCGCGTACTGATGCCGATGATTTCAAGCGCAAAGGCCACGTTCTCAAACACCGTCTTGTTCGGCAACAGCTTGAAGTCCTGGAACACCACGCCTATACGCCGGCGCAACTTTGGCACATCACGGTCATGCAGCGTCTCGTAGTCAATGCCGCCGACAATAATCTTGCCCACACTGGGCTTTTCCTCACGCGTTAATAGCTTTAAAAGCGTCGACTTGCCGGCACCCGAGGCGCCGACAATGATGACGAATTCTTTTGGTTCTATATGGAGACTTATCCGTTCGAGGGCAGCACTGGACTTACGCGGATACGTCTTACTCACACGGTCTAACAGAATCACGTAAGCATTATACCAGAATCAGGCATAAGCACTAGACCTGCGGTTAAAAACCATGAAACTTGCGCTGGCGGCGGCGGACATGCAGCGCCCTGATTGCCGAGAGGAGCGAAGCCAAAGCAAGCAGTGCGGCCACGATTCCTAAGGCGGTTATCACGGAGCGCTGGTTCAGACGCAGCCAGCGTACGGTCGGCGATAAGGGGTTTTGCGGGTTTTTAATCTCTACCACCGCCGCTTCGCGGGTGATAACACCGCCGCGTGAAGTGGTGGTTATGTTGACGGTATATTTGCCGTTTTCGGCCAGCGTGGTGTCAAAAGGCACCGGCTTGTCAGAGGTTTGCAGCACGCGGCCGTGGATGGCATAGCTGACAGACTTAAGGTCGGCGCCAAGACGCGACGGCGTATTGGTCAGCAGAATTTTACCGCTTACCGGCTTGTCTGACGGCGGTGAGAGCAGCTCAACATGCTCATCCTGACCACCAGTCAGCTGAATCGGACTGGCACAGTTTTCGCCAAAATCCTGCGGCACACAATCAGGCCGCGTTACCAGCAGCCGGTCCACCCTGACACCGGCCTGCACGCCAACAATACGCATACCGTTCCCGACGCGGTTGGGCAGTTGGATGTGCTCCGGCTGGCCATCGCGCATGGCCGTCTGCCACACCCACTGATTGGGCGCCAGCTCGCCGCCCAGTTCCAGACACTCGCTGCCGTTCACCTCAACCAGCACGCGCGCTGACGAGTCGGCCGACTGCATTCTGATCCAAACCGCATAGGTATCTGACGGCGGCAAAGTCGGCACTACAAGGTTGACTGCACCAAAGCTGGAGATGTTGGCACAGGCCTCGGCAGCCGCCTTTTGAACAGGGGTAGCCAGGAAGGAAAATATGGTCAGAACAGCTAAAATCCCACCTGATTTTTTCATATTACTTATGATTATATCAGAATCATAACGAGGTACCAGAAATTAAAAACTCTCTATAAACAGATTTATATCACCGTCCAGCACCGCCTCGGTGTCTGATGTCTCGGCATTGCTCCGCAGGTCTTTGACCATTTTGTACGGATGCAGCACGTAGTTACGTATCTGATTACCCCAGGCGGCCTGCTCGTTCGGACCTTTAAGTTCTGAGATTTTTTCGGCGTGCTGCTCCATTTGCAGCTGAATAAGCTTGGAACGCAGAATGGTCATGGCCGTCTCTCTGTTTTGCAGCTGCGAACGCTCGTTCTGGATAGCCACTGTTATGCCGGTCGGGATATGAGTGATGCGCACGGCCGAGTCGGTGGTGTTGACCGATTGTCCGCCGTGGCCGCCGCTGCGATAAACATCCACCCGCAGATCTTTCTCGTCAATCGCCACATCATCCGGACGGTCGATTTTTGGCAGTACCTCGACTTTGGCAAAACTAGTCTGACGCAGAGAATCGGCATTGAACGGGCTGAGCCGCACCAGCCGGTGAACACCGTGCTCGTTCTTGAGCTTGCCGTATGACAGCGGACCGCTGAGGGCAATCGTCGCCATCTTAAGCCCGGCCTCTTCACCCGGCGATTCGGCAATGGTCGCAACCTTAAAACCGTTGGTTTCCGCCCAGCGGACATACATGCGCAGCAGCATGGCCGCCCAGTCCTGCGCATCCGTCCCGCCTGCCCCGGCATAAATAGTCAGAATCGCATCATGACGGTCGTAAGGACCGCTGTAGCGGAGCTCTTTTTGCAGCCGGGCCAGTACCGCCTCAAGCTCAGCGAGCTGGCGCTCTATATCAGCCTGCAGACTGTCATCCCTAAGGCTAATCAGCTCGAGGATATCGTCACTGTCCCGCTTGAGATCGGACCAGGGCTGCAGCTGCGTCTCCAGCGCAGCGTGCTGCTTTGAAATATCAGCAGCCTTTTTTGGTTCCTGCCAGAAATCTTCTGCCGCCATAGCCTGCGTCAGCTGCTTGTGTTCCTGCTGCAGGCGGCTGTAACCGAGCTTTTCCAGAGATTCAGCCACTGCCTGCTGCAAGTGTTCAGCTCGTTTCTGCAGGGCATCCATCAGTCTAGCCCTCGGGCCACAGTACGGATAACTGATCATACAGCTTGTCGACAAACGGCCGGCCGGCCGAACCCAATACACCCATATCCCAGATTCCGTCCGTGAACATCTTTTCGGTGGTATTGATAATGCGCGTCTTGGTAACGGCCTTTATACGTTCCGGCAAGGCATAATAATCATCAACAATGTCTTCAAAGAAATAGCGGTTGGTATATCCTGCCGCCGTACCGGCCACAGTCTGCCCTGCCCGCTGATAACGGCCCAGGGCGTATTGCTTGGCCGCCTCTATATCTGCCTCGTCGACATCGCCGGCCCGTACGCTTTGAAGTTCGGTGACCATGATATCAAACAGCGCCTCGGCATTGGACGGCATGACCTGCGCCCCAAACCACCAGGATACGTTGCGAGCCAGCTGGTTAAAGCCGGAACTCATGTGATAGACCAAACCGCGTTCGCGGGCAGCGCCCAAAATACGCGAATACAGCGTTTCGGTCAGCATGGTGTTGATTAACTGGCCGGCATCCCACTCCTGCTCGTCAAGGCGCTCCAGATGAAAGGTGTCAACAATAAAATACACGTTCTTGACACTGGGGTTGCGCAGGTACAGCCCCTTATCCTGCTTGATCGGGTTTTCGACCGGCAGCGGTATGCGGCCGTTGCCTTCGGGCATGTCGATTTCTTCGAGCATACGGATAAGCGTGGCGCGGCGCCCCTTTATGCCCCCGGCAATCACAAAGCGCATGTTGGTGGTGGTGTGCGTGCTGTGATAGTGCTTTTCGATATCCTGCAGCCGGTTGTTGGCAAGCAATTTGATACGCTCGCGATCGGTCATAGCCTGGTAGCCGCAGTATTTGCGCATTGCCAGACTAAGATGACGGAAGTGATTGTTGGCGCGGCCGTTCAGCTCCTCGCGCACGTTGCCTACCTCGGCATCAAATTCTTCCTGTAAAAACTTTGGCTTGCTAATCGCCAGTAGCATAAGGTCTAAAATCCGGTCCCATTCAAAATCTGCGCACTCGGCCTCATAGCTGATATCGTACACGCCCGTGCTGGCGTTGTTGTAGGCACCGTTCTTTTCAAACTCGGCCTGAAAAACCCGCGCCTTTGGGTAGCGCTCGTTAGCGCCTAAAAGTACGTGCTCCATGATGTGGGGGGTTTCCCACTTGGCGGGTTCCACCAAATACTCCCCCGCCCGGAAGTTAAACTCAAACGTCATGACGCTGGCATCCGGAATGTCAATCAACAACCCCTCTGCGCCGTTTGCCAAGACAACTTTCTCTACTGTGTGCTTCATGTTTTGTATACCGTATTCTGTAGCCGGTATTACGTATACGAATACGAAATACACTTACGCTATTGCGTTATTTACGTTTTTTGCCCTTCTTTTTACGCTGGCGCTCGGCCTTACGTTTCCTTTGTTTCTGTGCCTTGGATGTGTGTGGCTTGGTACCGCTTTGCGGCAGACCAGCCGGGATAAAATCTTCCTCGTCGAAACTGTCAGCTTCGAGAATTTTATCAGCATTATCAACCGATGAACGCGCAGCGCGGGTCAGCTCGGTCTCGACCGGACGGTCAAGGTCGCCCTCGTTTACAGGACGCGCGTGGAACACGCTGCGCAGGACATCATGACGCAACTGGGACTGCATTTCGGCAAACAGTACCTGTGCCTGACGGCGGTACTCTACCAGCGGATCTTTCTGACCAACACTTAACCAGTGAATGCCCTCGCGCAGATGATCCATGTTTTCGAGATGCTGCATCCAGAGATTGTCCAGAACCTGCAGATAAATATCACGCTCAACCTTGCGCAGGACATCCGCGCCAAAGGCTGTCTCGCGCGCGGCATACAGCTCTTCGGCCTGTGTCTTTAAGACTTCGGCAAACTTGTCCGCCTCGGTATCAAACAGCCGATCCAGCGTCGGCTCGTCAAACGGAAACACCTCAGTCAGGATTGACTCAAACTTATCCGTTAGTGATTCCGGCGAAGCCACCATCAGATCCAGTTCCTCACGCATAAACACCTTGATACGCTTGCTGATATCCGCCTGGTGCAGTATCTCGCGCCGCATGGAATAGACGGCCTTGCGGTGGCGGTTCATGACATCGTCGTACTTCACAACGTTCTTGCGGGTGTCAAAGTTAAAGCCTTCAACTTTCTTCTGCGCGGACTCCAGGCTCTTGCTGATAAGCCGGTTCTCGATAGGGGTCTCGTCGTCAACCTTGAGCCGGTCCATAAGCTTGCCGATACGGTCGCCGCCAAAGACGCGCATCAGCTCGTCCTCGGTACTGACAAAGAACTGGGTCGCGCCGGGATCGCCCTGACGTCCGGAGCGGCCGCGCAGCTGATTGTCGATACGGCGCGACTCGTGCCGCTCGCTGCCCAGTACGAACAGGCCGCCCAGTTTTTTGGTCTCTTCGGTCAGAACAATGTCGGTACCGCGGCCGGCAATGTTGGTGGCCAGCGTAATCGCACCCTTCTGCCCTGCCTCGGCAACAATTGCGGCTTCTTTCTCGTTATTTTTGGCGTTCAGCACCTGGTGCGGCAGGCCGGCTTTTGTGAGTGCCCGCGACAATGCCTCGTTTTTCTCAATTGAAACCGTACCGATCAAGACGGGCTGGCCCTTTTTATTAAGCTCGCCCACCTCTTTTATAATGGCCCTGAATTTGCCGGCCTCGGACTTGTAGATCCGGTCCGGGCGGTCATCGCGGATAACTTTGCGGTTAGGCGGTACTTCAACCACATCCAGCTTATACACCTGATGGAACTCTTCGCTCTCGGTTGAGGCCGTACCGGTCATACCGGCCAGCTTTTCGTACAGACGGAACAGGTTCTGGAAGCTGATGGTCGCCAGCGTCATGGACTCTTCCTGCACCTCAACGCCTTCTTTAGCCTCGATTGCCTGGTGCAGACCCTCGTTATAGCGCCGGCCCTTTAGCAGGCGGCCGGTAAACTGGTCGACAATCACAATCTCGCCCTCGGCGGTGACCACGTAATCCTTATCGCGCTTGAAAAGCAGCTGTGCTTTGAGCGCCTGGTCAAGATGATAAATATTACGGATGTGCTCGGTTGAATACAGGTCGGATATGCCCAAGATCTTCTCTACCTTTTCGACACCGCTGTCGGTCAGAATAACGCTGCGGCGTTTTTCGTCTATCTCATAATGTTCGGGCTTGAGGTTGCGAACGACCTTGGAAAACTGCGTGTAGCTGGCGCCGCTGGCCACGGCCGGTGCCGAAATAATCAGCGGCGTGCGGGCCTCGTCAATCAGAATAGAGTCAACTTCGTCCACGATGGCATAGTGCAGCTCGCGCTGGCGCAGCTGATCAACCTCGCGCACCATGTTGTCGCGCAAATAGTCAAAGCCAAACTCGTTATTGGTGCCGTACGTAATATCAGCCTGATATGATTCCTGACGCGTGCTGGGCTTAAGATGACGCATGCGCTCGTCATCGTGATCTTCATTGGTATAAGCCGGATCATATACAAAAGATGCGTCCGGCATAATCACGCCCACACTCAGCCCCAAAAAGCTATACACCTGCGCCATCCAGCCGGCATCACGCCGCGCCAGATAGTCGTTGACCGTCACCACATGCACCCCTTTGCCCGTCAGCGCATTGAGATACACCGGCAGTGTCGCCACAAGGGTCTTGCCTTCACCGGTTTTCATCTCGGCCACCTTGCCCTCGTGCAGTACCATGCCGCCGATCAGCTGTACATCAAAATGGCGCTGTCCCAGCGTGCGCCGCGCCGTTTCGCGCACCACCGCAAAGGCATCGGGCAGGATGGCGTCAAGCGATTCTTTCTTGAGCCGGTCCTTTAAAACCTCTGTCTGCTTTTTAAGCTGCGAGTCAGACATCTTTTTATATTTGGACTCAAGATCGTTAATAACCGTGACGCGCTTTTTCATGCGGCGAAGAGTTTTTGCCTGCGGGTCACCCAAAATACGTTTAAAAAGTTTGCTGTTCATCAAGAAAAAGTCCCTCTGAATTAATCCAGTCTATTGTACCACCGGTGACATGAATTTTCATTTACTATTTCACATTTCACAATATTTTCTGCTAAAAATCGCAGACAGCCGGCTGGCCACACAACATCCTGCATCAGCCAAGCACATTCGGCTGGCGGCGGCGCAGTCTGCTGGTAAGCCGGCGATAAAACCGCGGGTCGGCGTGGATCTGCTTATACCTTTTCAGCTGGCTGCGCAACTTTGCTTCGACGATATCAACAGCGGCAAACAAATTGACGGTGGATTCTTTGGCGGTCAGGGTTTCCTGCGGCAGATACATGATAACCTCGGCGGTGCACTGCTGGTTCCTTTGGCTTTTGCTTTCGCGCAGCTTGACATCAACATGTACGCTCCGCCGGGCATGCCGCGGTATGTAGCGTTCGAGCTTGTTGACCCGTTTGGTAACGTACTTTTTGAGCTTGTCGTCTGCGTTGACATTAAGCCCGGTAATTTCAAGGTTTCTAATCATGGTGCCTCCTTTTGATTAGATACGTCTACAGTGTGGCACGATTGCCTAAGAAAGGCCTGAGGACTTCGGGTACATGCAGATTACCGTCCTCGGTTTGATAGTGTTCGATCAGCACAATCAGTGCCCTGGCAAACGAAACAGCCGTGCCGTTTAGCGTATGCACATGCTCAATTCGTCCGTCCGAGCGGCGCACCCGGATATTAAGATTGCGCGCCTGAAAGTCAGTGCAATTGCTGCAGCTGGTGAGCTCGCGGTAAGCTCCGTCCGCCTTTGACCAATATTCGAGATCGTACTTTTTGGCAGCCGGCGCTCCCAAATCACCCGACGCGATATTAATAACGCGGTACGGGATAGCCAGCGATTGCCACAGTTCTTCTTCAATGCCCCGCAGTTTTTCGTGGATATCACGGCTTTGCTCGGGCAAGGTGAAGGCGTACAGCTCCAGCTTGTTGAACTGGTGCACCCGGAACAGGCCGCGGGTGTGCTTGCCGGCGGCGCCGGCCTCGCGCCGGTAGCATGGGCTGTAGCCGGCATAGAACAGCGGCAGTTGGTCTTCTTCTAAAATCTCGTCGGCGTGATAGCCGGTCAGCGGAATTTCGGCCGTGGCTATAAGTGACAGGTCCTCGCCCTCCAGATAATATTCGTCGCCCTGGTCACTGGTGCGCGGCGCAAAACCGGTACCGGTTGCCGTGCGGCTGTTGACCAGGTGCGGCACTGTCATGAAGGTAAAGCCTCTCTCACTCACAAATTGCAGCGCATACTGCAAAAGCGCGTTTTCAAGCAGTGCCAGATCGCCTTTCAGATAATAGAACTTCTGACCGGCCACTTTAGCACCGCGCTCAAAATCGACCCAATCCTTGCGCAGGGCAAAATCCAAATGATCCTCCGCACCGGTCTTTTGCTCACCATGCACACTCACCTCGACACTGGCCGACTCGTCACCCACCGGCACATCGTCGTCCGCCAGGTTTGGAATATTTTGCAGCAGATCGCGCCATTCGGTCTCTGTCTTCGTCAGGTACTGCTCGCGTTCGGCCAGCTCGATCTTGATCTGCTTGCCTTCGTCAATCAAAGACTGGTCGGGCTTGCCGCCAGTGGACTTCATTTTATCGGCGTTTTCGTTGCGCCGCTGGCGCAGGGCCTCTACCTGCTGCAGCAGCTCTTTACGTTCAAGGTCAAGCTCCAGCAGCCGGTCAATATTAACCTGGTAGCCTTTTTGTGCAGTTTTGGTTTTAACCATGTCGGTGTTATCGCGGACAATCTGGATGTCAATCATGGCATCATTATACCGTCTGCTGGTAACTGTTTACAATCTGGGAATCGCTGCAGGTTCTCTACGGACATTTACAATCCGTCGGGCCGACCATTATGCTTAAGATAAAGTAAGGAGCCTCAGGAACCATATGCCGCCAAATCAACCCCAGCATAACCAAACCAATCTGCCAACCCAGCCCCAGCCAGGTACACAATTCCCTGGGCCGTCCGGCTCACCGCAGCCGGCTGCCCCGCTGCCGCCTGTTGCCCCGGCCCGCGCCGGCAGTAAGCTGCCGCTGATACTTTTTGCGGCTCTTTTTGTGCTGATAATTGCCGGTGCGGTAGCTGTTGCGCTTAACCACCGCAATGATCAGACCGCAAACACCCCTGACCATCATAGCGCGCAGAACTCAGCACAAAACTCAGATAATTCGGCTATGGCCCAGCTCACCCAGGCGCAAATGCGCGGGCGCGACACCGACCGCAAGAATGCGCTTAAAAACCTCCAACAAAGACTTGAGTCGTACTACAACGACAATGCCGTCTACCCCGCGACGCTTCAGGATCTGGGTTATACCCTATCAAAAGATCAGGTCACTGACCCCCTCGGCAGGCCATATTCGTACCTAGCCGGCGCTGATCTGCAGACCTACACGCTGGCTGCCGAGCTTGAGAACAAGGACGACCGGGATGCCGAGCAGGATGGCAGGTATGTCCTCCACAGTGTGAACTATTAAATAGTGCCGTGCGGCTAAGCAGTCCCGTGAGCGGCGGGAACTATCCTGAAGAGGCCTTTGACTTTTTCCTGGTCTGCATAGCCTCAAGCGTCAGCTTGGTGCGGGCTTTGGCGTATTCGCAGAATTCACAGGGGCCGCCCATAGCGCTCTTACCCACTGCCGGCATATCGCCGTCCATGCATTTTTTCATTTTTTCAAGTGCTGGCTCGACCCAGTCAGTGCTGCCGGAATACGGAATCAGCTTGGTGCGGAACTCAACCCGGTCATTAAAGCCGTCCAGATCCATACGGCCATTGGTATACACAAAATAGCCAGTGTCGCTGACCGCAAAACCGTTTTGCCGCAGCAGCCACTGGTACACCTCCAGCTGGCGCTTGTAGGCAATCTGCCAATCAGAATCAATTGAAACCTCGCGGTCTTTAGCCGTTGCCTTGTAATCTACTACGATCAGCTCGCCGGCCTCGTTTGACCAGACATCATCAATGCCCCCGAACACATGCAGATTGGTCGGCTCGTGCACCGTCGTTACCCCTACAAAGGTATCGCGCCACTGATCCAGCTGCTCGTGGTCAAACGGCGTGGCCGCCACATTAAACTCGAGCATCAGCGGATGGGGTTTTTTCTCAAGCCGGTATTTGTCGAACTCTTTTTTAAACAGCTCATCAATAGCTTTGTTTATATTGAACGGCGGGCTGTTGGGGCGTGTGATCTTAAGCCGCACATCCAGCCAGAAACAGCGCGGGCACTGCATAAACAGCTCAATTTTGCTGCGCGACACCTTAAACGGCGCCGACTGCCCCGGTTTGTATGGTTGTGACCGCTCCCGCCAGTAATTATTTGCCATAAGCTACTAGTATAAGAGATTTTTTGCCCCAATGCGAGCAAAGGAATATGTCAATTATACCCTAAAGTGCTTATGTTTGTCAATATTTCTTTATGCCTCACCGAACTATGAGCTGGCAGGGCACTGCATAAAAGACCCTCGACCCGCCAATAAGCACGTACCACACCAACTATTTAGACCGAAGCCAGGCGGCCAGGCTCGGCTGACGGCTGTACGTATACCGTATGGCCCTTTTTGAACAGCACACCTGCGAGCCGGCCTGCAAGCACGGCAATATCCTCATCAGCCGCCCGCTCGGTGTAATAACCGCTTTCTTTGATAATAATCCTGGTGTGCGGCGCGGCGCCGTCAGGATGTAGTGTCTGCATGCCGGCAAAGAGCGCTTCAGAATCTTTGCCGTAATACTGATGAATCACCTCAGTCACACAAGCCGCCGCCTGACCCTCAAGCGGTGGCTCAACTGCAATATGCCTATGCCCCGCCGCGGGTTCTTCTGACGCACCAATACCAATAAAAAACTCTGCCATAACTGCTCCTTTTTCTTGCTGCTATTATAACATCTCTTTAGGAGTGCACGCCTTAACCCTCTGCACCCTAAAATGCCAGGCGAGCACAGGCGGCGATGGCGGCGGTTTCGGCGCGCAGCGTCAGATTGCCTAAGCTCAAATGGTTTACCCCAGCTTGCGTAAACAGCTCGAGTTCTTCGCTTGTCCAGCCGCCTTCGGGGCCTATAAAAACACCGACAGCGCCTTCTGCAGCTGATAGTTGATCCTTGTTCTTTGACAGTGTTTCGTCTGCCACCGCCAATGCAGCTTTGTCTTTGTAATCGGTCAGAGCGGTCTCTAAGCTGAGCGGGTCGCGAATATGCGGGATATCCGAACGGCCGCACTGTTCGGCCGCCTCGGTTACGATTTTTTCCCACCGCTCGGCGTTGTTTTGCGAGAGGACTGTCCGCTCACATCTTTCGGCCAGAATAGGGACAAAGGTGCGCACACCCAGCTCGGTGCATTTTTGCAGCAGCCATTCGTTTTTATCCTTTTTGAGCAGGCTGAAAAACAGATATATCTGGCGCGCCGGCAGCTTGCGCTCGAACTCGGTCACCAGCTCCAGCTTAATAGCATCAGGCTTGATGCGCACAAGTCTGTACAGGCGTTCGTGCTGTACGCCGTCAAACAGCACCACCTGATCGCCCTGGCGCAGCCGCAACACCTTTTGCCACTGATGACGCAGGTGCTCGTCCTTAAACCAAAAGGCGTGCTCGAGCTCGGTCTGTTCGGGGTTGATGTAAAAACGGTGTAGTCTCATGCTGTTTTTAGGAAAACCTGTCCGGACTTTAAGTGTGCCCGATTACAGGTTGCTTTGCAAGGACTGACAATATGCCTCGTAGCCTTCGGGGATGGTAGGCGTGCAGTACTGGTTGTAGCTCTCCTGGTACAGGTCGCTGAAGTCGGTTTCGAAATCATTGCTGAAGTTGAATGAGTTTGAGGACCGGAGATACGGCTTAACGGTCTGGCAGTTTTCGCCTTTGCGGTAGTAATAGCTCAAATAGAGACTGCTTGGCTCGTACGACGACTCGCCGTAGGAGTCGTAATCGAATTGTCCGCCGTACAGTGTACCGAACAGCGTATCAGTCACAACCGAGCCCGCGCCTGTACTGTAGCCCCTGTCTGTCTTGAACGTAGCGCAAAATTTGTACCGCGTACTGGAAAGCTTTTCGTACTTTATGGTGCCGGGTACATCAGTAATGCCGGCTTTGGCCAGACTGTCAGGGATTTGCTGTTTATCATTTATATAGCTGTTGAGTTTGTCGGCTGCTTTGGATGCGGCCTCGTATGTCTTTTTATCATCTCTGCCCTGCACGCCCAGACCAACGATATAAATCAGCAGCCCGCCCGCCAGCAGTGCAAGCACGATAAGTCCGATGTAGTATTTTTTCATGATCTTTACCGCACCAGTTTATGCTCGTCCTGCCAGTAGTAAAACAGGATGCCGCCGGCAATAAGCAGGATGACCACTGCCGAACCAAGAATCTTACCGACGCTGTCTCCGTCCTCACCGCCGACCAGCGCCAGCAAAGAGAAAACAACGGTCACAATATTAAAGAAGCAGGTCAAAAAGGCCAGGATTTGCGTAATTTGCGAGTAGCGGCGCTTTGACGGCTCAAGCCGCAGGCTGGGGTTGTCCAGCTCGGCCTTGCGCAGCCGCAAAAAGAAGAAGGCAAAACCCGGCAGACAGACAATCAGCAGAGACAGCGGGAACGCCAGCCCATCAAACGAGCTGTTGCCGTTAATGAGCGAAACCAGCAGGTATATTAACGAACCGGCGCCAAACCACAGCAAAATTGACATCATGGCGTACTCGACGCCGCGCACGCTCAGTACCTTGACCACAGGCACCGGCCGGTCATCTGCCGGAGCTGTCAAGGATGTCGGCGAAGGCGTCGGTGCCGGCGGCTCGGGGTGATGCATGACGGCAGCGGCCGGGGTACCCCAGGACGGAGCCGGTCCGGCCGGTGGCTCGTCAAAAGACGGATATGCCGCACTGACGAGATTGGCGCGCTCACTAACCGGTTCGGCGTCGGACGGCGCGTTGTCGGCTGGTGCACTATTGGCTGGTGCGCTGTCGTCTGCCGACATAGAAAAACCAGACGAACGCTGGTGAAAATCGCCGGCAGATGGCGGTGCTGCCTCTTGTGCCTGATCAGGTGACGGGCCCGCGGATCCGCCGTTTTGGTCTGAATCGTTATGTCTATAATCTTCCATACGCCCTCCCTGATGCGCGCTTTGTTCGCTTTTATCTGCAGTATAGCGCTTATGGTTTGATTTTGCTATTTTTTTGCAGGTCAAGCAGCTCCTTAGGCTGGCGTATTAAATAAGTGGGGCGCTGGCGGCGAAGGATTTTTTCGGTATTAAACCCCCATGTGACCGAAGCGATACGTATCAAAGCCAGACGCGCCGCCTGCACGTCACGCGTTTCGTCGCCTATATAGATGGTTTCTTTGCGCTTTAACCCGTGTTGCTTCATAAGGTAGCGGATATGCCGCGCCTTGTTAAACAGACTGGCGCCGGTGGAAATATCTTCAAAGTAACCCTCTAGGTTATGTCTGGTAAGAAACACTTCAACGCTCTCGCGCGTGTTGCTGGTAACGATGAAGAGCCTGTGGCCACGAGCGTGCAGCGTCTGCACAACCTCCGGGATATCTTTAAATGGTTCGACGGTGGGAATAAGGGCATGGAAATCAGGAATCCCCTGCACCAGCAGCTTGGGGATCTGCCACCAGCGTACACCGGCTCTGGCCAGGGCTTTGCGGGTCGGCAGGCCGCGGAGCGTCTGGATCTCTGCCGGACTCATGGGGTCCTCATTGTTGCGTACTGTCTTGTTAAAAACGGCGATAAATGCCGGCATAGTATCGGCGAGCGTTCCGTCGAAGTCAAAGATGAAGTTCATTCCAATCAGTATACTTGAGACTGTTTAGACTTGCGACCTTAGACTGGCTGGTTGGTTTTTTATGAGACACCCCTTCGGGGTTTCTATAGCTTCACGCAGAGAAGTCCTCTTGCTCTCAAGAGGAACTGACTTCTCTGGTTCGGCATATAATCTCGCTTATCGCTTGATTATCATCGCGCCATGCGCCGGCAAAATGAAGTACATTTTGTCGGGCTGCTCTTCCCGATGACTAGACTGGTTGGTAGGCGACGTGGCACATTCCCTGGCCGGTGCGTTCGGTGAACTTTTATCTATGAGAGGGGAATATCCCCTCTCATCGCGCGGTGCGCGGGCATAGCCCGTCGCTCCGGCTGCTCTCCCCTACTTCACCGGTGCGTACTTGACATGGCACATACCCTGGCCGGTGCGTTCGGTGAACTTTTGGTGGTAGGTTTCGGCGGGCCAGAATCTGGTAGCTTTTTCGAGCTTGGTTTTGATCTGGCCGCGATTGTTTAGTCTGTCGATAGTTTCTTGCGCCAGCTGTTTTTGCTTTTCACTGGTATAAAAGATTGCCGACCGGTACTGCGTACCAATATCCGGCCCCTGGCGGTTCAGTTGAGTCGGGTCGTGCATACGAAAGAAGTGCTTAAGCAGCTTTTCGTAGCTGACTTTTTGTGGATTATAAACAATTTTCACTGCCTCGGCGTGCCCCGTCTCTTTATAGCAGACGTCCTCGTATGTGGGGTTATCGAGCCTGCCGCCAATATAGCCCACCTCGCTTGCAAGCACGCCCGGCACCTGATCAAAATAATACTGCACTCCCCAAAAGCAACCGGCGGCAAAGATGGCAGTTTGGGGCTTATAGACTTCGTTCATAGTACCCTTATTGTACGCCAGAATCAGGTTGCAAGGGCAATCGCGCGGTCCAATGCAGTCTGCATCTGCGGATGCAGCCAGTCCGAGACCTCTCTTGGCTTGGTAAAACGTTCATCACTTGGCTGTTCAATCCATACGATAGGCTTTTGCATTCCTTCTTCTGTGTACCAGATTGCCCACGGCAATACCGCAGGCTGCTCGACTTTACTTACCCGGCACACCATTGAACCAATGCCGGAAAATAAGGGTTGGACTTTTTCAGGATCGGCCTCGTTGCGCTCGCCCTCAGGAAAAATCGCCATATTCATGCCTTGATTAAGACGGCCTACCGACACATCCATAAATGGCCTGAGCGTTTTGCGCACCATCTTTAGCGCAGCCTCATCGTTCATAAAATCTTTCTCCCGATACACCGGGATCGCACCCAACCCGTCAACGGCATATTTCTCGAAACGTTGTTTTACGCTTGGATCAGGAGAATAAAAAATGGGTGACTTGGAGGGTATGAACGTATTCCCAACCAGACGGCGCAGCACAGACTCGCGCGCAGCCGCTGCTGCAATAATACGGGGGTCAGTATCAAGCAGATGATTAGAGGCAATAACCAAAGGCCTGCCGCTTTTAATAATTTCGTCCACCCGCTCTTCCGCACCGGGCGCAAAATGTACGCTTGGTCTGAACTTGAGACCCAGTCCCCCGCTTAATATCCAGGCCGTCAGTTTTGTGGGCCGGTAGTCTTTATAAAACCTATAGACTTCTTCGTAATTTTCGAGCGTTACCTGGGGTCGGCCCATGCTTACTCCGTAACGGTTACGTCGCGCCAGAAGGCAACGTAATTGGAAAAATCTTTTTTAACAATGTCGATTGCGCTCGGTATCGGATCGGGATATGACCAGGCGCTATCCTGGCTCCAGCTGTCGCCCTGCCCTACATGATAATACCGGCACTCGCCCTTCCAGGGACATGTGTAAGGCGTCGGACTCTCGAGCAGATATTGTTTTTTAACAGATTCAACAGGAAAGTACCAATTGCCTTCAATGTAGACCAGATCCTCTTTGGGCGCTTCTGCAATCACCTGATCTCTCCAAACTGCTTTCATAACTTCACTTCCGGATATATGGACTTGGTCACTTCGTCTATTTCGTGGCGCAACTGCGGGAAAGGCACGCCTTCGCGGGCGGTGACACCCTCAAGCATCCAGAAAAGCCGTTCGCTATTTCCGTAACCGCAAGCCGGCGGCATGCCGTACTCAAGCGCCTCAACATAATCGATGTCCATCATCATAGCCTCGTCATCGCCTTCGTCGCGCAGTGCCTGCTGCTGCTTGAAATTTTCGAGCTGCTGCAACGGATCATTTAGTTCAGAGTACGCCTTACTGGCCTCGGTACCGCCCAGCAGCAGGTTGAACTGCTCACTCAAGCGGCCGTCGTCTTTATTGACTTTTGCCAGCGGCTGCAAAAAGTCAGGGATATCCACCAGGAACGCAGGGCCGGTGATTTCTGCGCGGATTTTCTTCCATAGCTTATCTATGCCGCGCGAGCGGTTTTCTGTCTTCTCTACCTCAAGGTTGTGCTGTTTGAGCTGTTCTTTTACCTCATCAAGCGTACAAGTAAAAACATCCAGGCCGTATTTTTCCTTGATAACACCAGTAAAACTGACGCGCGGCCAATCCTGCCCGTCCGGCCCCAAATCAACCTGCATGCCGTTTGCCAGCGTAAATTGGCGCGTACCCCAGGTACGGTCAGCGATATGGCGCACCATCTCCTGGGTGAACTTCATGCCCATTTCCCAATCGGCGTACGCCCAGTACCACTCCATAGCGACGTGTTCCGGCAGGTGCTCGTCGCTGTAATTCTCGTTACGGAAGCGCGGGCCGATATCATATACCCTTTCAAAACCAGCAACAAGCAGTCGCTTCAGCGGCAGCTCGTGGCTTATGCGCAGGTAAAAATCCTGGTCAAGCGCATCCATGTGGGTGACAAATGGATTTGCATCAGCGCCACCCGTTGTATGCTCAAGTACAGGAATATTGATCTCTACGAAACCGTGTTCGTTCAGAAAATCACGCGTCGCCTGCCAGAACCGGCTGCGGCGGACAAAACGCTGGCGCACCTCTGGGTTTACATTCATATCAACATAGCGGCGGCGCATGCGCTCTTCTTTATTAGTAAAGCCCTCCTGCCTGCTTGGCATGGGCCGGAGCGCTTTAGTGAGGATTCGCAGACTCTTTACGTCAACCGAGATTTCGCCGGTCTGTGTCTTAATAACCGGGCCGGTCGCTTCGACAAAGTCACCGGTGTCCAGAAGCGGCAGCTCGGCCGGCACCCGTAGCTCGCTCTTGCTGCGGTCCGGCTCGCCACTGTTGTCATCATGACGGATAAACAGCTGCAAAACAGCTTCGCCCTCGCCCTGGATGACCACAAAAGCAATTTTGCCGAACTTGCGAATGGATACGATGCGACCGGCCACCGTAACGGAGGTGTTTTCAAGTTCGTCAAACCGACCATGGATGACCTCTATGTCATGGGTACGGTTAGCCTTGGCAGGATATGGATTAATACCGAGCTCTTTGAGCTCGGCTAATTTTCGCAGCCGCTCATCGCGGAAATCTTTGAGTGTTGCCATATTTTAGGAGTTAGGAGTTAGAAATTTGAAACTAGTAGTAGTATAGCTTAAAACCGGGCGCCTCCCTAGCTCCTATCTGCTAGTTTCTAAATTCTGTTTTTAGGAGATGTCGGCGATAGTGTAAGTTGCGGTTTCGGCGGGAGTAACGATCTCTACCTCTTCGCCTTCTTTTTTGCCCATTAAGGCTTTGCCGATTGGCGATTCGTCGCTGATTTTGCCGTTGAGCGGGTCGGCCTCTACGGTGCCAACTACCTGAAACTCTTTAGTCTTTCCGTTGCTGGCAAGCTTGACCATCGAGCCCAGCCGGACTTTTTTGTCGTCTTTGGGTGCAGTGATGATCTCGACGTTGCTTAAGATATGCTCGATCTCTTCGATGCGGGTTTCGTTACGGCCCTGCTCTTCCTTAGCGGCGTGATATTCGGCGTTTTCGGCCAGATCGCCCTGTGACCGGGCGGCAGCGATTGCCTCAGCAATTTCGGTACGCTTGGCGACCAGCTGCTCGAGCTCTGCTTGTAGTTCTGCCTGCCCTTCGCGCGTAAGGTGGTATTGCTTCTTCATTATGTTTCCTTTCTTATCGTCAAATAAACTGTTTCGAAATTCCGTGCTATGGGGTAAAAAAACTGGCGCTCTCATGATGGCCAGCTTTACCCTAAGTATAGCCTTTACGATTATGAAATCAACCCTTTAAAAAACTTTCACTCCATGGCAGGCACGGCTAAGCTGCGCCTGGGGGGTGGTCAAACCTGCTCTCAGGGCGCCAGGCGGCTGTTAAGTTCTTCGGCAGACAAAAGCTCTGCCTCTTCAGAGGTGCGGGCCTTGTATTCAACCCTTTGCTGCTCAAGCGTGCGGGCGCTGATAACCACACGGTGCGGTATACCAAGCAGATCGGCGTCGGCAAACTTTTCGCCCGGGCGGGCATCGCGGTCATCGTACAACACCTCAACGCCTGACTTATATAAGGAATTATATAAGTCTTCTGCCGCCTGCGTGACGGCTGCGTCGGTGCCGATGGTTGCCAGATAGACGCGGAACGGCGCAATATTCTCGGGCCAGACCAGGCCGCGCCCGTCACTCATCTTTTCGGCAATGACACCGATCAGACGCGTCACGCCTATGCCGTAACTGCCGATGTGCAGCGACTGCTGCGTGCCGTTCTCGTCGGTGTAGTACAGGCCCATGTCATCGGTCTTTTGGGTACCAAAGTTAAAGATATTCCCCACCTCTGCCGTTTTTACTTTTTCGAGTTCGTCGCGGTTGATGTTTAGCTCTTTGACGGCATCGTCAATCACCTCTTCGTTGACGGCAATATTCTTCTCTCTGTGCAGATAAATAACATCCTCGCCCGCATCACAGATAGTCTGGAACTCATGGCTAAACTGGGTGAATGCTCCGCCGGAGGCAAAGGTCACATAGGTATCCGTTCCGATACCGAGCCGATCAAAGACGCGCTTGTAGGCCTCGATCACCTCGTTATAGTACCGATCCATATCCTCGGCAGTAGCATGAAAAGAGTACATATCCTTCATGACAAACTCGCGCCCGCGCATAACGCCGCTTTTGGCGCGCAGCTCATTGCGCATCTTGGTCTGGAACTGGTAAAGACTAACCGGCAGATCTTTGTAGCTGGCAATGTAGCCCTTCATCATCTCGACAATAGGCTCCTCGTGGCTCCAGCCCAAGCCCAGCTCGGTGCCGTCCTGCAGCGCCGTCTTAAACCAGATATCTACCGTGTCTTCACTCCACCGGCCGGTTTTCTCCCAGACCTCTTTACGCTGCAAACCGGTCATGATCAGCTCGTTCGAGCGAACACTGTCCATTTCTTCGCGAACAATCTGCTTAATATTCTCGAGCACACGCAGGCCGAGCGGCAGATAGGCATACACGCCCGCCATTTCTTTATAGACATACCCTGCCCGAATGAGCAGTTGCGCGTTTTTGGCCTGCTCATCAGCCGGCGCCTGTTTTTTCGTTTTGGTAAATAAGTGTGATACTTTCATGTGTTCTTTGCTTGTTTAGCGTTTATTAAAATACTTTAGGAAAATTAAAAAGCTATACACCCCGACGGGGCGGCAGAGTGTTCACGCGCGGCAAACTGTGCACATTCATCTGGTGCGTATTGTAGCAGACAAGCTGCTATGCCAGCCAGAACCGCGACCCGAACAGCACTATGAAAGCAATGAGGTTTTTGACTGCATGCAAAAATATCGCCGGCCACAGACTGCCCAGCTTTTCGCGCACATAGCACATGACACATGACAGCACAAAGGTATCAATCGCCGCCACCCACAACAGCGGAGTGTCGGCACCAAACTGCAGATGCGCCGCACCAAACAGCACACTGGTGATAATTGTCGCGTGTACCAGGTTAAACCTGGCTCTGAGGCTGGTAAACAAAAACCCGCGAAACAGTATTTCTTCGGCCAGCGGCGGCAGAATGACCAGTGACATAAATGCCATAAGCAGTGCACCCCCGCTGTAAGCCGCTTCAAAACCTATCTGCTGCTCCTGATCTATATCAAGACCCGGGACAAACGTCCGGACAGCACTCAGCACCGCTATGTAGATTAGAAAATACAGCCCGTATGCCATCAGCCCATAGCCGACATCACGCACCTTAGGCGCTACCAATCCGATACGCGCAGGCGTCACATTGGCTTTCCTGATAAGCCGCAGTACCATGCCGATCAGAATGCTATATGCTGTCAGATTAAAAACAAACTGCCCCGATACCGAGTTGCGTAGCCAGGCGGTTGCCTCGGCCTCGGTCCAGTCACGCATGGCCGGATAGAAGCTTATAACGATGGCCGCCAGCAGCTGGCTCAGCAAAAATGCCGCAAATGCAAGGGCAATTGTAGCGGCCGGATCAAAACGAAAGAACGGTTTGCCTGTGGGCCCGGCAGCGTTTTTTTTGGCGTCCATGCTTAAAACCGGCGAATATCCACAATGGTTATCAGCACAAACAGCGCCATCAGTACCGCAAAACCGGTGCCGTGAATACGCTCTTCAAGCTCTGGCCTTAAGGGCTTTTTAAGCGCACGGAACAACAGGGTAACAAACAGCCGTCCGCCGTCCAGCGCCGGTATAGGCAGTGCATTCATAATGGCAAGCGTGAGGGATATCAGACCGACAATAAATAGCACCAGCCCAAAGCCCTGCTTCGAAATCTCAAACAATACAGCAAAGATACCGACCGGTCCGGCAACCTGACTGGAGGCCTCGTTCTGGCCGGCCTGACGCGCCTCTTTATTACCGGTCACGAACCCGGCGATAGTCGAGCCGAGTCCCTTGAGCGCCGTTCCGATCCCTTTGAATGTGGCGACGGTAAAATCCCTGGCCACTCCCACCGCAACAATCGGTGCCGACCAGGTAGAGCGCCGGATCTCCAGACCCTCCTGTGCAGAATATGAACTGACTCCCACATGCGGCGCCGTGTCATTGAGCGCCACCTGGCGGCGAATCTCCTGATTGTCACGGCTGAGCACAACTTCGACCGTACGTCCGGCATGCGCTGCCGCCACCTGCCCCACCTTCTCGGCGGAGTCTATTGTTTCGCCGGCGATGCGGACAATCTGATCCTCGTCCTGCAGGCCGGCCTTTTCTGCCGGCGAACCTTCCAGCACTTGGTTGATCTTGATAACACCCTCATTGCGCGGGCGCTGCACGATATGCGTGTCGCTCGCCACAGTCGTCTGATTGTCGACCAGCTTTGGCATGCCCATCAGCGCCACAACCGTAAAGATAACCAGTGCGGCCAGCAGATTCATTACCACGCCTGCCAGCATAATCTTGATCTTTGCCGGCGTACTGGCCGCCCCGAACGTACCCGGCTCGGTGTCAATATCGTGCTCGCCTTTCAGCTTGACAAAGCCGCCAAGCGGCAGCCAGTTCAGGCTATAGATGGTGCCTTTGTGTTTTTTAAGTATTTTGGCGCGCGGCGGGAACCCCAGGCCAAACTCCTCAACCTCTACACCGTTACGGCGGGCCATAATGTAATGCCCCCATTCGTGCAGCAGGATGAGCACGATAAACAGAAGCAGCCCAAAAATAAAGAAAACAATTCCCATGACTTGATTTAGTATATAGGAACTAGGAATCAGGAACTAGTGCTTTGACATAACTGCTTGTTCGGTAGCTGGTAATTTTAATTTACCGATTTACCAATTAGCCAATTAGTCTAAATTATTTACCAGTTATCATTTGTCATTACATTTCATTCCCGCCTGGTCTGAAAAATGGCCAATGTAAAATTATTGGGAAATGGTAAATGGGAAATGGTAAATCGGCAAATTGATAAATAGTTTTTTACGTGCCAAAGCGGCGCTGGCGTCGGGCGTAATATAAAAGCGCCATCTTCAGATCCTGCTTACTGAAATCGGGCCAATACTTATCAATAAAAACATACTCGGCGTAGGCAGCGCGCCAAAGCATAAAGCCGCTGGTGCGGTATTCGCCCGACGTCCTGATTACCAGATCAAGCGGCGGCACATCCGGTTCGTATAGATACCGTTCAAACTCGCGCACGCTCAAACTGCGCGGGTTTACATTGTGCCGCAGCAGTTTCTTGGCAGCATCAACAATCTCCTGCTGGCCGCCATAGTTAATACAAAGGGCCAGCGTGCCTTTTTTGCCTGCAGCTGTCCGTTTGGCCGCCTTATCAAGTGCGTTTAATACGTCTTTGGGCAGGCCGTCGCGGGCGCCGATATGAACCAGCCTGATGTCCTTTTCGGCAAATTCATCAAGGTACTGCTGAGCAAATCTTATGATGAGCTTCATAAGATAAGTCACCTCACTCTTGGATCGGGTCCAGTTTTCGGTCGAGAAAGCAAAGACTGACACAAACGGAATGCCGCTATGTATGGCTGTCACTGCGATATCTTTCAGAACTTCGGCGCCCTGATAGTGCCCTTTCAGCGTCGGGAGATTCTGCTCTTTAGCCCAGCGGCGGTTGCCGTCCATAATAAGCCCCAGATGGGTCGGCAAAACCAGTTTACCGGATTGGGAATTGGAGACTGGTGATTGGGGGGCTGCCATGAGCTACGCTCTATTCCTCAGTGATTTCACGAGTGCATGCTCCGCCAAAGAACCGAGTGCTCACTCGGCGGCAACTGCTTGCATAGTGCATAGACGCCCAAGACAAGCTCTATGGATCGTTGCCAGACTTCCAGTTTTTGATAATCAAGCGCGGACAATTCTTCGATCTCCAATCCTCAATCTTCAATCAATCATGACCGTTACACCGTCATGATTTCGGTTTCTTTGGCTTTGGCGGCACTGTCAACGGCCGCCTTTTGCTGATTCATCATGTCCTCTATCTGCTGCGTAATCCGCTTGGCTTCGTCCTCGCTGATGTCTTTGTCTTTCTTTGCCTGCCCAATGGCGTCCATAGCATCACGGCGCACTCCGCGCAGGGCAATCATGCAGTCCTCTACTTTGCCGCTGAGCACTTTGGTAATGTCGCGGCGGCGCTCTTCGGTCAAAGCCGGGATTGGCACGCGCACCACCCGCCCGTCATCGCTCGGGTTAAGACCTAAGGAAGGATTGTTGCGGATAGCTGCACTGATCGCCTGCAGATTGTTCGGATCAAATGGTGTTATCTGCAGCAGTGTGGCCTCGGGCGCCGTAATCGTGCCTACCTGGTTCAGCGGCATCTGCACGCCGTATGCCTCTACCATGACGCCGTCCAGCATGCCAGGATGCGCCCGGCCGGTGCGAATCTTTTTGATCTCTTCTTCAAAATGCGTGAGTGCTTTTTTGAACTTAGCTTCGGCATCGTTGACAACTTGCGACGGGGTCATAGGGTCTCCTTTTATTTCTATTCTATCATTTTATAAAAAGATCTCCTTATTGTAAGGAGATCTTTAGGCTGCCGCGCGGATTCGGCGTTAGGCGACTTCGCCCAGGGCGATGCGGCTGAAACGACGCACGACAATGTTTTCGCCTAAGCGGGCGTTGTGATCGCGAACCAGATCGCCAACACTCTGGTCAGGGTTTTTGATGAACGGCTGATCCATCAGGCATTTTTCGGCAAAGTGCTTTTTGAGCATGCCTTCAACAATATTCTCAAGCATGTTTTCGGGCTTGCCATCAGCGCGTGCTTTTTCGGTGAACTCTGCTTTGGCTGCGTCACGAACATCGGCCGGAATGTCGTCAACCGATACGAACTCCGGATTGCTGGCGGCGATATGCATAGCCAGGTCCTTGACCAGCTCGGTAAAGATTTCGTTGCGGGCAACAAAGTCTGTCTCGCAGTTTACCTCTATAATTACACCGATACGGCCATCATGGTTGTAGGTACCCACCACACCGGCGCGCGCCTCGCGCTCGCCGCGCTTTTCGGCCTTGGTCAGACCTTTTTTGCGCATGGCTTCCAGTGCCTTATCAAAATCACCATTGGCTTCGGTAAGAGCCGCTTTGGCGTCGGTCAGACCAACACCGGTCAGGTTTTTTAATCGCTTGATGTCGTCAATCGAAATTGCCATAGTTTATTCCCCACTCTTTTCTTCTTTATCTGCAGCGTCTGACTGCTTTGCTGATCCCTTGCCGGTTTCGATTGCAGTTTTGACGTAGCCCGAGATTAGTTCCAGCGCCTTGATCGCGTCGTCGTTTGACGGGATAGGGTGCGTCACGCGGGTCGGATCAGCGTTTGTGTCGCAGATAGCAATAATCGGCAGATTAAGCTTGCGGGCTTCGGCCACAGCGTTTTTGTCATGAGTCGGGTCAAACACGAACACCGCGCCGGGGCGGGCATGCATGTCTTTGATGCCGCCGTACAGTATGTTCATGTGATCGATTTCTTCCTGAAAACGCTGCACTTCGAGCTTGTTGTATTTGTTGGCCAGCTCGCCGCTCTCCATCTTTGCCTCAAGATCCTTCAGATGCTTGATGCGGCCGCCGATAGTACCCTGGTTGGTCAGCATACCGCCGGCCCAACGCTCGGTTACATACGGCATACCGGTGGCGTCAGCCAGCGCGCGTGCGATCGGCTGTGCCTGGCGCTTGGTAGCGACAATCAAAACCTGCTTGCCGCTGGCAGCGGTTTTGGTCAAAAAGGCCAACGCCTCATCCAGCTTTTCGACAGTTTTGGTGAGGTCAATAATATGGCTGCCTGCCCGCTTGCTATGAATGTACGGCGCCATCGCCGGATGCCAGCGGCTGGTCTTGTGACCAAAATGCGCGCCGGCCTGCAATAACTCTTTAATATCGACAGTTGTTCCTGCCATAATTGTTTGGTAAATCCTTTCTCTTCGGTACGGTGCTAGCCCGACTGGTCCTACATGGTGCCAATCAGGAGGATTTTGCTCCGCCCTGCTTAATTTAATACAGGATTAAGTATACTGTATTTCTTTACTTATTGCAATCGCTCATCGACGTGGGTTGCAATCACTCATCGGTATGGGCAAGCGCTGCGGCGCCAACCAAACAAATCAGCTGCTGCTAAGACCTACTGGAATATAGAATCTTTGTCTTGGTTCCAGGTGTTCTGCCAGGCGCTTGTGCTGACCACCGACGAGCTGGGGATGGTGAAGTTCCGCCTGCCCTTGTAGGTATTGTTGTTAAACAGATTGTTCTGGTTCCTGCTGATGTTGTCCTGAATGGACGCGACAGTAAAGGCGCGGCCGCCCATGCCGTAGCCTGACCAAATGGCAGCTCTGGCGCAGTTGGTAGCGCTTTGCGAACACCAGCTGCTTCCGGCGCTTGTTATTTCGAAGATATTATCCACCACCCTGACGTTCCGCGTTCGCCAACGGCAAAGGTGCGCGTTGCTGACGACATTGGCGCTGGAACATTTGGAGATATTAGCATTGCGCTCAGAGTCGTTTTTGCCCTGAATAAGCGGCGGGCACCAGCTCGTATCGTTGCTTGTACAGTACCTGCCGGCGTCCTCCCAGAGGCTGATGTGGTTCCAGTTATCGACAACATAGTTGTTTGTCACCAGTAGCTCAGCCGGGAATGTACCGCCAAGATAATTCTTTACCGCTTCGTCGCCGCCGGATTCGGATATATAGATGCCGGTGTTGTTATTGCCGCCTTTGTCCTGGACATAATTGCCGGTAATGTAGTTGTCGCGGATGATACCGCTGTAGCTGATTTCGTAGAATATACCCCGCTTCCGGTTGTCTTTGCTGACATTGGCCTCTATTAATATGTCGATATTGTTATTGTCTATCCAGATACCGTTACCGTTGTTGCTGTGAACATTATTGTTGCGGATAGTGACGTTCTTGGCATTCCAGACCTTTAGCCCGCCGGAGCAGCCGGTGCAAACACCCAGTGTTTCAATCGCGTTACTGCGGTTGTTGTACCTGATCTCATTGCCCTCTACGAGCACGTTGACCCGCTGCTCATAGTTGCCGCCCCTGGAGGGCACCGAAAAGCCCAGCTGCTCATTGTATTCTATGCAGTTATTCAGCAGCTTGGAGTCATCAACCAGCCAGATGCCGGAGCCGCCATTATGCGAAATTGTGTTATTGGATACCGTCCAGCCCGGTGACTGACCCCAGTTGATTGCCGTCTGGTTGACCATAGAGGTTGTTTTGCCGTCTGACTGGCCGAAATTCTTGATAGTCAGGTGCTTAATCGTCACATTGCTGTAATGGGCTGCGCCCTTGAAGGCCATGCTCATTGTCCGGCTGCCGCTGGTGTAGTTAGTCGTAAACTGGCCGTCCAGGACCGCCCCGGGCGCACCAATATACTGATTGCCTGTCTTAGGATCAATCGGCCCGTTCGGCAGAGTATGCGTGCCTGCTGTCAGATAAAAAGTCGTGCCCGCCGGCCTGGATGAGGTTAGAGCCCTCAGATCAGTACCGGGGTTAACCACGACCGCACCGGCTGGCGGACTGGTCGGCCCATTCAGTACAGAGGCATTGCCGCACACCTTAAAGTCATCCTGGCCCGGCCAAGCCGACTCGCTTATATTGCCGAACTGCACATAGCTGCCGCCCGACGCCTGCGTATCACTGCCGGTGGTAACACCGCTTAAAATACCGCTCTCGGGCTCAAAGCTCAGCACCCCAGTGGCCGCCCGCGTGGCAACAAGCAGCGCCGTGGCTGCAACCGCAAACAGCAGAACTGCGGGCAACAACGGGACCCTCCGCCCGTGCGAAGGTTTAAACTTCTTGGCTCTCCGCAATTTTCGCAAATACTTATTCATGCTTTCATGCACATTATCTTTACCCTTAAGGTTATCGCGTGCACCCGCTCAAGTCAAATTATGAAAAGTTTTATAGAGAGCACGCCTGCCCCTGTTACCGCGCCCTGCCGGACAGTGCCCAATCAATTTATTGACGAAAGCATAACAGATAGGTATAATAGTGCGGATGAAGAAAGATCTACACCATAAAGATTATCGGCATGTCGTGTTTGAGGACCTCAATAACGGCGTCCGTTTTTTGACACGCTCCACCGTTGCAGCCGAAGAAACCATTAAGTGGGAAGACGGCAACGAATACCCGCTGGTCAAAGTACACATCAGCAGCGCCAGCCACCCGTTCTTTACCGGCGAAGAGCGCATCGTCGACATCGAAGGACGCGTTGATAAGTTTAAGGCCCGTGCCGAAGCCGCTGCCAAAGCCCGCGAAGCCCGCAAGCCTAAAAAAGAACGCAAGACCGAAACCAAGACCGAGACACAAAAGCTCGGCGCCCGCTAGCTACGTATAAAATATAAACCGCCGTTCTCGTAAACGGCGGTTTTCGTTTAAAATAAAGAAACGTCATGGAAGAAAAAGTACAATCTTACCGGGCCGAGCTGTCCGAGATCGAATCCAAACTGCAGGATCCGGGTATCTTCAGCACGCCGGATTATCCCCGCCTGGCCAAGCGCCTCAGCGAACTGCAGGAGCTGATCGGCCTCTTTGATGAGCTGGAAAAATTAACCGCCCAGGAAAAAGAATCCAAAGAACTGGCAGCCGGTACAGACGAACTGGCCGAGCTGGCCCGCGCCGAGCTGGAAGACCTGGGGGTAAAAATTGAAAACTGCAGATCGAAAATTGCTGAGTTTTTGACTCCGCGGGATCCCAACGACGAACGCAACGCCATTATAGAAATCCGGGCCGCCGCCGGCGGTGACGAGTCCAGCCTGTTTGCCGCCGAGCTCTACCGCATGTATGCCCGTTTTTGCGAGACACACCGCCTCAAGGTAGAACTGCTCAGCGAAAGCCCCTCTGAAGCCGGCGGTTTTAAAGAGATCAGCTTTAAGGTATCCGGCAGCGGCGCTTATGGCTTGCTCAAGTTTGAGGCCGGCGTTCACCGCGTGCAGCGCGTGCCCGTAACCGAAAGCCAGGGCCGCATCCACACCAGCGCAGCGACCGTGGCAGTCCTGCCAGAAGCAGAAGAATCCGATATCGAGATAAAGGACAGTGACCTGCGCGTTGATGTATTCCGCAGCGGCGGGCATGGCGGCCAATCAGTCAACACCACTGACTCGGCTGTACGTATTACCCACCTGCCCACCGGCATCGTGGTGACCAACCAGGACGAAAAGTCCCAGATAAAGAACAAACTCAAGGCCATGAGCGTGCTGCGCAGCCGCCTGCTGCAGATTAAAATCGACGAAGAAAATGCCAAACTATCTGCCCAGCGCCAAAAACTTATCGGCAGCGGCGACCGCTCCGAAAAAATCCGCACCTACAACTTCCCTCAGGACCGCATCACCGATCACCGCATCGGCTATTCACGCAGCAACATTCCCGCTGCCCTGACCGGCGATATCGACGATTTGATAGAAGAACTCCACAAAGCCGAACATGAACTCTTAGACCAAGAGGTCTGATGAGCTTCCCGCCCCTTCATATCATTGCAGGCCAGGTGGAGTTCCCGCTGTGGTTTTTGATTATGATGGGGCTTTTCATGATCGTCTTTGTAGGGGTAAGCGGTACTCTTTTGTTTGCACCGCCCATCATCCTTGCATTGCGCCTCAGAGCCATCAAGCCACAGAGCTCCCGCGGCATCTTATGGTTTCTTGGTGCTGTCAATTGCGTACTCGCGATCATTTTGGTCTACGGGGCTATAATCAACTTACAGCGCAGCGTTGCATTCCTGACAGGTTTTGATTTTACGATGCAGCTTGCGGTTATTATCGATATCATAGCGTTGTTTTATTTTTTGGCAGCGAGAACAAAGAGTTGATATGCAGATCGCTGAATGGATAAAGGCAAAGATTGCAGCGTTAGAAGCAGCCGACATTGCAACCGCGCGGCTGGATGCTTTGGTTTTGCTTGAGGATGCTACGGGCCAGGACCGCGCCTGGATACTGGCGCATCCTGATTTTGAGCTTGAACCCGAGACCCTTAAGCAGCTTGACACGCAGATTGAGCGGCGGGCCGGACACGAGCCGCTAGCCTACATCCGCGGCAAAAGCGAGTTTTACGGCCGTGAATTTATAGTCACCCCCGCCACCCTGCAGCCCCGCCCCGAGACAGAGACGATGCTGGCTTTGCTGAAGCAAATCCTGGAGAGAGAACAAAGGCAAGAGGAAGAAACATTACTTGTAGATGTAGGCACCGGTTCCGGATGTGTGGCCGTTACAGCTAAGCTGGAATGGCCGAATGCGGCAGTACACGCGACAGAAATTAACGAAAACGCGTTGGAAATTGCCCGACAAAACGCTCATAAGCTCGGCGCCGCAGTCGAGTTCCATCAGGGCAACTTACTGGAGCCCCTCCTCACTCCCCACTCCCCTCTCCTCTCTCCTTCCCTTGTAATCCTTGCCAACCTGCCCTATGTACCCGACAGCCACACCATCAACCCGGCCGCCATGCAGGAGCCGCGGCTGGCAATCTTCGGCGGCGAGGACGGGCTGGATCTCTACCGCGAGCTGTTTAAGCAGCTGCAGGCCTGGGAGCAAAAGACAAAGCCGACAGAGAACAGCCGACCGCAGTACATACTGACCGAAAGTCTGCCCTTTCAACATCAGACGCTAAGCGCTATTGCCCGGCAGGCCGGCTACAAACTGCAGCAGACTGACGATCTTATCCAGGTTTTTGCCCGTGAGCCCCGCTAAGTCTACCCCTGTTAGCACATCAACATATTGTCATGGTTTGTTGTAAGCAGACTACTTCAAAAAAACGCTCCGCCAGCCTGCCTTAGCTTTCCGGCGCTGCCTCCAGACGGACCTTGAGCTTGATCTCGTCACCGCCGCGGATGACCGTCAACTCTACCTCGTCACCGACCCCAAACCGGCCGAGCACCGATACCAGACTGTTCTTCTCATCGATCTTTACCCCGTTGATGGCGGTAATAATATCTTTTTCGCGCAATCCGGCCCGGTCGGCAGGACTGCCGCTGATAATAGACGGCTGGCCGTTCTGATTGGGTGCGATGTAGGCCCCACGCTTGGTATCAAGATTGTAAAAATAGGCCGCATCATCCGTCAGCGATATGTAGCGGACGCCAAGATAAGGACGCTCAAGCCTGCCGTTCTTGCGCACGCTGGCAATCAGACCCTTGACATCGTTGATAGGAATGGCAAAACCGATATTCTGAGCGTCCGCAACAGCAACATTGACACCAATGACCTCACCGCTGAGGTTCATAAGCGGCCCGCCGGAATTGCCCGGATTGATTGCCGCATCGGTCTGGAACAGATTAGTCAGACTTTCTATACTCGAGCCCGAGCGCGCCCGTACGTCACGGCCATAACCGGACAGGATACCGCTGGTTACCGTATTGTCGAATTGTCCCAGGGCATTACCGATTGCGATCACCCGGTCCCCCACCTCCAGTTCAGACGAATCGCCTATCTGGGCTACTGTTAATTTTTGGCCTTTGGTGTCCTTGATCCTTAAGAATGCGATATCGAGCGGGTCACTGTCAGCAGTTCGGCCAATCACCTCTACGTCGTCGAGCTGTGTGCCGTCATAGAGCGTAATGCTGACTTTTGAAGTGCCGCGCGGCACCACATGACGGTTCGTAATCACCACGCCGTCATCACTGATAATAAAGCCGGTGCCGGCCCCCTCGCTCTCGAACTGCTGCAGCCCAAAAAAACCCTGACCGACTGTTTGCGAAGTAACGCTGATAGATACGACACTGGGGCCAACCTGCTTGGTAATCTCGCTGATGAGCTCGCTTTCGCTGCTGACGATACGCTGACGGGCTTCGCTGGTTGTCATACTGCCGGCGGTTTCTCCGCCTGCCTGCTGGCCAAGATAACCGCCGCCAAACCCGGCTGTTGCCGCCACCAGAACAAGCAACCCGGTCCGCGCCAGCCCGGCGCGCTGCTCATGTCTGCCGGCGGGCTTCACGGATTTTATGGCGCCTGGTTTATAAACTTCTGCAGTCCTGTCTGCTTGTTCGGTCATGGCTCTACCCTCAATAATCAGTTACTAATTGTCTTCCTGCGCCACTATACAGGTGCGTTGCTGAGAACAGCCTTAAACGGCCTTATCCCCCCAGTCTGAGAAAAGAATAATAACCAGTATAACAGCACTCATGATCAGCAGCACCTCCCGCCGCACCAGTGACGAAAGCCGGTCGTTATTTTCCAGATAATACAGCGTCGCCGCACCATAGGCGATAATTGACGAAAACAGCACCGGCTGAGCCAAAAATCCGTAATAAAGCAGCCAGTGGCCCAAAACCCATGCCAGCGCACCGCCAAAATAGCCCCACACGTGCGACAGCATCGGCGTAAGCGGCTCATCAAAACTACTGAAGAAGTGCCGGGCGGACAAATAGCAGATCGCCCACGATGCGATGACCAGAACGAGCAAAGATGAACGGCCCCAGATCATATAGAGAGCCGTCAAGCCCAGGAACTGCCCCAGGCCCGCCTGCAGTGTGGTCCAGAACACTTTTGAGCGGGGCTTTATAGCCAGCAGCCAGACCTCGTAACACAGCGCCCAGACCAGCTGCCACGCCTGGGTTGGAGCCTGTGCCATAAAGACCACGAACGAAAGTCCGACAATAATATCGATAGCATTGGCCCGGATACTGGCGGGCCAGTGACGCGGACGCACCGCCAGCATGCGCCATTTGCTAAGTAAAACTACCGCATAGGCCGCCTGCACCAAAGATGCCCGCACGAACACAAAAGCCAGCACCGGCACAACCGCTACTAAGGCCCGGTGGATAATTTGGCTAAACCCGCTGGCGGGCTTAATCCTGGCTACTGCTCGTCTCATTGCTGCCTAATATAATAACAAAATCGGCGTCAGAAGTATTGATTGAGCTGTCAGGCAGGGACCCGACCGCCTTAACACCCAGCCGTTTTTCGAGATAGTTCAGCGTGTATTTGTTCTTGCCGCCCCTTAGGTCAACCAGTACCGTACTGGTGTAGGTTTTGGTCGGGGCATCGCCCACAGAAACAATGTTATAGCCAAATGACTTCAGCTCCGTACTCTTTCTGGTCGCCAGCCCGGCTGTCTCGGTACCGTTAAGCACTGCTATTTTGGCATCCTCCTGCTTTAGGAAGGCGTCTCTCATAATATTGCGCGTGTAGTTTTGAATCTCTGAAAAATCATTCCAGCCCGCTTTTGGCACCTGGATGGAAAGTGCCCGGCCGGACACGGTTGTACTATCGCCCTTCACCAGATCGTCCAATCCTGCCGAAGCGACTTTATCGCCGGGTATTTCTTTGGCAAGATCGTACAGCCGGAGGATTTCGTTGATGCTGAAGTCTGTTGTGACGTGGTGACCAAAGTCACCAAGCAACTGATTAAGCTTGATTGGATTAGCGAGCGTACCCAGACTTAACACCTTTTCCTTCAGGGCAAGAATAACTTCGCGCTGACGCTCGGCGCGGCCAAAATCGGTACCGTTGGTGCCCATACGCGAGCGGGCGTACATCAACGCCCGGTGGCCGTCAAAGCTCTGCCACCCCTTGCCCGCAATGGTTGCCCTGCCGCCGTTCAGCCAAGCCATCGTGCCGTCTATAAGAGGTTCTTTGACGTCAATATCTATACCGCCCACCGTATCAATCGCCTTTCTGAAACCGGTGAAATCAATCATCGCATAATAGTGGATGGGCACGCCCAGTGAGGTAGTTAAAGTAGATTTAATGGCATCAATACCGGTTTTTTCGGCTTTTTGTGTGGCCTCGTTGCTTGTGCGCTGCTGGAACGGATAATCGTTTAGGGCTGCCGATTTGGCGTTGACGTACACTTCATTAATTTTTGACTGGTACCCGCTTGGCGACTTGACCCACAAATCACGCGGGATGCTAAGCAATGCCGCCTCTTTTGCAATCGGATCAATACTTGCCACAATCAAGGTATCGGTCAGCTCTGGCCCGTCCCGCTGCTCTTCACCACCCTTACCGAGGATCAGCACATTGACGCGGCCGTCGCCTTCGCCTTTGAGCAGCGATGGATCGACATTCTGATTATTGAGGATAGCCGAACTGCCGCCGCCCTTGAAGATACCCCGGCTGATCAGATATGCCCTCAGCGCCAATCCGCCCCCCAGCAGCAATATACAAACCCCGGCTATGGCGCTTATTCTGAGTTTCATGTTCGTCTTGGTGCGCTTTTTGGATTGTCCGGCCTTACGCTTTTTCAGTTTGAAAAGCCGGCGTTTCTTACCGGCACCAGCCGCACCGGCCTGCAGCCCGGGCCTTCTAAGGCCCGGCGACTCCAGCGCCGGCGCCGAAAAAGCCCTGGTCAGTTCCGAGCCGGGCGCCTGTTTAACATCACTAAAACCGATCTTTGTGGCAGTCACTTCCTTGAAGCCGTCTTTCATGCCCCGGCCAAAGGTATCGACTCTTCTTACCTCACCCGGCACACTGCCTGTTTTGGCCTGCTTGAACTCTTCGGTAAAAGGTTTACCACTTGGGCCATAGCCTGGGCGCGCCGGCCGGTAATACTGATCAAACGCCCGAAGATTGCCGGCCTTTGGAGCGGCAGGCTTTCTTCTGGTTATAAAGCCGTCGATAGAACCGCCGGTATTTCTGGGTTTGCGAAAATTATCCATAATACGTAACCGACTTAGTATAGCTGCAATTGACCCGCCGGTAAACCGACTTAAAGCGAAAAGTTTAGTTAGCGCTCATGGCTGCTTTACGCTATAGTTTAGTGGCATATGGAACATAATCCGCCAGGCCAGCCTGCGAGTCCTTCGCCTTATCCGCCGCGCCAGCCTTTTCAGCCGCATCTGCCGGACGATCCGCCTCCCAGCCCCTATAAGGAACGGTACCGGAGAGAAGGCATCAAAAGTATCCTCACAACGATACTTATCCTTCTGATTGCGCCAATTCTGGCCCTGACCATCACGGCCTTTGTCTTTCAATCGTACGAGGTTGACGGCCCCAGCATGGAGCCCACCCTCAAAACTCATGATCGTCTGATCATATGGAAGGCCGGTCGCAGCTGGTCGCGCCTCAGCCGCAGCGAATACATACCTGAGCGCGGCAGCATCGTGGTTTTTGTGAAGCATGACATGTACGACACGATATCCAGAAAAGATAAACAGCTAATCAAGCGCCTTATCGGCCTGCCCGGTGACCGGGTCGTGGTTAAGGACGGCAAGATTACTGTTTATAACGACGAGAACCCGAATGGATTTGATCCGGATAGTACGCTTGGATACGGGCCGGTTAAAACACCAACCGAGGGCAATGTTGATATAACGGTTGACCAGGGCGAGGTGTTTGTCGTGGGTGACAATCGGCCCAACTCGCTTGATTCGCGGAATTTTGGGACGGTACCGGTTAAAGATATTGTCGGCACACTGAGTGCGCGCATTCTGCCTTTGAGCCAGGCGCAGAAATTTTAGATACCCGTCCGGTCGTCTGCAGCCGGCTGGCCCGGAGGGTTAACTTTTGACAGAGCTCAAAAGATTGATCAGCTCATCAAGGTCGTCATCGGTCTTAAATCGGATAACCAACCGCCCGCCCTTTGCCATGTGATTAACGCTGACCGGCCGGCCCAGCAGTTTGGTAAGCTTTTTTGTCTCGGGCGTTGTGGAGGCCGTTCTCTTTTTGGCACCTTCACTGGTTTTGGCGCCCTGCTTAGCCGCCACTACAAACTGCTCGGCCTGGCGCACCGACCAGCCGTTCTTCAGTATCAGCGACAAAAGCTCTTCCTGGCGCTTAGGGTACTCTTTTAGAGCCAGAATCGACCGCGCATGTCCCTCGGTTATCTGTCCGGCATGCAGCGCCTCGCGGGCACCGGACGGCAGCTGCAGCAGGCGCACCAGATTAACAATTGTCGACGGCGCTTTATTAAGACGTTTGGCAATCTGCTCAAAACTGATTCCAAACAGCTCGTGCAGTCTGTTTATAGATGCCGCCTGTTCCAGCGGAGCTAGATCAACCCGCTGGATATTCTCAACTAATGCCATCTCAAGATGTTCCAGCTCTTTCACGGTTCGCACCATAGCCGGAATACGCTCCTTGTTGGCGAGCTTGCTGGCACGCCAGCGCCTCTCGCCGGCAATAATGACAAATTTGTCATCCTTTCGGACCACAAGGATTGGCTGCAGCACACCGAACTGTTTTATTGAGTCCGCCATTTCCTGCAGCGCCTGTTCGTCGAATGTTCGCCTGGGCTGTTCGGGATTGGGTATAATTTCAGAAATGAGCAAATTTTGTACTCGGTCTTTGTTCTCGTTTAGTACAGCGATCTCCAAGCCTTGCGGCATGAGAGCATCAAAGCCCTTGCCGAGCCCTCGTGATTGTTTAGCCGACACGGGTAATTACCTCCTTTGCCAAACTTTTATATGCCCTGGCCCCCTTTGACCACTTATCGTGTTCGCCAATCGGCCGGCCATAGCTGGGCGCCTCAGCCAGGCGGACATTACGCGGGATAATGGTTGCAAACAGCTTGTCACCGAAATGCTTCTGCAGCTCTGCCTTTACCTGCTCTGATAAACTGTTTCGGGAATCATACATTGTAAGAACGACACCAAGTATCGTAAGATCTGGGTTAATTGCCTCCTGCACCCGTTGCACGACACTGAGTAACTGACTTAACCCTTCGAGTGCATAGTACTCATTTTGTACGGGTATAAGAACAAAATCCGAAGCAGCCAGTGCATTAATGGTCAGCAGCCCGAGCGAGGGCGGACAATCAATCAGAATAAAATCATGCGTAAACTGGTCCAATACCCGCTTGAGCTGCAACTCACGCTGCAGCGTGCCAACCAGCTGAACCTCTGCCCCGGCAAGATTGGCATTTGCAGGCAATACCTGCAAATTTTTAAACTCGGTATCAACCACAATATTTGGAGCCACTTCAGCAGAAAAAAGCGCATCATACATGGTCTCGCCTAAAGCGTTTTTATCAATGCCCAGTCCGCTCGTCGCATTCCCCTGTGGATCAAGGTCAGCTATAAGAACGGTCTTACCCGCTTTACCAAGATAACTACCCAGATTAACGGCAGTAGTTGTCTTGCCGACTCCGCCCTTCTGATTCAAAACCGCAATTTTGGCCAAGTTATTTATCCCTCTCTTTCGCTATATAGAGATTACCACTGTTTATAACTGTGGTAAATGCCCGCCCCGACTACAACCCCGGCAGCTGGTTGATACGCGGCAGCACACCCAGCACATTACCCACCTGCAGGCCGGTTGCGCCCTTGCTCAGTGCATTGGCTGCCTGCGTATTGTTATTTATGATGTGACCAACCACTCGTTTACCAGTGGCAAGCAGCACGTCCCAGTGAGCCTGATCGGCATCGTGGTTGAGACCCAATATATCATAGAGAGCCACTTTAGCCGGTGTACTGCCGGGATTATCCGTGTCATAGAAATACCCCCATTGCATATAGCCGCGCATAGCCGGTTCTGCCGCATGACTTGTACCGCCGCCGCCATAACTCTTAATAATGAACCGCTGTACGGCCTCGGCCCGCGGAAAACGGCTTTCTATCAGATCAAGCAGGGCTGCCATATGGTTGTAGGTCTTGTCTTCAACAATGATAACGTGCGTACGGGCATAGTCAGAAGCCAAAAAATCATCGAACCGTTCAATGGGGCCGGAGTAGCCGTTGCCTGACTGCGTCAGCCCCTGTAACGTCGCCCACGGCGTTGAGGCAATGGTATGGTTAACACCTGTCATGCGGGTTGTCGTGGGGTCATGATGCATTACCCACACACCGTCAGATGTACGCTGCAGCGACACCTCCAGACACTTGGCACCGTGCCATACCGCGTTGGTGTAGGCCCTCATCGTAAACTCTAAAAAGTTGGCAGACCCGCCGCGATGCGCCCAGTAAAAAGGATTCTCCTCCAGCATGTCCGCGATCGTAAAACGTTCGCCCTGCGGAAGTGCCAGAATATCCTCAACCGGCTGCAGATCGCTGCCGTTATACCACCATGCTGCCGCATTCTGAAGATCTGCTCCGTCATAAATCTTTATGGTTTTAGTCGAAGGAGCAGCCGGCTGCCCGCCCCTGAGCACAAAGGCACGCACGGCGCGCTGCGGTGCTGCCACGCTCAGGCTGGCGGTTTTGGCCGGAATCACTTCAATATCAACATCTTCTGTAAAAACTCCGACAACCGTCTTGGCGCCATTGGATGCTCCGCTGTAATCATAAAACTGCTGCGTCATTCCGTCCGGTCCGGATGCTAGCGTGACGTTGTCTGCCGGAGACGGAAAATTGGCCATCATACTAAACACCAAAAGGCCGTCTTCTGCGGTCGAACTAATGGGCGAGGTTGATATATCCGTCCCGCTGATGCCAGTTCCCTCCGGCCCGAACGAAACTACCACCGGATCATCAATATTAAGATTCTGCACACGAACCATGACGCCAAGCAGACGGTTACCGCTGCCCGGAGCGGTAAACTGGTACGTGGCTGCCGGACTGCCGGTAAGCGGCAGAATAAAAAACGACTGCAGACGATGGTCGAGGCTATCGGTATGGTCAGGGCCAATGCGTGTCCAGCCCGGTGGCGGCGTCCAGTCGGATGCTGTCTGCCCCTGGCCGGTAAGCACTGCCAGCAGCACCTCGCCCGCCTGGGCATCGGCCGGCACTGCGATTGTCACCGAACCGCCCGTGCCGTTGGCATTGACGCCAGTCGCAGAGGTAGGCACTCCAACAAACGCAGGACGCGGCACCTAAACTTATCCTCCGACAACTATAATGATGGAGTTTGCCGGCGTGCCGGGCGGCACCGGATCGCCATCGTTTATTTTAATAATCCCGATCGCCGCCTGACCTTCAGTAACCGTAGCCGCCCCTAAAGATGCAGCGCCCACCGCTCCTGCGTCAGTGATGTCCGCTGCGGTATGCGCGTGCGCCACATCTGCCTTGTCAGCAAGCCCGGGCACTGTCGGGCTGTCAGCTGTTCCGCCCAGATCGCCCGTTAGCCTCACTACACCCTTGACGCCTGACGTTGCATCGGGAGCCCCCGCTGCCGCCACCCCGTCAACATAGGCCTTGTTGGCGGCCTGTTGATTGCTGGTGGGTGTCGGCACCAGAGGCGAAGCAGTAAAAGTCTTTGCCCCGTTCACGGTTTGCGCACCGGACAACTTAACCACGTTGCTGTCCTGAGCGGCGCCCGCCTGGGCCATTGCGGCAGGCTTAATACTGCCGTCCGCATTATGCGACTGCGTCAGAAAATCGTTCAGGATGGCGCCCCATGATCCGTCGTCACCACCTGGTACAGGTAATCGTGCCATAACTCCCTCCAGTATACTAAAGCATAACCTTTATGGGCAATTTAAGCCGATTGCCCCTGCAAAACCGGATTGTAAAAATCCGATATAACCCCCGGCTGCGTCCTCTGTGCCGGTACCTCACGATGCGAAGGCCCGCGCTGGGCCGCTGCCGGCCGGGCGGACGACAGCGCGCCTGACGGTCTGGCGCGCACCGGGGCAACAAAGTCGCTTATCACCCGCGCCTGCTGTGCCATCGCCGGCCGGTGCTGCGCCTTGACGGGCGGAGCTTGTTTAACCTGAGCAGTCGGAACCGGCTGCCGTACAACCGGATCAGTAGCCGGCGCAACAACTACTGAGGGCCGCTTCAAACGCGACCCGACTGCAACCACCAGCACGGATAACAAATAAAGCACTACCAGCGGCATGGCCATCAAAAACTGGTTTAGCGGATCAGGCGTCGGCGTAATAATAGCCGCAGCCACAAAGCTGCCCAGAATAACGTACCGTGTTGCCCGCAGCATTTTTGAAGGCTTAAGAGGGGTAATACGATTTATAAACAAAACAACTATCGGCAGCTGAAAAATCAGTGCAAAACCAAGAATATAGGTAAGAACAAAATTAAAGTATTCATTAGCAGTAATCAGTGATTGTATATTACTGTCCTGGCTAAACATTACGAGAAAGTGCAAGGCTGCCGGCAGGCTCAAAAAGTACGCAAACAACACGCCGGCAACCGCCAGCAGAAACGAAACCAGAACATAGAGCACGAGCGCCCTTTTGGTGGCATTGCGTATAAGCGGTCCAAAAAAAGCAAAGACCTGATAGATAGCAACCGGTAACGCGATCAAAAAGCCAAAAACCGTACAGATCTTTATGATAAAACTGAACGCACCGGTCGGCGCGGTATAGTAGAGCGTATCATGAAGCGGCCTCTGCATAACCGCAATAAGGGTGTCATGGATAAAATAGCCCGCAGCAGCGCCCAGCACAACAAAAAGAACAGTCCACATCAACCGTTTTCGCAGCTCCTGAAGATGTTCTGCGAGTGTAGCCGATGTAGACTGTGCTTGCATGCTGTGCCCCGCCCCGGTAAGGATTACTTATCTTCTTTGGATCCTGAAGAATCAGACTTTTTATCATCTGATTTTTTACCAGAATCAAAACCTTTTTGCAGCTCACCGGCAGATTCACCCAGACTCCGGGCAAGCTTAGGCAATTTAGTGCTGCCGAACAAAAGCAACAAGATAACTAATATAATAATCAGTTCCGGCAATCCCAGTCCGAACATACCCTCTCCTTACGACTATTGTGTTAACTTAACATTATCATATCACAGGACTGCCGCCCTGCACTATCGGCCGTATGTACTTGCACCGTACCCCATAGGACGTACCGACGAGGTACTGCGCCCCTGAAGAGACTTTAAAACAGCACTAACGCCTAGCACCACCAGCACCAGCGAACCCGCATACTGCAGAAATTCTTTTCGTGTCATTTTTTGTTGCAAGAGTGCAGCCAGCTGTAGTTTCATGATTTTTCCTTTGTTTGTATTGGTTTGTTGTTATACCAAAATTATATATACTAGCGTAAGCTTTTTCAATTGTATACTTGCGGCTTTTTCTTTAAACTAGAGACAAGAATGTCCAAGCTAAAAGAAATTTCTCTACACGTATCTATTATTGCACTGTTTTTTACTTTTCTCTTTGCCGTCCCTGGCCTGGTCCGGACAACACACGCACAGACTTATAATTGCGGGGCCTACGGGGTCAGTGCTTACGGCAGTTCAGGGGCTGTAAATGCCGACTGCGAGCCGCTCGAAAATCTTGAAAACACTGGCAGCTCGCCTGTTCCCGGCATGGCGATTGGCGGCCTGATTGTACTGCTGGGAGTTATGGGAATAGTCTTCACCCGACATCGTCGGTCCAAACCGGCAAGCAGCAGATAAACCCCGTTCTTCATAGGCTGCCGTTTACATAAGCAAAGCCTTCTCGTCAGGGGTTTACTGAGGAGCTGCGTCAAGGCCCCTGTCGACACCGCCGGTAAAGGTACGGCCTCCCCGCAGCCTGCTGCCGGGATTAGACGTGTAGTATAAATCAAAATCAGTTATCTGCGTCTGAGCAATGGACCTGTCAGGAAAGACACTGCTCCGCTCATCGTTAAAGAAGTATCTGACCCGCAGACAACGCGCCAGTGTTGCGCTGCCGGTTGTAATATCTATCATATTTTCTGCGCCCACGTGCAAATCATTAACGGTCTGTCCGGTAATATACGGCGTATCGTTGCACGCTACGCTGTATTCAGAGCTAAAAGGCATTGAAGTGAAGGTCTGTCTGGTGCCGCGCGTAATCAGTTTATTCGGCCGAACCCCGACCTCAAAGTCATATACCTTCGAAAAACCGCCCGCTCGCGGAATGGATTGCAGCGTTGCATACCGCGTGGAGCTCAGAATTGTCGGACCGCCGCCGCTTTGTCCGCCAGTCATGTATACGACACCGCCCCAAACCGCAACCGCAAGATTGCCATGAGTCGACGAGCCCGAATATGACCCCGCCCCCTGCCAGACACCCAGCCGGCCGCCAGACAAAATCGCCGCATACTGCACCTGGTTATAAAAGCCGCTGCTATTCTCGCCGCCAACCGCATAAATATACCCATTGAGCGCAAAAGCGGCCGAGGTTGAGAAGCTGCTGACAGCATCGTTGAGCTGAGTGGTAGTGTTCCATGTACCCACCGATCCATCGCTACTAATGTTGAGCGGCGCAAACAGAACAGTTCGAAGACGCCCGGCAGCAGAATTTCCGCCCATCACATAAATATAGCCCTTATATATAGTAGAAAACATACTGTGACGGCCTTCAGGCAACGAGGTTGTGCTGGTCCAGCCCCCGATATCGCCTGTACTGGTATTGATCGACGCGAAGCTTACATCAGTCTCAGCTGATGCGCCGCCTATTACATACACCTTGTTACCAGCGTCTACCTCTGTAATTATTCCGGGGTTCGCCCCTGTTGTGGGCAGAGCCGTATCGTCAATCGTCCAGCCGCCCGTCAAATCACCATTAGATTGAGGTGAGATACGCTGGATATCAGTAAGCACCGTGCCGCTGGCATCGATACCGCCGGCAATGAATATATAACCGTACCTATAGAAGGCATAGTGGCTATGACGGGCGGTTGTATAGGCACTGGATGCAGTCGACCAGGAGCCGATAGAGCCTTTCGCATCAAGTGATGCGTATAATATATCGCTTGCAACACTGCTGCATGCCCCGTTGGTGCAGCCCCCCATTGCATAGATGTAGCCGTTCACCACAATTGATGCATGGTTTTTGCGGGCAGTAGAAAGCGTAGAGCTGGTGCTCCAGCTGCCCGGCCCTCCTTGGCCGGCGTTATTAACCGCTTGGAATTGAACCTGGTTCGTATTAGGCGAAACACCTGACCGACCGCCAATAACATACAGCATGCCGTTGAAGACCGCTGCAGAGTTTTCGTACCGTTCTACATTCAGGTTTGTCGTATATTCCCAGCTGCCGAGCGTGCCGTTATTGTTGATAGGTGCAAACTGGACGTCACTGAGCGGGGTCGACCCCGCCGTATCGGTACCGCCCAGCACATATATGTAACCGTTATACAGAAGCGAGGTAGCATTTGTACGGCCGCCCGTGAAAGAGGTCGTATTATTCCAGCTGCCGAGCGTGCCGTCGGAATTTATATCAGCATACTGAACGGTCGTCTGATAGAGGCTGTAGTTTCCGCTGCCAACACCTGGACAGCCGTTAAAACAACCCCCTACCAAATATATCCTGCCATTATAAACATGACTGGCACCCCTTAAGTTACTGCGATGCGTCGGCAACGTACCTGTGCTAATCCAGGAACCAAGCGTGCCATCGCTATTTATAGATGCGCGGTAGGTCACCATACTGGGTGTGGTTGGCACCCCGCCAATTACATACAAATAGTCATTGAAAGCCTGTAGAGCGTGCGCGCGGCGCACACCGGGAAGAGAAGTTGTAGGCGTCCAGCTGCCGATGCTGCCATCGCTGTTTACAGCGGCGTACTCTACGCCGTCCAGTTCGCCCCCACTATCCTGTCCGCCGCTCACATACATATACCCGTTGTAGATAACCACATCAAAGTCCTGCCGGGCATTGTTCATCACATTGGCTGATGTTGTCCACGAACCAAGTGTGCCGGAAGTATTAATCGGAGCATAAGCCACACTGTTAAGAATACTGCCGTTATTGCCGCCAACCACATACAGGTAGCCGTTGTAGGCAATGCTCTGGTGCATTCGGCGCACGGTAGGCAGGTTTGTTGCCGACGACCACGAGCCATCATGAAGAGAGCCGGCCGCATTGATTGTTGTGTGCTCGATACGACTGGTCATGTTACAGTCACCGGATATACAGCCGCCAAGCATGTACATATTACCGTTCCAGGTAACCACAGCCGAAGAGTGTGCGGCAGTGTTGATACTGCTGGTCGTCCTCCAGTCGCCAAGCGAGCCGTCAGCATAAATAGGTGCGTACTCAGTCGAGCTTAAAAACGAGCTGCAACCGGATGAGTAGTTGGTGCAGCCGCCAACCACATACAAATAGCCGTTCCAGATGGTGGCATGAGGATAGTGCCGAGCGGTATTCATTGAACTGGCAGAAGACCAGCTCCCCACCGATCCGTCGCTATTAACACGTGCATAATACACCGCATTCGAAGAGGTACCGGCGCCGCCGCGCCCGCCTATCACGTATATCCAGCCATTGTAAGCAAGAACAGAGGCATTCATGCGGTTGCCGGGCAGGTTGTTGCCGGAGCACCAGGAAGCACCACAACCAGAGTCGCTGGCAATGGAGCCGTCAGCATTCAGACGAGCGTATTCAAATCTGTTTAACGCACTTCCGGAGGTTAAGCCGCCAGCTATATACAGATACCCATTGTACGCCGTCATGTCCATCTCGCGCCGCATTGTCAAAAGGCTGGCTGTTGCTGTCCAGTCTCCAAGCGTACCGTCCGCATTGATCTTGGCATACTGCACATCACTGAGATAGTTAGTGCCCTGATAGGCGCCGCCTGCCACGTAGATATAGCCGCCATAAACCGCAACAGAATGCTGTCGGCGCCCCGACCCGATCAGACTCGAGGTGGCCGACCAGCTGCCAAGGGTACCGTCGGTATTAATAGATGCATAATGTACTGAATTAATCCAACCGCCATCAGTACTATAGCCGGCAACCAGATAAATATAGCCGTTATAGACTGCTGCCGCATGCGTAATTCTTTGATCGGGCAGGTTCATGGTGCTTGTCCATGATTTGAGCGTGCCGCCGGTTACGGCACCCCGACGGATCAGGTTGCCCGAGTAGTCAATCTCTACACCCGGTTCCAGATTAACGTTAGAAAAGTCAGCAGCGCTGGTGACCTGGAACGTCGGGTCAATTGAGATTGGATACGGCAGGTCCTTTAACGACCTGCTGGCTATGGTCAGGTCGTACACATTATAGGTACTCATGGCCTCTGCGCGCTGTCGCACCTCCTCTGGGATATCTTTATTATTATCAGCCTGAGCGCGCCGCTCAATCCGTTCGCCCAGCCGGAATTCTGACCGGTCACTATACTCGCGCCCCGCCGCATCCTTAATAATAGGAGCGGGAATGGTCATGATCAGATTGTTTTTGACACCGTTCTGGCGAGCTTTTTCAACCCGAGCACGATCGTCATCGGAACCAAAAGACATATTGCCAAACAGCGAACTGTCAGATGTGTAGATACCAATCCCGCCGTTTTCCAGACGCGCCTCTGTTCCGGCCGGCAGCACCAGCTCGAACGTATAATCCAACTTGTCGGCAATAAAGTCGGGGATGATGATGTCTTCTTTGAGGCCATTGTATTTGAGGCTATAGACAAGCTGGCTTCTGCCAAAAGGATAGACGATCTGGTTGCCTGCTGCGCGCCGGCCTTCCTTGACCGGAAACTTAGGCACCAGCCGCACCGCTACCTGCGTGTTTTTATCGGTCACGCTAATACCCTGCTTTGGGTCGGTACTAAAACTGGCCGAGTACGCGTCGGCTACTCTGCCCGTATGTTTGCTGGTTTCTGATGCAGGCTGTTCTGGCACGGCAAACTCATAGGCGGTCTGCTGGTCGTTGAGCTTAAGATACTCAACCGCATCATCGCGCACTTCGCCAACCAGACTAAGGGCATTAGGCGACAGCTCATAGCTTTGATGCTGCATAAACGGGCCAATGCTCTGAATCAAAACCGACAGGCCCATAATGGACGCCCCGGCCAGACCATAGCCTGTCCTGCGCCAGGCTGCACGCCGCTGCCTCAAACCCCCGGCCGCAGCCTCTTGTGGCCTGTGACCGTGTTTTTTGTGTTTATTTGAGAATCCGAGCCATGGGTTCATAGTTTGCTTACTCTTCTCTGCACTTCTTTGGGTAGTATAGCATAATCGGGATAATTCTCTTCCTCTATAAATAATGCATCGTGTTATCTAGAAGACCGCCTTGTAGCCTATCTCTATATGACCCAGGCGAACACTGTCGCCGGTATCGGCATTCATGCGAATACGGAAGGTAATGTAGTCACCGGCAGCGATGTCACAGTCGCTATCGCCAGCCATATCGGCAATAGTAGCCCCGGACCACGAACCGTCACCGGCCACCTGGGTTGTCGTGCCGCACTGCCCGCCGCTGGCATTATAGATGCCAACCTCAATTGCATTATTGGTAGCGTCGGTCCGCCAGCCGTAAGCTGTTACTGCTGTTAGCCGCTCGTTGGAGTCAAAATTGCTGGGCACCCGCCAGCGTACAAACACATCGTAATCCTGCGGGCTGGCTTCTATGGTTGTCCACTCGTAATAGGTGAACGTTTCGGTGGCGCCGCAGGCACCTGCATTGATATTCATATGGCTGCTGCCTGAGCAAAAACCAGAGGTCATGTAGCCGACATTATCAGTACCGTCGCCGCGCAGCACCGCACCGTGGAATTCCGGTTTCAGGGCCACGACTACATCATTCCGCGCCGTACCGCTAAAGCGCAGCGCACCGCCGCTGCCACTGTTTTGGATATTGCCGGTGCTGGTACCCACATATAAAGCGCCCTGTACCTCGGCATTTGTAACCAGCAGCGCGGGTGATGACTGAGCAGCGGCAACAGCACCAACGCTTAGCACGCCGCTGCTGCTTACTGTCAGATAGTTGGTGTCGCCAGCGCTGTTCTGAATCGAGAAGATATCTTCTGTCTGGGCATCATGTGCGCGCACCAGTACCTGCAGCTGATCAGCCGTGCCGACAACCCCCAGTTTGGCGCTGACACTGCTGGCTGAGCCTAAAACCAGCTCGTCGGTGGTGCTGGTTAAGTAGGTGTGACTGCCGCCATCAGTGAACAGGGCCGCAGCAATACAATCTTTCCAATTACTGCCCTCGTAACACCTGAACTTGCCTAAGCTGATGTTGTAGTACATGCCGCCGTCAATGCCGGAGGGATCGCCGGCATTAGTCTTGGTATCAAGTACCAGCAGACTGCCGGTGGTATCGGGTGCACCGACCGAGATGGTGCCATCTGCAGCTATAGTCATCCGTACCGCACTGTTAGTGCCCAGGGTCAGGGCTGCATTCTGCAGGTTGATGAGGTTGAGGGAGCTGGCCCCGCCGTAAGCAGTATTATTACTGCTGTTTTTAGTCAGCGAGGCGCCCGTTTCATTAATATCATTGCCCAGCAGTAAACCAGCCGAGGCATTACTGTTACTGTTAGAGTTCCGGACAAGCAGGCGCGTAGGATTATTGGTAGTCTCAAGCAAGCTGAGTAATTGCGTCGGCGAACTCGTCCCAATCCCCACCCGGTTATTCTGTGCATCTATATAGAGGGTG
>CAZBAF010000008.1:0-32619 GCA_964490245.1 uncultured Candidatus Saccharibacteria bacterium
TTGCAAGTAATAGTTGTCCCAATTTTGCCTGTGCCTTTCGCATTTTGTCTGGATGTGTCAAGCTCCCTTTTTCCCGAACACCAACCGTAAACTCTTCCGCGGTTTCATGAGGCTGGCGGCGTAAGCCGCCGGACTCATCTTGAGGCTCAGGTGGATGCGGCTGTTGTTGTAGTACGAGATGGCGTTGGCAACGCCAACGTACAGCTCGTCAATGTCCTGGTAATTGGCCAGTGGGTCGAGCTCGTCCTTAATGCTTTTAATGCAGCGTTCCATGTAGCCGTTTTGCCACGGGCTGCCCGGTCTGCTAGCGCTGAGCGTAATACCAAGTCTGGCACAGGTGGCTTGGTGCCGTTCACTCAGGTACTCGCTGCCGCGGTCGCTGTGCAAGATGGACGGGCTGGGGTTGCTCCTGAGTGCCTGGATAAGGGCGACGTGTGTCAGTTGGCTGCCGTGGTTGGTGCCAAGCTTCCAGCTCAGTACCTCACGGGTGGCGAGATCCATGACTAATGCCAGGTAGAATAGGCCGGAGCGGATACGCAGGTACGTAAAGTCCTGCACCCAGGCATTGGCTTCCTGGGTCATAGGGCTGTAGTCCATGCCGTCCTGCGGACGGGCACTGTCTTTAAACTGTGCGTAGGTGTGTAAATGGTTGCCTGGCGCGGCAATCTCCGGCTTGCCACCATAACTGCGGTACTTCTTGTGGGGTTTGACGGCGGTAATGCCGCTTAACCGGCGGATGCGTCTTGTTTTGTTCTCGTTCCAGCCCAGGTACAGGGCGAGACGCCGGACGCCATATAGCGGATGCTGGGCGTGAGCGGCTTGCAGCTCCCGCATTGCTTGTTGGTCTTTGTGCTTCTGGACAGTCGGACGGTCGTACAGGCTGGTACGACTAATACCAACGGCTCTGGCGAGTTGCCGCTTACAGCCTGGTTCGACCTCACCCAGGGCGGCTAGCCTTTTGGGCGGTCGGCACGGGCGGAGAGCTTGCCAATGACCCGGTAGGCATTGTCCAGTTCGCGTTTGAGCTGGTTTATCTGGGCGATGTAGTTCTTCTCGCCGCCAACAATGTCCTGGCGGCACCAGGTCCGGATGCTGGCGGTGCTGACACCGTACAGCTTACTGGCCTCGGCTTGGGGCATGCCCGACTTAACGGCTGCCATTATCTCTTGCTTTAACTGTGGGTCTACGGGCTTGGCCATATACATATTCTCCCTGTGGCAATATCTACCACATGTTACTTGGTATGCACCACTTTGGCTAGCTAGCGGGCTTGGGTGTGTGTTCAGTTTAGGGGGAGCCGGACATAGTGATGATTGCAATCTTACGAGCGCATCAGCAGAAGCAGAAAACACCACTACCAAGGATATGAGCTACAGTTATCTGACCGGTCTGCTGAACTTCAGCGCCAATTGTAACGCCGAAAGCACGACAGTGGTTGTGTACCAGTACGGTGTCAGTGCCGATGACCTGATTCTGCGCAAGTATAATCCGGATACCGGTGTGTACCTGACGATAGAAGGCGCCACCCTTACGACCCAGACAATTGACGGCCATCAGGTTGCGGTAGGTACGTACACCATTGTTGATAACGGTCCGCTTGACCTTAACCCGGCCGTAGGGCAGATCACCGATCCGGTCGGCCTGGCTAATGCTGTCGGCGCGCCCAACACCGGGCTGCTAAGTGTCCGTGACTGGCTGTTTGTTCGCAGCGGCGAATAGGAAAAACTCTTCTAGCGTCTGGTGGTGCGGGTCTCGCGGACAGAGCGCCCCAGGCGTCTGCGCTGTTTCTCGATCAAGGTTGTTGCCGACTGCAGACCGTCTAAAAAGTCCCAATCCTCGACGCTGGCAATCAGCGGCTCGCCGGCAACCGGTGTGACCATAATGGTAATTTTAAGGGCTTTGGCCTGGGCTTTGGTGTTTTTAAGCTCTTCAGTGGTGACGGTCATTTTCTCAACTGCTATGCGTTTGTTCAGCTTACTGCCGAATTTGGCAAGATACTCTTGAGCCGTGTTTCGATGGTGCGATGCCGCTACGGAATCGGGCAGGTTCATAATCAGCGGTACTGTTTCCTCGGCAGCTGGTATGGCGATAGCCTGCAGCAGGTCACGGATCGATAAAAACCCGGTCGGCCGATGCCGGCTGTCAACCAGCACGACACTATTGTGTTCGGACTCAATCAGATGGGTGACAATCTTTGATTTGCCAGTTCTGGCCGGCAGTGTGCTAACCATAGTAACGGCGTATGGACGTACTGGGTAATCAGTGCGGAATTTCTTTTCGCTGGCGCGCGAGTAAAAGCCAAAAACCGTGCCTTCGCCGGCAAATCTGCGCCGGACGGATGGTTTGATAAAGGCATGCATCAGGTCGCTGCGGGTGACAATACCAGCCAGCGCCCCTGATTCTTCGGTCAGCACGATTCTTGATACGCCCTTTTCTTTCAGCAGACTGTATACCTCGCCAACCGACGAGGTGATAGGCGCGGTTATGGGTTTGTTCGGTTTGATGTTGTCGCTGACCGCCCGCAGCAGGGCGCGCGTACCGGCTACATGTTTAAGAACATCTTCGGCACGGATCACGCTGTCAGGCTCGCCGACATCATTAAAAACCGGCAGTGTATAGATTCGGGTGGCCAGCATGTGGCCAACCGCATCGGCAATAGAGGTCTGCCGCGTAATGGCGGGCGGTTTTAACAGGACAGATTCTACCTGCGTTGAGTAGGGGAAGTTGCTGGCGTACAGCGTTTTATAGGGCGAGACCAGCCCCGTAAACTCGTCCGTTTCATCGAAAATAAATACTGCCGAGTGGCTGGAAGTAACGTTGGTTAGCACGCTGCCCAGTGTCTTGCCGGTGCGACTGGTGGTTATTGTATCTAAAGGAGCAACCAGGTCCGCAATATCCTGCTTATGGGTAAGTTCCGCTGTTTGGTCCATACCTCTACCATACGCAAGTACGCGCACGAAAGCTGTAAGCTTTTTCACTATTTTGCCAAGCAAGCCCGGCAGTACTGCCTGCGCATCAGACGCCGCATTAGAGTCATGCAATATTTATCTAGCGCGAGTTCTTGGGCTGTCTGCCCAGCACCCACCGTACCGACGGGCTGATCGGCTTGTCTTTGCGGTGGATGCAACCAACCCAGCAGCAGGGCCGCCGCTTGCCTTCCAGCAGTTCTTCGCAGGTTCTTTTGACACGGCGCTGTCGGGTTTCGATCTGCTTGGCATTTTCGACCCAGCAGATATATTCGTTGCGTGCCAGCGGCGTAATGTCTTCCCATAGGGCGCGCACCTGCTTATTAGCGGCCAACGCTTTGCCCAGATCGGCCGGCATTTTATGCACCGTACCGTAAGAAAGTTCTTTTAGAGCCATGCATGTATTGTAGCAAATACCACGAGCCTGGGCGCACGTAGTTCAAGCCCGACTGCTTGATTTTCAATTCGTGCGTTAAGCTGCCCGAGTATTTTTGAACGCTGTTAGAGACCGCTCGGCCTGATTATTTAATGCGCTCCAGCACACCCTTGCGTTTAATAAGGTTTTTGTAATCCCATTGAATCGATTCTGACTTCTTAAGCCAGCGCTGCAAATCATCCTTATTGATCTCTGATACATGGTTATAAAAGATAGACGCATCCTTGAACTTGCCGCTGGCACCAGGTTGCAGATCGGGCTCGTCAAAATCGGCACCACTCCAGAACATCAACCGTACGCCTGCCTTCTGCAGGCTGTAGCCGACAGTCGGATTATCATCCAGAAACCACACTGGATGTCTGTGCCAGATTTTGCTTGTAGCATGTGGCAGCCCGGCCGATATGTGTCGAGCCAGCAGTTCGCAGATTTTTTTGCACTCTTCAGCCTGAGACTGGTTATAGGCAGTAATATCCGGGTCCATTAAGAGAATTGTACTGGCCGTTGTGTCATGGCGTCAATCGGCTCCATACTGAAATCGCCAAGCACCAGGGAAGAAAAGAGGCGGAACAGGCTAGTCTGCTGTAGTCTGCTGTTCCAGGTACAAGGCGAAGGCTGCTATTAAGCGGGCGCTGCTGGATGTCTCAAGAACAGGCGTGCCATATTCGCGGAACTCCTGGGTGGTAAGGTCGAGTTTGTTTATATCTTCAACGCGTGTTGCATGCAAGCGGGCAAGCTGGGTCCGCAGGCTGCTGGGGCTATTGCCCCCACGTACATCGCCTGTCAGCCCGCGCTGCACTACGCGCAACAAATTGCGGGGGAGGGAAGGTCTGATATAGCCTATTGCATCAGCCCGCTCCCAGGTTATTTGTCGCAGTGAACGGTATGTGCCGTCGGCCACCCAACCCTCAGCAAGCTCAGGCGAGGCAAAATAGGCTTCTGCATCCTCTATAAATTTTTCACGGCTTTTCGGGCCGGTCAAAGGATCAAGCATGAGGCGGTCCAAATGTACGACTGGCCGGTCAATCATACTGCCAATTGCTCGAGCGGCATATGACTTTCCGGCGCCCACAGGGCCAACGATAAGGATTTTTTCTATAGGTTTTGTCATGACTTCATTTCAGTAAGATTTGACGTACGGATAGAACGAGGTAATATAGGCTATTATACACTATAATCAAGTGATTTAAAAGTCATGCCTTTTGTTCTATTGTCTCCAGAGCTACAGGAGCCATATCTCGAATCCCAGGTCGGGAACTTTTTGGCGGCGCCAAGAAACCCTGAGGCAGGACTGGTGGGGCTTAATGAGCTTCGCACCACAGAAGACATCGCTAAGCGAACGCATATGCTTTTGAGCGACGAAACGACTGGCATGGCGCTTATTGACAAGCAGTTGCCGCATGCCGTACAGGATATTATGTGGCTACACGCCGAGACACGGCCGGTGAGTACACTTTGTGAGTATTTTCAGGCAGACGAGACAGGTGAGAGGTCTCAGGCGCTCTTTGCACAGCTGGCGGCCTGTGCCCAAGCTGCAGAAGACGAAGGCAACTATGTGACTGTATCCTGGAGCCACGATCCTCTAACGCATCACCGCGCTAGCATCCAGGGTGAAAAACGGCTGCACTTTCACCTGGCCGCCCGTCAGCAGGAACTCGAACAATTGCCCGGTATTACCACCCAAGTCGGCAACCTGCCCTTTACTGATCGGCGACGGCTGGCTGAAGAGTATTCATATATCACCAAAACCCTTCTCACTGACCTTATAGCGCACGAGGGTATGCCCTTTAAGCTCAAAGATATCCACCCCTGTGTCTTATCGCTTGAAATTGGTGAATGGAATACCTTAAAGAACCCGGAACTGATAGCAATGCTTGAAAGTTTTATAGGGTTCATGGAAACGCAGTATACGACAGTTATTGATGCGATTGGCAAAGAAGGGGTTGATGGTATTGTCCATCCCGAACGGCGCAGCAACTATGAACAGCGCATTTCCTACGCCACCGGACTCGATATTGACAGCTGTGGCGCACAGATGTTGGCAAACTTTATTCGACAAGTCCGGCCCTGGTGTAATGATAAAACCATCCAAAGAGTTGAGCAGTTTGTTGATGCCGTACAAGACAATGGTCGGGATGGCAGCAAGAGAAAGCACCTTTACTCTGCCATTGTACCGTTGCAGGGCCTTGCCTTTGCCGCCGGCTTTTCGCGCTGGAAAGGCGTGCTTTACCTGCATGTCCGCATGTGCAAGTTTTCGGATCTGGGCGGAGCGGGATGTGCCATTATTGATGGAATGCCGGTTCGTGTTAAGAAAAGTAAAGAGGAAATGGATTCTGCGCAAGTACGGAGCCGCAAGAAGTTCATGCAGCTTGTGCTTGATACTGCTGCGGCTGGTTAAGAAATAAAGTTGTTTGTCCGGTGACGGTCTCATAAAGATAACCGTCACCGGACGCACGTTGTAAGTCGCTAGGGCTCGTAACCGGGCGGCAGGTCAGGTGCGTCGCCGGGCTCAGCGACATCAAAGCCGTTGAGCTGCTGCAAGAGGCGGACCGTCTGGCGCTGGAGGGCCAGAGCTTCCTGGCGGTCATGCTCCTCGCGGGCTTCCCGCTCCCTTCGTGGTGCTTCCTGCTGCCACCTGTAGGCGGTTCGGGCTGCTTCGCCGATGTCCACAACCATTTCGATGTCCGGCATGTTTTGGGCGATGGTCAAAGCCTCGTCGCGGTTGCCGGCCTGGTCAAGTTGGGCGATGTGCAGATCCCCGATATTGTACTGCCCCTGAAGCCACGAGTTCTTGCTCGTGAAGTTGATCACCCGTTCCAGTGGAAGCGAGTAGTGGTCTTCTCTCAAGAACGGGATGTAAGCCGGAGGCAGCTTGTACGAGTGGTACTGCTGGTTGGTGATCATGATGTAGATCGACAGCCAGGGCACCATTGAGATGCCGGCGACTACCGCAGCCACCAGCCACAACAAGGGGATGAGTGACAACGGCGCAGGACGGTAGACTAGCCACAACACCGTCAGCACAAGGGTGGCAGATCCCAGTACGGCCGGTGCAAGCAGGCCGTATATCCAGTGCTGCCTGGAGGCAAGCAAAGCTTCCTCCCCTTCGTTCAGTGTGTGGCGCAGGTTGTTGTCAAAGGCGCGTTTGGAGATATTGCTTAATCTCTGTGGGACTGCCTGACGTTGGTACTCGTTCTTTGGGCTACGCCTCTTTCTTGTCTTGGCCCCCGAAATGGCGGCAATGATGATGAAGATGCCGAACACCATTGCCGCTACCATGAAGGCAAGGGTAATGAACGGTGTCCAATCGATATCAATGTTGTAATTCTCGCCAATCCTACGGTTCGGCCAGCCAGGCCGGGCCGAGGGGTCGGGGGAAGTCTGGAAAAGAAACACCCTAGTCTCCTTACGGTAACGTGCGATCTCGACGGGTACTTCCCGGAGATAGCTATACTTATACAATTAAGAGCAGGGTATGGCAATAGAATACATTCTATAACCAAAGAAGCATGTAACATATTCCACAACATCAAAAGCACACTTTCACAGGGGTAAGAGAGGGGTAAGTCAGGAGAAAACTGCATCATGTTGTAAACAGAACAAATAGGTGCTATCGTATGGTAAAATAAACACAAAATAAATAGTAGGGACCGACGAAAGATTAAAAAGAAGCGCGCTCTTATTGTTCGGTTTCGGTACTGATGTCACAGGTGTAACAAACGATATCAGCATGGAAACCGGACAAAAATCCGGTCTGCTAACTCGCCCCTCTAACAGAAGGAGCTTGTAGTTTCAGAGTAGCGCACCTTAACTCGTAAGCGTTTACACAACCCAAAGTCCAAACCCATACAGTCCAACAGTCCAACCCAAGCGGAAGGAAGATCATGTCTGCACGCGAAAGGCACATCCGACCAGCGTCCGCCGGCGATCCGCCGCGCGGGCTCCCCGTCGATGACCATCCTTCGACGCAAACCCTGCCACCCCCGGTCCTGCCGGGTGATGACACGGCTCCGACAAAGGACGCTGCCCCGCTCAGACGGCACGTTCGTCCCAAGATCCGTGCCATGTCCGAGCATCAACCCAAACCGCCCCGTGAGAAGCACGTGCCGCAAGGGCCCGTGCCAACAATGGGCATCTGGGGCTTCCTGTGGAAGTATCTCGGGACGCGCTTGTACGCACGATACGGCTGGCAGTGGCTGCTGTACCGCTCGCAACGCGAGCGTTACAACTACGCGCTGGATAAGCTGTGGGATCTGCGCAAGGTGCAGAAGGTTGTCGCTATCGCCAATACCAAGGGCGGCAGCGGCAAGACCTTGCTCGCTACCTGGCTCAGCGCCATGTACGCATACGCGCTCAAGATTCCGTGCGTAGCGTTCGACGTCAACGAGAACCCTGGCGGAACCGCCAAGCGGCTCGGTGTCGATCGCGACAGTACCATTCAGCTCAGGTCGTTCATCAAGAGACGGCACGAGCTGCAGTACTTGTCCAAGCTCCTCCTGAGCGCTGACAGACACCGGGAAACTGGTGTCATCGTCATCGCTTCGGAGAAGGCGAGCATCGAGCCGTTCAGTCAGGACGACTTCGAAGACTCGCTGCGCATCCTCAAGGACAATGCTCCCGCGGTGTTCTGCGACTTCGGTAACAATCCTCTTCAGCCGGGCAATCTCGGTTCGATGAAGATGTCCGATGTGGTGGTGATGCCCCTGAACGTTCACATGGCTGATGCCGATGATGATCTCGTCAGCACCATGGACCGGTACTGCGAGGTTGACGATGGTGCCTACACCGCCAAGGTGAGGGACGCCATTGTTGTCGTCATCGGCGAGCGTCGGCTGTACACCTGGCTGCAGACGAAGTTTCGGCCCGGCAAGCGTCGGGACGAGTACGCAGCCCAGAATGGTGTGCCGAGCGAGAACCTGTTCATGATCCCGTTCAATCGGTACATGAAGAAGGGCAAGCTCGTCACGCTGAAGCGGATACCGTTGCGTATCCGTGTTGTCCTGCTGGAGATTCTGGTTGCCATTATGCAGGCCGAGCACGCACGCGAGCTCGAGCCGGTCGTGGTTGCCAGTGGCAATACCGGTGAGGTGTTGCTCCCCGAGGTGCAGTACGAACCGGCATCCGTCGGTTTCGAAGAAAGGACATGCACATGAACATCCGTCAACGTACAGCACGCGTCGTCCTGGCGGCGATGCTCTTCACGCTGGCGACCTTCGCGCCCGCGTCGGCCAACGCCAGTTCCACCGTTGCGGCGGGCCCTGTGCTCGCCATCGACGTCAACCCGGACTGCACGGTCTCCAACAACCTGGTAGCCGGTCTGCAGCCGATCTTCGATGTCGGTGTCCCTGTGGTGTTCACCTTGGCGGGCATCGCTGTCGTTGTCCTGCTCGTTCTGGCGATCGTTGCTTCGATCGGCAAGGGCAGCGGTGCGGTGTATTTCAAGTCGATGGGCGTGGTGATCATCCTGGCAATCGTTCTGGGAATCCTGATCAACACACCGCTCATCGACGATCTGATCAACGCCCCCTGCAGCACCTAGGGTGCGTCCGCATAGGGTCCGCCGTACGGCTAGGCGTAAGCCTTTTGCACTTGCGGCGGACCCCCTATGCGTCACATCATCCAGCGGTCTCTGAAGGAGAGGAACCGTGAGCACATACCAAAAAGTCGGCCGATTCGCCCTCACGGTGTTGCTGGCAGTGTTGCTGACGGTCATCTTTCCGTCGACGGCGCACGCCATCTCCCCCCGTGCTGGTGGGCCAACGCCCCAACAGATCGACCTGCCGTGCATCCCGCCCATCTGTGGGATCGACTTGCCGGGTCCCCTTCCCGAACTTCCTGGGATCTCTGATATTCCAGGAATCGACATGCCCGGCATTTTCAACCCATTCGAGTGGGCCAACAATAAGGTCCGCGAAGCCATCAACGAATCCATCGAGTTCATCCAAAGCGTGCTGATCAATCCGCCGCGGCCTGAACCCGGTGACTGGCAGCAGGACTTCTATGGCAAGGCTCTCGGTGTCGCGCCGACCATTGCCATCCTGGGCATGGTTGCGCTCGTTGCCATGGCCACCGTCATCCAGCGGCTTACCAACAACGCCTTCCGGGCCATCTTGGTAGCTGTGCTGGTCACCGCCATCGCTCCGTCCTGGTTCCCGTTCAGCGACAGGTTGTTCGTGTTCCGAGACAGCATGGCGGCAGTGGCGCAGTTCTACCACGGCGCTGCACCCGATGACGGCGGTTGGGGCCTGTTCTTCGTGCCGGATCTGGTCAATGTCATCGTCTCGCTCATCATCGGGGTGTTCATCTTGGTGCTGGCCTTTGTGCTGGCCATTGTGCTCTTCCTATATGAGCTAGCGATGATCATTGCCGTGTGGCTCTTCCTGCCGGCGCTTGCCACCTACTCCTTTGGAGGGTGGGGGCGGCGTTTTGCCAGCTCTGTGCTGGGATCGATCTTTGCCTACCTGTCTTCGGGGGCAGCGCTCGTCGTTACGATTGAACTGGGCCAAGTCGCCCGGGACTTTCTGCCGATGGGCACTACCTCGATTGGGTCGGCTTTGATCAGCTTGGGCACCCTCATCATGACGATCGTTGTTGCGGTCAAGGTGTGGAAGCTCGGCAAGCGGAGTGCCACGCACATTGTGGGTAACGTCAACTCGATCACGGACATCCGTGGCCGTGTCGAGACAATGTCCAGCCAGCCGCAGAAGGTGGATATCAGCGCCCTGCATGCCCGTACCCTCGAGCCTGTGCCGGTGAGAATGCAAACGCCTCCCACAGGCAAGAGGGTGAAGAAATCCGTGACCGAGGGCACCGTAGAAGTAGGCTCTGCAGCCTTGGCGGCCAGGATGGCAGGAGCGGCCCATCCCGCTTTGGCAGCGTCCGTAGTGCTTGCTGCCAAGCCGTTCGGCGGTTCGGGAAAGGTGCCGGAAAGGAAGCCCAATGGCCCCTGACAGTACCTACTACCGTGTTGAACACCCTCCGCGCCAGCGTATGAATTACTGGCGTTTCGGGTGGTCGGACGGGAAGTTTGCTATCGGCTGGCTGGCGTGTCTTGTCACGCTCCAACTGCTGGTCGGCGGACCGGTGTGGGCTGTGGTGCTCATTCTTGCCATCGTGGGGCTTTTCAAAAACCAGGATGGTCGGTTCTACTACCTGCCCGGAGAGCTGTACCGCAGCCTCAAGGTTGGTGTCCTGAACCGGGGGGTGTTGTGGCAGGCGGTTCCCAAAGCCTACAAAGGCCTAAGGGGTCGTTTGCTGTCGACACCCGAGAAGGTCATCCCGCTCAAGCTGGACGTACTGGAAGGCACGGATGTCGCCCTGATCTACAACCCAGCTGAGAACACAGACAGCATGGTGGTCATGGGTTCAGGCAGCCGGCTCGCCTCTCAGAGTTTCGAGGAGCAGCAGGACACCTACGCCCGGGTGGCGGACGCCATTACGAAGGTTGCTGCGCAGCTGAACGCTCGCACGCGGCTATCGTTGGTGCTCCGCCATCGCCCCACCAACCCGGTGGAGTTGCGGAAGTTCTACGCGCTGGCGCTTGATGCCAGGGTTGCCTTTGCCCCGACGGATCTTTCTCCTGAGGAGGTAGCGGCACTTCCGCCACTCGAGCGGCGCAACATCAGTCTCGCTAAGAGACTGTTGGATGAGTGCTCTGTGGTGCAGTACAAGTACGCTGCCCGGCTGGATATGGCTGTGGTGGTTACCATAGACCGCGATCCAGCGGTGGCACGTGTTGCCCGACAACTGAATGGGGAGGGAGGCAAGAAGTCACACCGCAAACGGCTGTCCCGGCAACGGGGCATTGCAAAGCCGCGGATCCGGCGGCTCAACATCAATCGTCTCACCCAAGTGGTTATCGACGAGCTTCGGGCGTGCGGCGTCTACGACCCTCACGCTCTTGGCCCGAACGAGCTCCACGAGTTCATCCGAACCGGGTGGGACATCAATGGCAGCACCGAGTACTTCGAGTGGCAGGAAAACCCGGAGGACACCGACGGTACACCCCTCCCTCGAAGCGACTTCTGGCGAGCAAGAAACCTGTGGCCGCAGGAGAGCATCACAACTCCCTACGACCACTGTACGACGGATGGCACCTACCACGCCATCATCCGGATCAAGCGGATGCCGTCCCGGTTGGGTGCCTTGGACTTTCGGCAGCTATTTAGCATGCTTCCGGTATGGAGTACCTTCAGTCTCAACGGTGAGACTGTCCGTAGCAATACGGAATACCATGTCAACGAAAGGAAGCTGCTGATCCGGGATGACATCCGTCGTGGGTTCGGCCCGCCACGGATCGGTGCGGCTGCGCGCATGCGGGATGCAGAACGCGAGCGTCGGCAGGAAATTCTTGCGGAGAATCCCTTTAAGTTCGATTACGCGATGCTCATCAGCATCAGCAGTCTGAATCGGGAGGATCTCGACGAGGAAGTCGACCGGGTCATCGCTGAGCTGCGTACGCTGGGTATTACCGGCGCGCGCGTCAAGGGGATGGACCGACAGCTCAACTATCTGCTGGCCGCCACGCTCGGCACCAACACCGTGTAAACGAGAGAAATGGTGCGTTCCCCTGGGTAGCCTCGAAGGCTGCATTAGCTTCGGCTACCCAGGGAACACACTTCAGCCTTGCAATTAAACGCTTGATTGCAGCGCTGAGGTGCCGTTAGCAACACCTTAGGTACCTTGAAAATGCAGTAGAGAAATTCCGACCGACAACCAGGAGCAGACCATCATGAGCCGAGGATTGGTTTTTTCCGGCAGCCCCCGCAGCGCCTCTCTGGCGTGGCCGTTCGTAGCGCCCAAGCAGCTGCTTCGTACCGGCCCCTCACTAGGTGTCGAGCTGGGCAACAGACGTGACTGGCACTTCGATCCGCAAGCCCTCAAAGCGAGCGGACAGATCAAGTCCACCACCTTCGCGGTTCTGGGTGATGTGGGGAGCGGCAAGTCCACTCTCTTGAAGGTTGCCACGAGGTTGCTGGGTCTCCAGGCCCACGACAGCGATGACGATCTGCCCGTCCCGTCCCGCCTTCTCATCCACAACCGCAAGTACGAAGGCAATGCGCCCGAGTATGCGCCCGTCATCGACAGCCTGGCCGGCGAGACCATCTCGCTGCGCAATGCGTCGATCAACCTGTTTGACCCCTCCATGGGGCTGAACGAACTGCATCTGCACGAAATCGCTATCAACCTCTGCGAAACGGCCAAGGGCACACCCTTGACCCGTTGGGAGCCGCTGGTCATCCAGGTTGGCATCTTCCGCATGTTGCGCGATATCAGTGCGATTGCCAGCCTCGAGGCGCTCGAGGTGGTGTTGCGAGGGCTCAAGCATCAGGATCTGCGGGATTTCTATATCCGGCGTGATTCCACCCTCCAACATCTCTTCACAGCCGCGCTCCGCGAGGACCCGGATCTGAACGCCCAGCTGCAACTGATCATCACGGCCACGTCGAACGTGCCACCGGAAGAGTTCGAGCACGACGCAGGCCTGGTGCACAGCTACCTGGTGCGTATGCTTTCGGGCGAATTCGGGGAACTGTTCAAGGCCCAGACCAAGTTCGGCTTGGACGACACACGGACCCTGCACGATCTGTTGAGCCATCACACGCTCATGATCGACTGGGTTGGTGTGAACGACAAGGCGAAGGGTGTTCTGGCAGCCATGATGTGGTATTACCAGAACGTGGCGCTGGCCAACGGCGACCTCAGCATCATCCCGCACATCGACATCGGCGACGAGGAGCATGAGGCCTTTAATATCTTGATGTACGTGCGCTTCATGAGCGCGTTCATCAAGAAGGCCCGTTCGTTCCACACGACCATCTTCCGAGCCACCCAGTACGAGAGCGATTTCGTGGCTGGCGGCGACGAAGGATCGAGCATCAGCAAGCTTGCCAAGGGCATCGTCCAGGGCTTCGGCGCGACCTTCTACGGCCGTTTGCCGAACCGGGAAGAGATCCGGGTCAGTCTCCGACTCCAAGGGATTTCGGACCTTGACTGTGAGCGAATCTTCCGGCTGCCGCAAGGCTGCTTCGGGTTCAAGGTTCCTGACCAAGACATCGTCTTTGTCCAAATCCTCCCGACCGAATCCGAGATGGCACTAATCCAGACGAACGAAGCCAACGACCGCATGATGAACCGTGTTCCCATCATGGTTCAGAAGGCATTGTTGGAATCGCGTCACAAGCTGTACCAACGAGCACTGGCGCCCGCCCGTAACGGCGACAGCCACTGACAGAGGAGGTGATCCATGCAACCGGATGCGAAACGCCGCGGCACCATCGCGAACGTCATTCTTGTCGTCATTGCGCTGGTGGCAATTGCGGTCAAGGGCACGGGAACGTCAGATGGCGAGGCAACTTCAGCCAGCTCCACGAGTGTTGCAAGTGGAGTGTCAGATACGTCAGGTGTTCCTGTGGGCAGCGGAGCAAGCGTAGTTCCAGCGGAAGTTCCGGGAACGGGCTCCACTCGTCCTCAGGCTCCTCCTAACGTCGCAGCCAGCGGTGAGGAAGAGGGCAGCGAGGAAGACGTGCGGCCGCCCGTCTACAATCCCGACACCCAGGCAGCCATCGCGGTTGCCGAACAGGTGGCAGTACTGCTGGTAGGGTTTCCCAACCAGTTGGGTGACATGACGGCGCTGCTTGAAGCATATGTCGGCCAGCTTGCCCCGTTGGTGACTTCGGAACAGCTCGACCTCATCCGAGGCGAGTGGAACGAAGCCATAACCCAGAATGCGGGGCTCAACCTGTACTACCGGGCGCAAATCGTGCCCGTCAGCTATGTGTACGATGAGACGGACGTCAAGAAAGAGGTGTACGTCAATATCCGTCGCACCCAGGTGAACACCAGCGGGGCAACCCATGCCGTGGATCTCCCGCGTATATACACCTTGGCCAAGCTGGACGGCGCCTGGAAGGTGGAGTGGGTTTCTATGCCCCCTGGTACCGACGATGGGTAAAAAGCTTCTGCTCATACCCCTCGCGCTGCCCCTTGTTGCCGTATTCATCATCGGTTCGTTCTTTTCCTTCGGGGGAAGTAGCGGTTCCGATTTGAATCCAGGCCAGGCTACCGTCGGTGACATCCCTACCCGTGTCCTTGCCCTGTGTCTCATCGGCGCTGAGAAATACAGCCCGGACGTGCCTTGGGAAGTGATATGCGGGGTGCTGGACGTCGAAACCGACCACGGTCGGGCCAATCTCCCGGGCGTGACTTCGGGCGAAAACAGTTTGGGATGCTGCTCGGGCATTGCACAGTTTAATCGCTGGGAAGCCCGTGGTGGTCCGTTGACACCGGCGCGCTTGCGGGCAGATGAGACCAATCGGTCGACCTGGGGCATGTGGAGCGTGGACGGCGACGGCGATGGCTGGAAGGATGTCTTCGACTATGACGACGCAATCCTCTCGGCCGCCCGGTACCTGCAACACGGGACGACACTTAATGTGAACGACTGTCCGTCAGTGCAGATCGGTGACTACGGCTCAAAGGTGAAGCGGGGCATCTTCACTTACAACAACTCGTGCCATTATGTGCGGCGCGTGTTGGAGTCTGCCCATATGTACCGGACGCTCGCAGAACGGGATCCCTTGCCAGGAACGGTGTTCCAGCCGCCCAACCTTGGGACTCCTAATGCCTATGGCTACTACGCCATGCCGCCGTCAATCAACGGCGCGTACACGATCTACTCGCTTCCATGCCGACGGTATGGGAGCCTGGAGCTCGTCAGCGTGCTGTACACCGTTGCCAACCGCTGGAAGCAATTCTATCCAGAGGGCTGGGTAAATATCGGTGACCTGAATGCCGGCTGGCCGCACAACAGCCACAAGTGGGGCGTCGCAGTCGACCTGGACGCAACTACTAACGGTGCCGATTGGGCAGCCGACTACACGAAAGGAGGCTACAATCGCCAGGCAACCGTGCTCCTCGGCCAGCTGTTCCTTGACACCGGCCTGGTGAAGAACATCTGGTACAACGACACGTTTGTCGTTTCAGCCCTACTGCAATATGCCCAAAACAAGGGGATTCGGATCGGCCAGATCAAGCCGCTCCCCGGTCACGACAACCACTTCCATGTGGATATCAACACCGCAAGAGGTCCCCTCCATGCTCCCAGCTGCTAGCCGGAGTATGGCATTCGATCCGTTGGCAGGCAGGAAGTGTGCTAATCTTAGGCACTTCCTGCCGCCGACGTCAGGTGTGGCGAGCTGGAGGAACCATTGTTCTTCGCTTGTTACGCCTCGATGCCTGCCGAGTGCATCACCAACAAAACTCGGCAGTTTCCCTAAACTCTTTTAGGCTAAAGGTTTTAGGCAAACTTATCCGCGTCAATTAGGACGGATGTAGTATTAAGGCCCGCTGGTGCGTATTATGGAAGAAGAAACTACGATGAAGGATACGTTACTGGATGCCGCAAGCGTAAAAGCAGAGACCGACCGGTTTTTGGCCGGGATTTTTGAGGAGCGGATTGACCAGGCAGACCGGGTATCGGTGCGCTACGGCGACCTGTGGCGCAGTGCCCGGCGTCTGGTTGATCAGGGCGGCAAACGTTTGCGTCCCTATCTGGTCCACGCGGCCTATAGGGCATTTGGCGGCGACGATCCGGACACGGCTCTGCAGGCCGGCGGTGCCGTCGAGCTGCTGCACGTGGCTTTGCTGATTCATGATGATATTATCGACCGCGACACCCGGCGCTACGGTATCAAAAACGTAACCGGCCAGTATATGGAGGCCTACGCCCCGCGCTTGGGCAGCCCGGATGAGGTTCGGCATTATGCAAACAGTGCCGCCCTGATGGCGGGCGATCTGCTGATATCAGAGGCATACCGGCTGATGAACGGTATCCCGGATGTGCCGCCTGCGCGCCGCCAAAAAGCTATTGATTTCTTTGCTGAATCGGTGTTTTTAGTGTGTGGCGGCGAACTGCTGGATACCGAGTCGGCCTTTGCGGCCGAGCCGTTAAGCGCCCTGCAGATTGCCGAGTGCAAAACAGCCAGTTATTCTTTTGCCGGACCATTATTGATCGGGGCAACACTGGCCGGCGCTGCTGCCGATCAGCTCGAAAAGCTGCAGGAAATCGCCAGCAATCTGGGTATCGCTTATCAGCTGCGCGATGATGTGCTGGGTATTTTTGGTGATACGGCCGTGACGGGCAAGACCACTGTCGGGGACATCCGGGAGGGCAAGCGCACCTTTATGGTGGAGGAGTTTTATGCACGGGCAGCTGCGCGTGACCGGCAGGCATTTGATAGGGTGTTTGGCGTGCAGGGCCTGTCTGCGGGTCAGTACCATCAGGCTGCCGGCCTGATAGAATCGTGCGGTGCCCGGGCGGCATGCGAGGAGCGTATACAGCAGTTGGGCCAGCGCGCACACGAACTTATAGATAAGCTGGCCATAGATGGGGCGTACAAACAGGTCTTTGATGACATTGTGCGGCGCACTGCCACGCGCGTAAAATAGGCGGCCCTAACCGGGGTTTTCCGTGGGTAGAGTACGCTGCTCTTGACAAACATAAGCAGTATAGGGTATAATTGACATATTCCCTTGCTCGCTATGGACTAAAAAATGGGTAAAATCCCCCATGAAGAGCAGTCACGGCCGGGCCGATTATGGTACTATGCCGTAGTACTATGAAAAAGCTTATGGGCACACTCAAAGGGCTGCTCCCTGCAACCAGGCGGCAGCGGTTGGTTTATCTTTTGGCGCTGGGGTTTTTGGTGGCCACGGCCGTGCCGGTTATCAGCCGCGTGCTTTCTGACGGGCAGCGTTCGGACTCACTCCAGGACGAGATTCTGACGTATTCGACCGATACGCCTGACGAGACGCCGCCCGGCCCGAATTATCCCTGGCGCGGCCAGCCGCAGGATCCAAAAAAGATCATCATCCCTTCGCTTGCGGTCGATGGCTTTATTCAAAAGGTCGGCGTCGACCAGAACCAGCAGGTTACGGTGCCTAGCAACATTCACCTGGCCGGCTGGTTTGTCGATTCTGTCCGCCCCGGTCAGCCCGGACTGTCTATCATCGACGGCCACGTGGACGGCCGGACAACCGCGGCTGGTATTTTTGGCCGGCTGGGTGAGCTTAGGCGCGGTGACAGGTTCCGTATCAAACGGGGGGACGGTCAGGTGCTGCGCTACAGGGTGCTTGATAGGGTCGAGTCGGACCTGGACGAGGCAGCTTCGGTGCTGTTTACGCAGGATCTGCATGTCAGCAGCCAGCTTAATCTGATCACCTGCAGCGGCCGCTACGACCGCACAGCCAAAACTTATGACAAGCGCATTATTGTATCGGCAGAACTGCTGGAGAACGATTAAAAGCAGTCCGGATATTTAGGTTACAATAAGCATATGCATAATAACCGCCAGCAGGGTTTTACCATTGGCACGGTGCTGTTTGTGACCGCGCTGCTTATTATTGTGTATGGCGCTGCGCAGTTTGTGATCAGGATCAACCGCGACAATCAAAAGCAGGCCAATCTTCTTACCGAGGCGGCCGGCGGATCGAGTCAGGCGGGCAGTGACCCGAATGATTTTGAGATACCGCAAGCGCCGTCAACCGCGCGCGAGAAGCCCTTACGCAGCGTCAGTGTGCTGCCCGATACGCTGCATGTCATCCTGGAGGCCACGCTGCCCGGTGTGTACAGCGGCACCTGTGTGGCCGAGCTCAGCCAGGTTAATGGTCCGCAGTACATCAGATTTGTTGAGCCGTTTGAGGCGGCTGGCAGCTGCCGGATTACCATTCCGAATGAGCGGCTGCGCAAAGCGGACTGGAAGTATAAAATGAGTTATTTTACGAGTGACGGCCGGTATCGCGGGGAATATCCCGAGGCCAGACTGGGTTTATAATTGAACAGGCCTTTGGCCGGCTATTTGCCGGCGGCTTCGACAAGACGTTCTTTATGGATCTCGAGGATGTTCATTTTGGGACTGCGCACGATTTTCTTGTCCTGCAGTTCTTTCATGACCATGGCGGTGCGTTCGCGGGTGATACCGGCTATGTCGGCCAGCAGCTGATGATTGACAGGGAAGGTTACGCGCCACCAGCTGCGCCGCCGCTCGACCGCATGCAGCAGTCGCAAAAAACGCAGCGTGGCAACAAGCTTGTCTATAGCGCGCGTTTTGCCGAGACTGCTGAGTCGCACCAGCAACTCGTGGACATCGCGCGAGAACGCCTGGGTTAGCATGGCCGAGAGATCGCTGTCCGCGTTCATAGCCTTCTCAAGCGTTTGGGTGGGCAGGACGTACAGCTCACAGTCGGTCATGGTGGCATAAAACCAGCGGGGCGGCGCCGAATCGCCCGAAAAGAAAGAAAAGGGCACCACCGCCGGTGACTTGGCGATATGCAGGATTTTTTCGTTGCCGTGATCGTCGATATCGTAAATTTTGATCACCCCGGACTTGATAATAAATACCTGGGTTAGATCATCACCCTGATAAAAAATAATCTGGCCCTTCGGGTAGGGTTTGAGACGGGCAAACTGCATGGCATGTTTAAGGATGGGTGACGTATCCTTTGGCTTTATGAGCTTGCGCGTGAATGCCATAACATCTAAATCCTACCTGGTTCTGTAACTTTTTTCTGTGATAATTGTTACTTATTTTTGTTTGGTCAGCGACAAAGCTTACTGCACGCTTTTAACCGGTCTTTTATGATAGAGGTGCCACGTAAGGCAGAAAGGAGTGCATAAATAATTATGGCACGTACGAACAGATCTAATAACCAGGGGTTTGCCTCAATGGATGAAGATAAACAGCGCGAGATTGCCAGCAAAGGCGGCAAGGCGAGCGGGGGGAACTTCAAGAATAATCCGCAACGGGCAAGCGAGGCTGGTCGTAAGGGCGGCCAGAGGTAGGTTGCTCTACAGCGGCGCGGTTTATCTAAGCCGCGCGCTGGCTCCTAAGATAGCAGGCGGGGCGGCTGTGGGGTAGCCCCGCCTGCAGGCAACATAAGGGGAGGTTAAGTCTATGATGAAAGTTAGTCAGGCGATGAACCTGCGTCATTCCCGAACAGAAGGACGTCATACTTTGGGCTCGTACGATGGCGTAGGCTACATCATGGCAGGCAGCACCGACAGCAGCGCAGGGGCAATAAAGCGCAAGTGTCTGGAGTGGCCGGGTTTTTTGATGCGGAGCCGCCAGGTTTTATTTGGTGAAAGGGCGCTCGGCTCAGACAGAATTTACGCCCGGGAGTCCTAAAAGCGTGTATGGTAATGAAAGCAGCAGGCCTGATGCATTTGGGCGACGTTAAAACCCTGCATACCGGCCGTGTCATGCCGGCACTGGGCTTGGGTACCTGGAGATTGACCAAGCACACACCGCAGGTTATTCAGGACGCGCTGGCGCTGGGCTATACCATGATTGATACCTCAGGCGATTACGGCACGCAGCCTGGCATTGCCGAAGGGTTACGGCGTGCTAAAGTGCCGCGCAAATCTTATTACATTGTGACCAAAGTCGAAGAGACCGATGATGCCTACCAAGCCGTCAAGGCAAATCTGTCCGAGCTGAGACTGAAATATGCGGATCTTATACTCATCCATCGCCCGCCGCCGCGCGGTATTGGTGAAGAGCTGTGGGCCGGACTGATCAGGGCAAAAAACGAGGGTTTGACCAAAGATATCGGTGTCAGCAACTATGCGATACGGCAGATCCGGGATCTGGCAGAGCAATCAGGCGAGTGGCCGGTGGTAAACCAGATTGAGTGGTCGCCGTTCGGCTGGGATGAGGATATGCTCGACTTTTGCCGCCAGCATGACATTGTTATTCAGGCCTACAGTCCGCTGACGCACGGCCGGCGCATGGATGATGAAGCGCTTGCTGATCTGGCAGTAAAGTACGACAAATCACCTGCCCAGTTGCTGATTAGATGGTGTCTGCAGATTGGTGTGGTACCGCTGCCAAAAGCCAATCAGCGCCGGCATCTGGAGGAAAATATTGAGGTGTTTGATTTTGAGATTGATGACGAGGACATGGACTATCTCAGCAGCCTGAATGAAGGTTATTCGGCTTTGTAGTCCAAAAGCGTGTACCGGCCATCCGGTCAAAAACTGCCCCTGACTTTTTGACTTCTGTTATGATACTGATATAAACAGGGGTTCCACCAAGATGGCCGCGCGTCCAAAGAAAGTTTCCAGAACGTCCGCTGCAAAAAATCGCAAAACACCGCTGCCGAAAGACAAATTGTTGTCGCGCCTGAGCGTATTTTTCTTTGACCGTCCGCGCGTGACGGCCTTTTTATGGATTTTGCTTACTTTGTTTGGCGCATTGAGCTACGGCACATTCCTGCGCCGTGAAGGTTTTCCGAGCGTTAACTTTCCGTTGGCGTTTGTAAACGGCACCTATTTTGTGAACGACCCCGGCAAGGTGGATAACGATGTTGCCCGGGTTATCTCTGAGCTGGCGCGCGAGCAGGATGGCGTGACTATGGTGCAGACGCAAAGTTCCGCCAACTTCTTCAGCGTGCAGATTTCTTACGACGAAGATGTGAACGCCGCTGCAGCCACAGACGAGCTTGAGGAGCGGGTGCGGCAATCGGGCCGCCTGCCCGAGCGGGTGATGGCACAGTACGATGTGCCGTATTTTGGCGCCACCGGAGGTGATGTTGAAAAGCTGGATATCGCGCTGTCGTTCTTTACGCGCGATGACTCGGTAAGTGTTCAGGAGCTTGCTGAGCAGGCTGAGGCCTATGCTGCCGTGCTGAGGGACCGGGATATAGCGAATGTTGAGGAGGTGTTTGTAAAGAGCCCGTTCGAGGAGACGGTGAATCCGGCTACCGGGCAGGCGGTGACCGTTCGGCGCAGTTTTGACCGGTTTGGCAGCCGCGAGGATGAGGACAGCGACTATCACGCCTCGGTCATTATCGGTATTGCAGCGCGTCCGGGGTTTGATGTCATCGAGCTTGATGAAGCGGTCCGGCATGCACTGGAGGAAACAGCCGATGATCCCAGTCTGGAGGGCTACGGCGTGCGGGTCAGCGCCAGTTTTGCGCCCGGCATCGAGGAGCAGATTTCCGAGCTGCAGCGGTCTCTGCTGGAGGGGCTGATCGCGGTGCTGGTGGTGGGGTCGCTGGTAATCGCGGTGCGGGCGTCGATTGTGACGGTTATTGCTATGGTGACGGTGCTGGCGATAACGCTGGGGCTGCTCTACAGTATCGGCTACACGCTGAACGTCATCACGCTTTTTTCTTTGATTCTGGCGCTGGCGCTGATTGTTGACGATACCATTATTATGGTCGAGGCCATCGATGCCGCCCGGCATCATCACAAGGATCGCCGCCGGGCCGTACGCGAGGCGACGCGCAAGGTGTCGCGTGCGATGGTGGCGGCTACGGCCACGGCCAGCCTCAGTTTTGCGCCGCTGCTGTTTGTCGGCGGCATTTTAGGCACATTCATACGGGCGATTCCGATCACGATTATTTCGTCACTGGTTATCAGTCTGTTTGTGGCGCTGGTTTTTATCCCGTTCTTTGCGCGGTTTTTGCTGCTGGGACCAAAACAGATGGGCAAAAAGGGCGTAACCGAGGTAGCATCCGGACTTGAGGACAAGGTTGCCACTTTTGTTACCAGGCCCATGCTGTGGGCGCGCCGCTCGCAGAAGAAACTTTTTCTGGTCGGCTCGACTGCTGTGCTGATCGGCATGGGCTTTATAGGCGCCGGTGCGCTGATTGCCCGCGATGTGGCCTTTAATATTTTTCCGCCCACTAAGGATACCAACGGTCTGGTGCTGCGCATTAACTTTCCGCCCGATCTGACGATTGAACAGGCCGAGGCGACGGCGGCAGAGGTGGACCGGATTGTGGCCGAAGAGCTGGGCGAGAATTTTGTACAGGGGTCGTATTTTGGTTCCGGCAGCGCCCAGGGCGCCAGCCAGCAGATAGACATTATCAGCTATGCCAGTCGCGACGAGACATCACATCAGCTGGTTGACAGGCTGCAGGAGCGGTTTGACAGCGAGCTGGAGACGGCCCGGGTGGCCGTCGGGCAGGTGGATGTCGGGCCGCCGGCCTCAAACTTTGTGGTGCAGATAGCAGCCGATGACCGCGAGGCGGCTTTCCGGGCGGCAGAGGATGTGCGGGCGTTTATGGAGGATACACAGCTGCAGCGGCCAAACGGCAGCAAGGCCCGGTTTGTTAACGTGAACGTCTCAAGCCCGAATCAGTATATCCGCGACGATGCCCGTCCGATTGTGACCGTTACCGCCGGGTTTGACGGTGACGACACATCTACGCTGGTTGCTCTGGGCGACACGGCCCTGAAAAATGAGTTTAATGAAACAAGAATGGCCCAATATGGGCTTGGTGCCGAAGACATCAGGGTTGATCTGGGGTTCGAATCCGAAAATCAGGAGTCATTCGCCACGCTGGCGCTGGCTTTCCCGGTGCTGCTGGCGGTTATGTATGTGCTTTTGACCGTGCAATTCCGCAGCTTCCTGCAGCCGCTGCTGATATTTATGGCAATTCCGTTCAGTCTGTTCGGGATAACGCTGGGGCTGAAGCTGTCTGAGAATGCCTTTAGTTTCTTTGCGATGCTGGGCTTCTTTGCGCTGGTGGGGCTGAGTGTTAAAAACACGATTCTGTTGACGGATTATGCCAATCAGGCCCGCCGAATGGGAGTCGGGGTGGTTGATTCGGCGGTAGAGGCCCTGCGCGAACGTTTCCGGCCGCTGCTGGCAACCTCTGCCACAGCTGTGGTTTCGTTGATTCCACTGGCAATAACCAGTCCTTTCTGGGAGGGACTGACCGTAGTGCTGATCTTTGGTCTGCTGTCCAGCACATTCCTGGTGGTGACGGTGTTTCCGTATTACTATCTGGGCGCCGAATATCTGCGAACGCACATTCGGACCCGGGATTTTCTGATCTGGGCGGCAGTGGTTGTTGCCGTGAGCGTGCTGGCTGGCTGGTGGCTGGGATGGGGCGCAGCCCTGCTGGTGCCGGTGTTTGGCCTGCTGGCTATCCCGCTGCAGCGTTTTTGGGCCAGGCGCCTGGCCTGACACTTGTACGCAAGCGGTGCGTGTGGTTCAATAGGACTGTTCAGACAAAAACAAAAATGCCGGTTCCAAAAGAAGATATTACACGCCGTAAGTTTGGCTTGCTGCACTACACCCACACGGGCAGACGGCTGCATAGAAGTCATACCTCTTATCCGCTGCTGGCGGTGTTGCTGCTGATGGTCGGCGTGCTGCTGGGGTTTACCACCATGCAGGTTGATGCCAATACGGTAACGGTGACGGCCGTGGCCAATGGTCCGGCGCCGGTGCAGCCGGCTGTTATTTTGAGCCCCGCTGACGGTGACCGTTTTACTGATGCTTCTATACCGGTAACCGGCACCTGCCCGGCCGGCTATTATGTCAAGCTGTTCAGAAATGAAATTTTCTCGGGTTCTGCGCTGTGTTCAGACGGCGGTACCTTTGCGATCACTACCGACCTGTTTGTTGGTCGCAATGACCTGCAGGCCAAAATCTTTAACCTGGCTGATGAGGAAGGGCCGGCTTCAGGCGTGGTAACAGTCTGGTACGATCCGCCGGACGAGCCCGAGCCCGGACCCGGCCCGGCACCTGACCCCGGACAGCCGCCCGCCGCACCGCAGACTCCACCGCCCGGCGGCCGGCCGGATCCTGCGACCGTGTTTTATCTGGCCAGCGAGTACTTCTTTAAGGCGGCCTACACCGGCCAGGCCATAAAGTGGGACTTTAAGATAATGGGCGGTACCGGTCCGTACACCGCCTACGTTGTCTGGGGTGACGGGTACAGCAGCATGATTACCGATATAAATGGTGACACATTTACGGCAGAGCACGCCTACAGCTCGCTCAAGGATACGCGTGAGTACTTTAGCATTACGGTTCGCGTGCATGACACCCGGGGCTACAAAGCCTCGCTGCAGCTGGTCACGATCATGAATGATCCGCATATTATCGGCGGCGCGCTGGTGCGGCCGGATGACGCTGCGCCGCTGACACCGGGCTCGCTCTTAAACGGTGTGCTCAAGTATATCTGGTCGGCGTACGGCATTCTGCTTTTGATGGGTATTTGTTTCTGGCTGGGCGAAAAACGGGGCGAGGACGCCGCGCTTGCCTGGTATCGCCGGCGCTTGCGGCTGCGCCGACGCCAGCACGCCTGATTTGGCCGGGCTTTTAAGTTAGAATAAGCGTATGGCATACCGGCGCAAACCCTATCGTATAAAAACGCGGGTCAAGGTGGTGTTTTGGAGCCTGATTGCTCTGATTATCTTTAGTATTGCGCTGAAATTTATGGAGCGTCCCAGCAAGGGTGTGATAATCAGTACAGTGCCCGAAAGCACGCTTACGCGCGAACAGGCGCCAAAATCCAATGTTATAACGGCCAAGTATTTCTCGCTCAGCTATGATGCGGCGCTCGATACAGTCAGCGATATCAGTCAGGGCGATCAAACCGCGCTGGAGGTGTACCGGGTGGCTCGTAGTGATACGACCGGCCGGCGGACGTTTGTGGTCACTATCAAGCAGCTGCCGCCGGGCGGCATGGACGAGGAGGCTTCTTACAAATTCCGGCGCATCAACCCAGATCTTTACCGTGAGTCAGCCGAGACAGTGGGCGGAACGCAGTTTGTGCTGATGGAAAAGACCGACGGCACTGAGCTGACGGCTTTTTCCGCCCGGGACGGCCGGCTGGCAATGCTCGCCTACACGCTCGCCGCACCGGACGGTGATATTCAGGAGGAGGCAAGCCGGCTGCTGGCTGGTTTTCGCTGGCTCAACTAGTACGTACATAAAACCTCTGTCGGATGGTAAAATACCATAAGCATGAGGGAATTCGTAGGGCTAATTACGGCAGGCGGGCTGTTTTTTATGGCTGCTCTGCCGGGTACGACCAACTATGAGCTGCGCAGCTATGGGTTTGGCAGCGGTGGTACGGCCGAATCAGGTACTGCCAATTACAGCCTGGAAGGTCTGGCCGGTGAGATCGGCGCGCTTGATACATCGACCGACACGTACGGTATGCGCGGCGGCCTGTTCGGGACGCAGCTGGCCAGCCTGCCGGCCGCTCCGACTTTTCAGAACCAGGGTGACTGGTACAACAAGCTGGCGCTTATTATTGAGACAAGTGACAATCCCGGTGATACCACGTTTGCGGTGGCTATCAGCTCGGATGACTTTGTCACCACCCGCTATGTGCAGTCGGATGATACGGTCGGTGATGCGCTGGGCAGCGAGGATTTCCGGGATTATACCGGCTGGGGAGCAGGTGAGGGGGTTGAGATTATCGGTTTGCAGCCGGACACCACCTACAAGGTGAAGGTTAAAGCGCGTCAGGGCCGGTTTACAGAAACCGGTTTCGGGCCGGAGGCAGCGGCTGCCACCTCGGTGCCGTCGCTGGTTTTTGATATTGATATCGCTGACAGCGACCAGGAGACCTCGGCGCCCTACTCGCTGGCCTTCGGACAGGTGCAGCCCGCTACGGTCACGGACAGCCCGGATCTTATTTGGCTGGATATCGACAGTAACGCCGAAAGCGGCGTGCTGGTATATATCGTGTCAGAGAACGACGGTCTGCTGAGCAGCGCTGCCGGTTATACCATCAGCCCGGTGACCGGTGATCTTGGCTCGCTTGAGGAAGGTATCGGCGCACAGAACACCTACGCCGATCAATCAGCCGGCGGTCCGCTTGCCCCGCGTTCACCCTATGATGGCGGCGGGGACACTATCGGTGCGGTTGATTCGCAGTTCCGGCAGATTTTAGCAAGCAGTACGCCGCTCAGCAGCGGCCGGGCGGCCTTTTTGCTTAAGATCAAGACAGCGCCGCTGACGCCGGCCGCAGCCGACTATGTGGATATCTATACCCTCATGGCGTCTGCCGCCTTCTAGATTTATCAAAGAATTATTGACGAAACCGGCCTCAGTTCTTATGCTTAAAGTAAGTCACCTTGTACTCACGATTGCGTAACGGGGGTGGAGAAGGAGCAGTATTGCGTATCAATAAGCTTAGGTTTGCCAGTGCTTTGTTGTTCGCGTGTGCCTGTGTATTGTCGGCTGATGTCATTCAGGTAAATGCCGCCAGTTTAACAGGTACTACTCTTCGATTTGACCGCATGCGCGCCAGCACTGCCGCAATCTTCAGGCTGACCTTTACCGTTCCGGCCGGCAACACCGGCACCGAGGACACGGTGCGGATAAGTTTTCCGGACGATTATACCATTGCCACTACTGACCTGACGGCTAGTACCGCCAGCTGTGGCGCAGTCGCATTGCCCGGTACCCTAAGCGTAGCCGGCGACAACAGCGTAAGCAGCAAGCACATAACGATCAGCGGTGTGACGAACCTGTCGGCCACTACCACCTACTGTGTGGATATTGGCCGCACCGGCACCAATGATCCGGTAACTAATCCTGCTGCCGGACTGTATGCTATCGTTATCGAGACGCGTGATGACAGTGACAACGTTATTGACCAGGCCACTATTGGCGCCCGCGTCATAACCGACGACCAGATTGTCGTCAGCGCCATCGTGCCGCCCAGCTTTAACTTTGTGCTGGACGGCAATGCCACCAGCTTTACGAGCAATCTGGACAGCGGCGACGTTGCTTATACGACACCGCGTACGGTAACGATCACGACAAACGCCACCCAGGGCTGGATTGCCTGGGCGCGCAGCAGTAATGAAGGGTTGAGTTCGGCGGCGGCCGGGCATACCATTGCCTCAACAACCCCGGGCACGGCGGCCACGCTGACGCCGGGTACGGAGGGCTATGTGCTGGGGGTTGACGCCTCTGACGCCGGCGGCGGCGGTACGGTGACAGTGGCAGCCGCGTATGCGGGCACAGACAGTGATGATGACGGATCGGGGCTTGATAATGCTTTCCGACAGATTGCCAGCGCCAACGGCACGGCTAATGGCGATGTATTGACTCTGATCGGTAAGGCTTCAATCGAGGCGTTGACGCCGGCGGGTGTGGATTATACCGACACTTGGACTATTATAGGCGCTGGAAGCTTCTAGCTTCCGGCGTATGTGCGCAGCAATTTTAAGAGTGGTCATTGGTTTTGTTTTGAGGACATTCCTCCGCCGTATGTTAAATACGTCTCGGAATGGAAGCCTCAAAACAAAACCAGTGACCCTCGGCTTAAAATAGCTGCTTGACAGTGGTTAGTCGAAGATTTTACTGAGCGATATTACATTAAAATACGCTTCCGAAATAGTGCCCCAATTTGACGAAAATTACCCTTAGCTCAAAACCCGCACTTGACAGTGGAAGAGTAAGATTTCTAAGAACTTGAAGCCTCAAAACAAAACCAATGCCCCCGGCTTAAAATTACTGCTTGATGGTGTTGAAATTGCGTTTTAGCACGGTCTCGATTGAAGAGCAATTACTCTTAACCAAAACGTATTTGCAGCGGCTGGTCTCGGTTTATTATTGGAGCGGGCGCTAATCCGCAAAGCCAGCGGGGCTTAAATCAAAGCGTCGGCAAATACGCTATGACGGCAGTTATACACAGGTTTTGTTCATATCTGGCCGACCCCTATTGACAGCGTAAGCGTTTTTCTACTACCATTAACCCAAATTCTAAAAACAAAAAGGCGCAATGAAACAAGCGTGAAAAGAGTAAACACCATCAATAGATTTGTCAGGCTGGCCGTTGCTTTGCTGTTTATGATGGTGACGTTTGTATCCAGCAGCGGTCTGCGTCTGGAGGCGGCCGGCTTGACCAATACCCACATACGGTTTAACCGCATGCGTGCCAGCACCGCAACGACATTCAGGCTGATCTTTACCGTGCCGGCCGGCAATACGGGCGTAGAGGATGACATCAGGATTGGTTTCCCTGATGCCTATACCGTGGCCACCAGCAGTCTGACGGCGACTGCCTCCAGCTGTGGGGCGACGAGCCTGCCCGGTACCCTGACGGCAACAGGCAGCAACACAAACGGTGCAAAAAGCATTGTGATTGGCGGCGTGACGAATCTGTCGGCTACTACCTCGTACTGTGTGGATATCGGCCGCACTGGCACGAACGATCCGATAACCAACCCGGCCTCGGGTATTTACTCTGTATCAGTCTCAACCCGTGATAGCAGTGATGTCGTCATTGATACTACAGTGGTTGGCGCCCGCGTCATAACCGACGACCAGATTGTCGTCAGCGCCATCGTGCCGCCCAGCTTTAACTTTGTACTCGACGCCAACACGACCAGTTTTACGAGCAATCTGGATAGCGGTTCGATTGTTCATACTACGCCGCGTACCGTTACGATTACTACCAACGCCACCAGCGGCTGGATTGCCTGGGCGCGAGATTCCAATACTGGCCTTAACTCCGCAGCGGCCGGGCATACCATTGCCTCAACAACCCCCGGTACGGCGGCTACACTGGTAACTAATGTCGAGGGTTATGTGCTGGGCGTTTCGGCCACTGACGCCGGCGGCGGCGGTACGGTGACGGTGGTACCAGCCTATGCAGGTACAGGCGCCGACAATAATGGCTCCGGCTTGGACACGACTTTCCGGCAGATTGCCAGTGCCAATGGCACGGCTAACGGGGATGTGCTGACTCTGAGGGGTAAGGCCGGGATCAACGCGTTTACGCCGGCCGGTATCGACTATACCGACACCTGGACGATTATAGGCGCTGGAAGCTTCTAGCTTCCGGCGTATGTGCGCAGCAATTTTAAGAGTGGTCATTGGTTTTGTTTTGAGGACATTCCTCCGCCGTATGTTAAATACGTCTCGGAATGGAAGCCTCAAAACAAAACCAGTGACCCTCGGCTTAAAATAGCTGCTTGACAGTGGCTAGTCGAAGACTTTACTGAGCGATATTGCATTAAAATACGTCTCCAGAATGGAAGCCCCACTTTAACGACAATTACCCTTGACTCAAAACAGCCACTTGACAGTGGTAGGTGAAGTCTCTGGAATAAAGTTTACGAAATGACCCTATCTTCTCATTATAACATATAACTAATGCTTACGTCAAGTATAACAGGGGTGTTTGTATAGTTTTGGTTGTTGTTCGCGTATAATATCGTATAGATGAGAAAGAGGGGGTTTGTCTCAGTTTTTTTGAGCCTGCTGATGCTGGTAAGCATTGCTGGGTTTGCTTTGCCGCGGGTCGGCGCGCAGGCCGATAACAGGTCGCTTAACCTGACAACTTCACCACTGCCCATTAACCTGGTTACCAACCCGGGCGAGACGGTGACGACCGATCTGCGTATCCGCAACAGCGGCAGTCAGCCCGAGCGTTTGCAGGTGGGGCTGCTCAAGTTCGGGGCCAATGACACCTCGGGCCAGCCGCGACTGGCTGACCGCGAGGCGGGCGACGACTATTTTGACTGGGTGACCTTTTCTGAAGACGTCTTTACGGCCGAGCCGAATGTCTGGAACACCATTCAGATGACCATTGCGGTGCCACCCGAGGCCGCACTGGGGTACTACTATGCCGTTACCTTCCAGCGTGCTGCAGATGCCACGGCCGAGGAGGGCGCGGCGGTGCATGGCGGCACGGCCGTGCTGGTGCTGCTTGAGGTGCGTTCGCCCAATGCCCGCCGCCAGGCCGAGATCGTTGAGTTTACGGCCAGCAAGTCTGTCTATGAGTTTTTGCCGGCCGAGTTTACCATAACGCTCAAAAACAGTGGCAATGTTCATCTTATTCCCGCCGGCAGTCTATACATCACCAAAGGCGGTCAACAGGAGGCGGTGCTCGGTATTAACGAGGCGCGCGGTAATATTCTGCCCGACTCGTCGCGGACGTTTACGGCTGCCTGGAATGACGGTTTTCCGCATTACGAAGACGTGGAAGAGGACGGCCGCATGCTCAAAAACGACGATGGCTCGCCCAAGCGGACGCTCAAGTGGGATCTGTCGCAGACCGGTCGTTTGCGTTTTGGCAAGTACACAGCCACGGCTCTGATGGTCTATGACGACGGCCAGCGCGATGTGCCGATTGAAGCGGTGCTGACGTTTTGGGTCATTCCGTGGCGGATTATCGGCGTTGGCCTGGTGGTGCTCGGACTGATTGGCGTGGGTGTGTTTGTGATACTGCGAAAGCTGTTCAGAGCGGGCAAGAAAGTACCCGCCAGGCGGGCAAAGACGGACAGGGGCCCTGCGGATGAGGCGTAAGGGCCTGCTGATGGCACTGGCGGTGGTGCTTATCGGCATGGCCGTGCCGCGTGTCGAAGCCGCCACTAAGGGGCTGGCGCTCTCACCTGCTATTACCGAGATCAGACTGGAGGAAGGGCAGCGGGAGGCTTCGTTCAAGATCAGCCTGTCCAACTCCACTGACTTGCCGATGAATCTGCGTCTATCCACGCTGGATTTTGGCGCACTGGACGAGGCGGGCGGCATTGCTTTTTTGGGCCGCAGCGGTCAGGAGACGACGGTCTACGGCCTGAGGCAGTGGATGCTGCTGGAGAAGCAAAGCCTGACGCTTGAGCCGGGCCAGAGCCAAGAGGTCAAGGTAACGATAGAAAACAAACAGTCCCTGGCGCCGGGCGGCCATTACGGCGCAGTGGTGGTGTCGGGTGCGGATGCCGAGCCGGGGCAGGATAATGTAGCGGTGGTGCCGGCGGGCAGTGCTTTGGTGCTGCTTAAAAAGTCCGGCGGCGAAATTATAGATCTCAATCTCGATAGCGTAAATGCGAACAGAAACTGGTTCAGACTACCCGATCAGGCTACCCTGAGGTTCCAAAACAGCGGCAATACACATGCGGTGCCGCGGGGCACGCTGGAGCTGTCCGGACCGACCGGAGCGGTGATTGCACGCGGTACGGTTAATACTACTTCGAGCTTTGTACTGCCGGAGAGTTTTCGGCAAATTACCTCTGGTATGCGATCAGTTGGCACGCCCTGGCTGCCCGGCCGTTATACGCTTACGGTAGCCTGGCGTCATGATGGTGAAGAAGCGTTTGCAACCAGCACGTATCATTACTGGTATATCGGACGGGCGGCAGTCATAACTTTGCTGACAGTTGGTTTGGTTTTTGTACTGATTATGTACATCAGGTACAAGCGGCGGCCGCCCACCCGCAGTGACTAGACCTGCCGGCTGAATAAACCAGTCTGTTTTTGGCAACAGCAAAAGCCGGCGCTTTAAGGGGTCAAACAGTTGCATTCGGCTTATGGTTTCTACTATACTTAAGCATAAGTGTAACTTGCATAGGGAAGTCCGTTTGAAGCATTTTGGCGTCCGTCAATGCGCTCGTTTTGGGTTACTCGCAATAATTCTGGGAGTAGGACTTTTTTTCGTTGTGCAAAAAACAATTTCAACTCATGCGGCCGCCGGTATTAACAAACAGATCAATTTTCAGGGTAAGATGACCGATTCGGACGGCCTGAACGTGGCGGACGGAACGTATGAATTCGTGTTCAGAATTTATTCGGTGGCAAGCGGCGGATCTGCACTGTGGACTGAAACGGTCAGTCTGGCGACGCACGACGGGATTTTTCAACATAATCTGGGCAGCAGTACGCCGTTGCCAGGCTCGGTGGACTTTAACACCGACAATATTTTCCTGGGTATTACTTTCAACGACGATCCCGACGGCGAAATGGCCCCGCGTATCCAGCTGACGGCCAGTCCATACGCCTTTAACGCCGATAAACTTGATGGTCTGGATGCCGAGGATCTGGTTCAGCTGAGCCCAAGTGTTGCCCAGACTGGCGATATTGCCATCACCGGAGATGTAGCGGCGCAGAGCGGCAGTTTTGCTGATTATGTGGGGATCGGCGGTACTGCTTTGGGGTATGCGCTGCAGGTTACGCCAAGCGGCGGGACCGCGGCCCAGACAGCCTTTTTTCAGGACCAGACGGCTCTGACAGGTAAAACGTCAGTGATTATCAGAGCCGGCGCAGCCGATGACTGGAGCAGCAGGCTGCTGCATGTCCAGGATAGCAGCGGTGTGTCGGCCGCTTATGTCAGGGGTGACGGCACTTTTCTGGCCAATCAGGTCGGGACCTTAAACGGTACTACAGCGGCCTTGTCCACGTTCGATACCAACGGTGTGTCGCTAGGGTTGCAGCTGGCCAATGACGCCTCGGTTTTGTGGAGCGGCACCGGCAACTTTTATGACACCAAAGATGTGGCTATTTCGCGTAATGCGGCAGGAGTTTTGGAGATCAACAATGGTACGGCAGGTACGTATCGTGACCTGATAGCCAGGGATATTACTGCTGACGGCCTGACACTGTCAACACCGCTGGCTGTGTCGAGCGGCGGCACCGGCGCCTCCACCGCCCAGGGTGCCATCGACGCCCTGTCGGGTCT
>CAZBAF010000009.1:0-29208 GCA_964490245.1 uncultured Candidatus Saccharibacteria bacterium
ACCGCTGGTGTACCAGTTGTCATACCAATGGCATTGCTGGGTAGCTATGTGCGGAACAGATAAGCGCTGAAAGCATATTAAGCGCGAAACTGACTTCAAGATAAGGTTTCCCTATGAGATCCCAGAAAGACTATCTGGTTGATAGGCCTTAAGTGGAAGTGTGGCAACACATGGAGCTGAGAGGTACTAATAGATCCATCGACTTTTTATGCGCTCTTCTGTGCTAGTTCGTTACAGGCACGGAAGAGCAAAACGGTTGTTTGACTAGTTATTGTTGGCAAGCCCATCGGATATGTCCGGTAGGCACCCCGAAGGGGGCCAGCAGCTTTGTCTAGATCACAAAGATCAATTTAGCTTAAAAACTTGGCGCCCAATCTGTTTTTAACAGTATGGACACCGAAAAAAGGTAGCAAGGAACCATCGCCTGATCAGTTATATCAGTTTGCAAAGCTTTCTTGCGGCCTTCTTTCGGTGCCCCTAAGAGGCACCACATTAACAATTCGACTCGTATGGGTATCGATATACGCCTTAGCGGCGTAATAGTGAATAGTGAATAGTGAATAGTGAAGGAGCAACTTCTTTTCTATCATCTATCACCTATCATCTATTGCGCTCCGGTAGAGCGCAATCGGTGTCCATGGCGCGAGGGAAACACCTGTTCCCATCCCGAACACAGCAGTTAAGCCTCGCAGCGGTTACTATACTTGGCAAATCAAGGCCTGGGAAAATAGCACGATGCCGAATTATGCACAAAAGCCTCCTATACGGGAGGCTTTTTGCTTTTAGGAGGGGATGCTCCCCTCCTAACTGGCCGGGCAACTGGCAGGGCCAGATTGCTCGGCATGTTCTCCCCTGAAAGCGGAAGCAGAAAAACCGAAGTAAATTCGGATTTTTCTGCAATTTAGATATTTAACGCTATCCAGGCGGAAAGGAAGCTGGTTGTGGTTTTATCCAGTTCGGGGTCTGGCAGGGCTTGTAGGGCCTCTGGGGCGGCTTCCAGACTGCCCATTTAGGCTATCTGCGCTCTAACTATTTTGCCAGTACCGTAGTCATGTCGGGCGGCTACTTTGATGCAGATCTACAATCTCTTGTCAGTAGTCCGGGCGGCAAGGTGCAGCGGCCCGGCAATAGGTTCCCGACGCTGGTATCGCACGGCGGTCCAAGTGATTACCCGGCTCAGAATATCGTAGGCGCTACGCTTAACTACCATAATTACGCCGACGGATCGGGTCAGTTTACGATCTTATGCAATCACAATCAGGGTCATGTGACGCTGCCGGGCAGTGACGGAAAAGCCGCTATCTTCCGGTTTTTGAAAGACCATCCGTACGGTACCTATACCTCGCCGTATGCCGCCGGTTCATTGCCAAGCGCTTTCCCATCCTATTGTTCAAAGTAGCATAATTATGAAATAGTATTGACGTAAGCTTAAGCTTGTGCTATCATAAGCACATTCGATAGGGAAATCAATGAGGGTTCTTCAGATACAACATCTGACGGACCTTTTTGATTCTCTGACGAGGTGCTTATAAAAGTAAGTTATTCCTGTAACGCGTCAGATTACCACTGTAAAGCGGTTTTTTGAACGAGCGCAGTTTGGGATGAAAGGTGAGTACCGCACTGGAGCCGTATAAAAACATACGGTGTAGGAGCGGAACGGAAGCTTTCGCCCGAAATGCGCCGATCAAAAAGGCGCGTGCATAGCAGGAAAGGAGAGATTATTATGGCAGGAACAAAGACTGGCGGTAAAGCCGCTGCTGCAACCAACAAAGCTAAGTACGGTGCAGATTTTTACGCTCGCATCGGTGCTAAGGGCGGTAAGATGGGCACAACCGGTGGTTTTGCCGCTAACCGCGAGCTGGCGCGTATTGCCGGCGCAAAGGGTGGCCGCGTAAGCCGCCGCACCAAGAAATCGGCCTAAGTAACCTCTTTAGGTCACGCCTCGGCATGTCGGCTGGCTGGACCAGCTGCCTGCCGAGGTTCCTGGTACCTTGAACGATTGGTCCTAGCCCTTCTGTAAGGAATACGGCCAGTCGTTCAGGGCAGGTTAAGTACCCGAGTCATTCAGGCCCAAGCCCTCAGATCCGCTTGCGGGCCGGCCGGCAGTGAAAGGCGTAATTATTATGAATCCCTATCAAGTATCACAAGATCCCATCTGGCACCGTTGGGTGGATGGCCTGGTTATCTTAGGTATCGGCTTTTTGGCCGGTATGCTGCTGACAGGCAGTATTTTGTTTGAGGAAGTCACCGTCACCGAAGTTAGAAGAGTAGCTCCGGTGTTAAAGTCCCCTCAGCAGGAATCCGGCACGAGCACTCAGGTGCCTTCCGGAATAAAAATCAACGAGATCTAACTAAAAAGAGGCCATCTCGGCCTGTCATGAGCCGCTGCCATCGGCCACCAGCCTGCGGTAGGGACGGCAGAATCGTGAATTACTGACCTTCCAGACGGTTCTGCAGTTAAGGCAGTGGTAGGTGGCGGGATCTTTCTGTGCGCTGTTTACAGTGCAGGCAGGGCAGGTGCTGCGCCGATGCAGCCAGTCGCGGTAGGTGTCGAGGCAGTCCTGGATATGGTCGGCATTAATCTCCAGACCATAGGCAGCGGCCAGTTCTTGAGCATGCTGCCAAGCCTGAACCTCCAGCTGCACCAGCTCGAAGTCGGTTTTATAACTTTGGTGGCCCAGGATCCCATGCGACACCTCGTGCAACAGGGACCAGCAGGCGACTTCGGGCTGCTCTGAGTGAGCGGCAAAGGTAACGGTCTGGTCACCCGGCGACCAAAAAAAAGATTTACCCTGTACAAAGCTGATATGCGGATAGTCAGCCTTAAGACTTTTGAGCAGACTTTTCATAGTCTTTGATAAGCTCATAACAGCCATAAATAACCGCTTCCTCAGGGTGCTGCGCCTGTTGTATAGGAGGAATACTTATCTCATCCGGTTTGATTTCTGAAATAGCCTGCTGTAAGGGCTGTTCAAACTTGTGGTAATGAGAGCCTACGCCGCCGCCGAGTATGATAACGTCGGGGGTGAAGGCGGCGATCGCATTCACCAGTCCAATCGCCAGATTGCGTGAGATTTCCCGCCAGGCTTCCTGGTCTTCAAGGTCGCTTGCGCGCTTGCCGTACTTTTCGACAATTGCTCTACCCGAGGCAAAATCTTCCCACTGCATGATCTTTCCATCGTGCGGGTAGGCGCTTTTGCCGATTTCCGAGTCCTGTGTATCCGGATCAAGTTCGCCGTCTACGATAAAGGCCGATCCGATCCCGGTGCTTACAGTAATGTAGAGGACTTTGCGGTAGGTGTCTTTGACCAGGCTGGCTTCTGACAGGCCGGCCAGTTTGCTGTCGTTCTCAAGCAGAAACGGGCAGCCAAATGCGGCGGCACAATCGTCGCGCACGGGGACTTCGCCCCACGGCAGGATGTCGTCTTTGAGCGAAAGGCCGCGGTCTCTGTCTATATTACCCCTGATACCAATTGCACCAAGCGTAAATTGCTTTGTAGTAAATTCGGCAACAGTATTGGCCAGCTCCGCCTTGAACTCGGCGTAATCTTTGGGCGTTGGGAATTTTCTTTGCTCTACAGTGTTTTTGTCGGCGTCAAACACTACGACCAGAGTTTTTGTTCCGCCTATATCTATTGTTAAGTACATGGCTATAAGTATCGGATATTACCGGGCAAGTAGCAAGCAGGAGTTATGCGGCACCGCTTGCTAACAGATGACGTAAGGAGTATACTAATAGGTAAGTCTGAATGGAGCACTACGCTACGGCGTACCACAGCACTCATAAGGAGGCATGAATAGTCATGTCAAAAACGAATGTAATTAGTATGGACGACCTGCTGGCAGAGGCGGATATCAAACCGCTGAAGACCGGCGATGTCGTTGAAGGTATTATCACCAGCGTGCGCAAGCATGAGGTCTGGGTAGACCTGGGCGCGCAAGGCGTTGGCGTGGTTCTGCGCCGCGAGATCGGCCACGGCCAAAAGATTGAAGAGGGCGAGGCTGTTACCGTCAGCGTCGTTGATCCCGAGCTGGATGAGGGCCACGCACTGCTGAGCATGAAGCGCGCTGCCAAAGACAGGGGCTGGGACGAAGTTCAGCGTCTGTTTGATGCCCAGGAAATTATCGAGGTTACTGCCTATGACGCCAACCGCGGCGGCCTGCTGGTCGAACTGGAAGGTATCCGGGGCTTCTTGCCGGTATCGCAGTTGGCAGCCGATCACTACCCGCGGGTAAGCGGCGCCGACAAGGACGAAATCCTGCAAAAGCTGAACGCACTGGTCAACCTGCCGCTGCGTGTTCGCATACTGGATTCCAGCCGCAAAGAGAATAAATTGATCTTCTCTGAAAAAGAAGCGGTAAAGGATGACATGCAGTCACGCCTGACCGAGCTCAAGGTGGGCGATGTGGTAGAAGGTGTCGTGACCGGTGTTATCGACTTTGGCGCTTTTGTGAACGTCAAGGGCATTGAAGGCCTGATTCACATTTCTGAGATCTCCTGGGAGCGCGTCGAGAATCCCCGTGATTACGTCAAGACCGGTCAGACGGTTGAGGCAAAAATCATTGCCATCGATAAAGATCGTCTTTCCTTAAGTCTCAAGCAGATGAGCGACGATCCGTGGCTTGACGAAGTAAAAGCCTTCAAAAAAGGCGACGTGGTCGAGGGCAAGATAACCCGTATTACTCCCTTCGGTGCGTTTGTTCAGCTCAGCCCTGCGGTTGAAGCCCTGGTGCACGTATCAGAGATCAGCAACGGCGAAGAAGACCCGGCTGATCCAACCGAGATCTTTAAGCTGGGCGGCAAGAAAGAATTCAAGATCCTGGATATCGATACCGAAGCCCGCAAAATCGCCCTAAGTTTAAAAGATAAAAAATGAATAAGTAATTTACGGCTGGCCCCTGAAGCGGACTAGCCAAGAAAGGAGCCAGCTATGGGAACTACGATTGAAGTAGAAGACATGATAACCGTCGGCGCACTGGCCGAACGGCTGGCTCTGCCTGTTACAAAAGTCATCGCCGAGCTGATGAAAAACGGGGTTATGGCTACCGTTAACGAGAAAATTGACTTTGATACGGCTCAGATCATTACCGGTGAGCTGGGACTTGAGGTGGAGCTGGTTAAAAAGGCCAAAGTAACCGCTGCGGTGCCCCGTGCCCGCACACCGGTCACTGACCCCAATGCCACCACCCGTCCGCCGGTGGTAGCCGTTATGGGGCATGTCGATCACGGCAAAACCAGCCTGCTTGACGCCATCCGGCAGTCGGATGTCGCTCAGGGCGAGGCCGGCGGGATTACCCAGCATATTTCGGCCTACTATATTAAACACCCCTCGGGGGAGGGGCAGGAGCGGGCAATTACGTTCCTTGATACGCCCGGTCACGAAGCCTTTGCCGCTCTGCGCGAGCACGGCGCGCAACTGACTGATCTGGTCATTATTGTGGTTGCGGCCGATGATGGCATTAAGCCGCAGACGCTTGAGGCTATCCGTTTTGCCCGTAAGGCAGGCGTCAAAATCATCGTTGCCATCACCAAGATGGACAAGCCCGAGGCCAACCCCGACCGGGTCAAGCAGCAACTGGCAGAGCAAGAGCTGCTGCCGGAAGAGTGGGGCGGCAATACGGTGGTGCTGCCGGTATCCGCCAAGAACGGCACTGGTATCAAGGAACTGCTGGATATGGTCCTGCTGGTAGCTGATGTTGAAGAGCTGAAGGCGGTGGCACAGGGGCCCGCAGCCGGCCTTATTATCGAATCGCACATGGAACAGGGTCGCGGCCCGGTGGCAAGAGCGCTTGTCACCGAAGGCACACTCAGGACCGGTGATCTGATTGTGGCAGGCGGTACCTATGGCAAGATACGTAATCTCGAGGGCACGGACGGGGTGCTGATCAAAGAGGCGACACCTTCAATGCCGGTTATTATCACCGGCTTCAGGCAGTTGCCGGAGTTCGGTGACTCGTTCACGATAGTAAAGAACGAAAAAGAAGCCCGTTCGCTGGCCGCCAAAGAAGCACAGACCCGCTCTGGTGCGGGTGGTCATGTTAATATCGGCAGCAGCGAGCTTATCCGCCTCATCAACCGCAGTAACCAGCTGCAGGAGTTCAATATAATCGTCAAGGCGGATGTGCAGGGCTCGCTCACCTCAGTCATTGATAGCTTAAGAGCACTCGATAACGAAGAGGTTGCCGTGCGGATTGTTGGCAGCGGCGTCGGCCCGATCAATGAGACGGATATCCATATGGCAGCCACCTCAGGAGCTATTATTTACGGCTTCCATACTCCACTGCCGACAAGCGTCAAGCAGCTATCTGCCCGCGACAAAGTGTCGGTGCGCCTGTTTGATGTCATCTATGAACTGATTGATGACGTACGGGCAGAGATGGTTAAGCTTCTGGCGCCCGAGGTGGTCGAGACAGAGCTGGGCCGTCTGGTGGTCCGCGGTATTTTTAAGACTACCAAAACAGAGGTGATCTGCGGAGGCGAGGTCACAAAAGGGAAGCTCAAGGTCCCCTCGCTGGCCCGGATTATCCGCAAGAGTTCCGAGGGCGACAAAGTACTGGCCGAGGTAGAGGTGACTAATCTGAAGCGCGGTCCGCAGGACGCCAAAGAGGTGCTGGAGGGCGAGATGTGCGGCCTGAGCTTTACGACGACCTCACGGGTCGACCTGCAGGAGGGCGACCACATCGAGTGCTTTACCCGCGAGCTAAAACAGAGGACGCTATAAGTCGTCAGATAGCAGAAGGCTATGGTAAGATTGACGTATGTTCAAACTAGATAATGATTTTTTAACCAGTCTGGGACTTGGTGCGCTGCCGGTTGAAGAAAAAAACAAACTTCTGCAGCATATTTACGAGCGGCTGGAGATGAACGTCGGCATGCGGCTGGCAGAAAAAATGACCGACCAGCAGCTGGATGAGTTCGAAAGCTTTATTGACCGCAATGATGAGGCTGGCGCTCTGCGCTGGCTAGAGACCAATTTCCCTAACTACAAGCAAGTTGTCGCCGAAGAGCTGGAAAAACTCAAAACAGAAGTAGCCCAGGCGGCACCGCATATTCTGGCGGCCGCACAGGCTGCTGCCGGTCAGGCTCCGGCGGCCGGATCCGGATCACCGCAGCCACCGATGCCGGCTGGTCCGGCGTCCGGGCAAGGAGCGTATCAGACCCCGCCCGCCGGTGGTGCTTATCCGCCGCAGTCTGCAGCACAGCCTTCGTATCCGCCCGCACCTGCCTTTGATCCGTCTGCGCCAGGCGTAGCACCGCAAGCCGGCAGTTTCGGTCCTCCGCCGCCCCAGCCTGGCCCCAGTCCGGCTCCTGGTCCCTTTGCATCACCGCCGCAACCAATGCCCTCAGAACCATCATCCGATAACGGCACACCGCCCCCGCCATCGGTGCCGCCTGCGGGCGGGCCACAGCCCTTTGCGCCGCCCATGCAGCAACCGCCGCCCGGGCCAGGCCAGCCGCCCGCCGGGTTTCCTCCGCAGCAGTAGTGAAGTAAACAGGGATAACAAACCATGACTACATATAGTCATGGTTGGTATTTGCAGCTACAAATTATGACAATATGTAGAGGGCTATTTCTTGAGTCTTTGGCCGTAGCCGGCAATAAACGCCTGGGTGCTCATTTCGGTCTTGCCGGCCGGTTTGAGTCTATGGATTAGCAGGGCATTTTCAGTACAGAATATAATGAGCTGATCGTTTTTTATTTCAAAATCCCCTGGATTGCCCCTGTGTTCTGCAACAGAAGCAGATGTAATAATTACATCAATATCCGCCAGCTTCGTGCGGCTTTTTGGCCATTCTATGAATGCACGTATTTCGCGTTCCAGTATCTCGGCCGGTTTACTGAAGTCCAGTATGCCGTCCTCTTTAGTCAGCTTGCGTGAATAGGTGGCCCGATCAGGATGCGGTTGGTTGCGCGCCGGCAATGTGCCGGCCAGATAGGTGCCAACATCATGTTTGAGGAGCTCATGACTAAGACCGATAAGCCGTTCGGTCAGTGAGGGGGTGGTGTCATCCGGTTGTATGGCGAGAGATTTTTGACGGATGATTTTGCCGGTGTCCATGCCCTCATCGATCAGCATCAGGCTGACACCGGTCTTTCTCTGGCCGCTTAAGATGGCAAAGGTGATCGGGTCGGCACCGCGCCACTGCGGCAAAAGCGAAAAATGGCTGTTAATAATCCCCTTAGGAAAGTAGTCGATGATATCCTGGCCGACGATAATGCCAAAATCTATTAAAATGGCGACCTTGGTCCGGAATGGTTCTGCGGTAATCAACTCGGACAGCTCGCGCCTGTTTGAGACAGTAAAAAAGGGCAGGCCGGCCTTTTCTGCCGTCGTGATAACCGGAAAATCACCTTTGTGGTGCGGCGGTTTTGGCTTGGTGACGACGGCAATCACGTCAAAATCTGGCAGCAGCAGTTCGAGCGAGCGGGCAGCCACCGGCCCGGATCCAAAAAAAACGACAGGGATCTTAGGTGCGTTGGCCATGCTTTACGTTCTCAGGCTCGTCCAGTAAGGCCTGGCCCCACAGGTCTTTGTTGTTTTTTACTTCTTTGGCATAGTTGAGTTTTACTAGTTTTCCTTCTGTATCGAGGCGATAGAACGCGTTGCGGCTGTCTTTTATACGGTCTACAAAGGGTATGCCGTTGGTGTGGTCGATTTCGTGCTGCAGAACCTGGGCCAAAAAGCCCTCGGCCTCAATGTGCATAGTGCGGCCGTTCAGGCCGGTGGCTTTTACTCTTACCTTATTGTGCCGGGGAACCTTGCCGTACAGGTCCCGTACGCTTAAGCAGCCCTCGATCATATGTTCTATTTCGCCTTCATAGGCGATAATCTCGGGGTTAAGCAGGGTCAGGAACGTCCGGTCGGTCTTGTCGTCAAAGTTGTTGCGCACAACCACGACCCTAAGGGGCTTATCAATCTGAATAGCGGCCAGGGCGACGCCAACTTCGTGTTCGCGGCTATCCTCCCAATCAAGGGTAGCAGCCTCCATATCGGCGATGAGCTGTTTAATGGATTCGGTGACTTTGCCGACACGGCGCGATCGTTTGCGCAGGTGCGGGTTGGGGAGTGCAATTATATTGTCTTTGTTTGCCATAATGTGTGACTGAGTATATCAGATACTAACAGATTGAGGTAGTGCCCCGCAAAGTGTCCGGCAGGAGCGGGTCTATAACAGGTTTATCGGGTCAAGATCGTAGGTGTAATCACCCGGAGGGAGCGCAGCCAGGGCGGTAACAAGGTGTTTGCGGTCCTTTGCCCGTATAACCAGCTGCCAATTATGCAGGCCGTGGCTGCGTTCGTAGAAGGCAGGGGAGGGCATCTCAATGGTGAGCGGCAGCTTTAGCTCCGCTACTATCTGTCTGAGCTTGCGAATAGCGCGTTCGGCAGCTTCGGGCGATTTGCGGCTGACTGCTATCTTGAGCAGAAACGCAAAAGGCGGGAAGTTAAACAGTTGCCGCTCTTTCAGCTCCTGTTCGTAAAAGCTGCGCCAATCCTGAATGGCGGCTGCCTTGAGCAGGCTGCTTTCCGGATTGTAGCTCTGTATTATTACCTCGCCGGCCAGATGCCCGCGGCCGACACGCCCAATAGCCTGATGCAGCAGCTGGTAGCTGCGCTCTGCCGAAGAAAAATCAGGTACGCCTAAGGATGTATCGGCATTGATGATGCCAACCAGACTGAGCTTGGGCAGATCGAGACCTTTGCCCAGCATCTGCGTGCCTACCAGAATATCCACTTTACCTGCGACGACATCGGCAAAGTGCCTGGACAGCTGTTCATTTGCCAGATTGTCGGTGTCAAAGCGCTTGACGACGGCCTGAGGGAATAGGGTAGTCAGACTTTCGGCCAGCGCTTTTGTCCCCAGCGAGCGGTATATGATTGCATCACTGGCGCACGTAGGGCACTGAAAGGGCGGCGAACTTCTGTAGCCACAGGTATGGCATTGCATAGCGTGTCTATCGCCGTGATAGACCAGCGGGACATCACAGCGGGGGCAGAGCGCCTGCCAGCCGCAGGCCTGACAGAGCACCAGCCGGGCAGTACCGCGCCGGTTTAAAAACAAGAGCACCTGTTCTTTACGGGTCAGCCGTGCGGTTATGGAGTCGAGAAGCTGGTTGGATATAAACCGGTGTCTGCTGAACAGGCTGCTGTTTTTTAGATCGATAATGCTGCGGCTGACGGCAGAGGTGCGCAGGGCGCTTTCGGTCATTCTGAGAATCGGGCGTTTTGTGATCTCGGCCAGATAGTGTTCGGTGACAGGCGGCGTGGCGCTGCCGTAGATAATGGTGCTGTTGTGCAGCCGGGCCAGCTGAGCGGCCACACGCAGGGCGTGATAGCGCGGCGACTGCTCTTGTTTGTAGGAGGGTTCGTGCATTTCATCAACCACGATCAGTCCCAGGTTTTTAAGCGGACTGAAGAGTGCTGAACGGGTGCCGATACTGAGCGTTGGTTTTTCGGTCTCCAGCAGGTTCAGCCAGGTGCGGTTACGTTGGGCTTTGGGCAGTTTTGAATGCAGGATGTTGATGTCGCTAAAAGCTTGGCTAAAGCTGTCCGCCAATTGAGATATGAGCGTGATCTCGGGGGTTAGGATAAGTACAGAGCGCCCATTTGCCATTGTTTCTTGCGCAAGTTCTATATAAGTGCGGGTCTTGCCGCTGCCGGTTTCGCCGTGAAGCAGAAAGGTTCTATCGCCTGACTTTTTTATACTGCTGATGATGTCTTTTTGTTGTTTGGTAAGGGCCGGGAGGTCCTTATCTTTCCTCCCGCTTTTTACGTTTTTTGGCGGTCGGTGTTTGGTATCCAGGCCCGAGGGAATAAACAGCTGGGTGCGCGCGCCGCTGCCGCTGGGGTAGTACTCTTTGAGCCAGTCATGCAGCTGGATCACCTCTTTAGGAAGAGGGGTGTTGCTCACAATCGTGCTGATTTCTTTGGTGGCAAAGTCGGGCCGGGCCACTTCCCGAACAATAAATCCGGCTGTCTTTGATCTGCCGAAAGGGGCAAGAACGACCTGGCCCGGCACAAGCTCATGCGGCGATGCATAAGTGAGCGGCAGGGGCTTTTGATAAGCCGGATCGGTGACAAACACCTCGTAGTAGTGCATGACCTCATTATAGCCCGAAGACAAGGGATCGCCGCCCTGGCGCGGATCTTTAACATGTTGACCGGGTGAGTTGCCTTTGCTATATTGCGCTTCTGGGTAAGGCGCGCTATACTGGGCGTTGTCAGAATAACACTAGGGAGCTATGTTAGACGTTTTTATTACCTCGCGTGTGAGGCGTAAAATTATTGTCATCTACGCCAAGTATCCGGACTTCAAGACGCATGTCCGGGGTCTTGCCAAGCTGATCAAAGAAGACGCTGGCAATATTCAGCGTGAGCTGAAGCGTTTGGAGAAAGTAGGCTTTTTGCTAAGCGAGCGTCAGGGCAATACAAAAATCTACCACACCAACAAGCACTTCCCGATTTTTAAAGAGCTGCAAAGTATCGTATTAAAGTCACAGCGCACCAGCCAAAAGAAACAGCAAGTTTAGCCCTTGCTTATTCACCTCTGTTGGGGTAAAATACCACTATGATTTCAGTTACACGCAAAGACAGCAAAGAACCGCTCGAGAACGTACTTCGCCGCTTTAACCGCAAAGTACAGCAGTCCGGCGTGATTGCCATTGCCAAGCAGGGCCAGTATTTTGAAAAGCCTTTGAGCAAGCGCGAACGCCGCACTAAGGCTATTACGCGGGCAGAGCGTAAGGCGCTTAAAGTCAAAAAGATCAAACTCGGCCAAAAGTAACAATAGAAACATCCAGATTGGCGCCAAATTTCCGTTTTTCTGCGGCGAGCGCTCACTGTATATAAAATACAGCTCGCTTGCTCTCCTCGAAAGAACGAAAATTTTGCATCCAATCTGGATGTTTCTGCTGGTTCAAGAATATCTCTATGTTATGATTGGAGTGAATTATGGGCGTAAAGCAACGCATTGATACCGATTTAAAGACTGCTATGTTGGCTGGCGATAAGACGCTGGTGACGACGTTGCGCGGCCTGAAGGCGGCTATTCTTAATGTCGAAGTGGCTGAAAACGCCCGTGATACCGGCTTGTCTGAGGATAAAATTATAACTGTGCTGCAAAAAGAAGCCAAAAAGCGTCAGGAGAGCGCTGATTTATTCGCGCAGGGCGGCAATGACGAAAAGGCCCAGGCAGAACTTGCCGAAAAAACGGTTATAGAAAAATATTTGCCAGCCCAGATGTCTGACGAAGAGCTGTCAGGACTGATCGACGAAGTTATCGCAGAAAGCGGCGCGTCTGGTATGCAGGCAATGGGCCAGGTAATCGGCGCGGTGAAGGCAAAAGCGGGGACTGCTGCTGACGGTGCCGTAATCGCCCGCCTGGTAAAAGAAAGACTGTCCTCATGAAGCTTCTCTCTCCTCTCTCCTCTCTCCGCTCTTCATCATGGGAGCTTCAGCTCTCATGATAGTGTTCTTTGGTCCGGCAGGTGCAGGCAAGAGCGTGCAGGGTCAGATATTGGCTGCCCGCCACGGCTGGCGCTGGCTGTCGTCCGGACAGTTGCTGCGTGACAGCCGCGATCCGCAGATTATGGAACAAATGCGGACCGGGGCGTTAGTCGGCGACGAGCAGACAAACGAGGTTATCGCCGATGCACTGGAGCGTGCCGAAGGCATAGACAGAGTTATACTGGATGGTTTTCCGCGGCGGATTGATCAGGCAAAGTGGCTGATCGAGACAAAGGGCCGGCATAACCGTTCAATTACGCTGGCGGTTGTCCTGGAGGTGCCGCGGGCTGAGCTCGAAAAGCGCCTGCAGGTGCGCGGCCGCGTCGATGATACGTCGGACGCAATCGAAGAGCGGCTGTCTATTTATCGCAAAGAGATATATCCGATTCTTACTTTTTTGACCGACCAGCAGGTGCGGATTGCGCATATCGATGGTACCGGAACTGTCGGACAGGTTCATGACCGCATAGAGTCAGAGCTGGCCGCAGTTAAAATAGTTAATGACAATACGGCACTCTAGGCATGTTCACCAGGATTAAAACAGATGCAGAACTGGACGCGATGCGCACGGCCGGGTCGATGCTTGCTGCTGTGCTTGGGCTGGTAGAGAAGTCAGCTGAAGCCGGCATGAGCACAAAAGAACTGGCGGATATCGCCGCTGACGAGCTGGAGCGACTGGGGGGCAAGCCTTCGTTTTTGGGGTATCCGGGGTTTACGCCTTTTCCGGATGTGATCTGTATATCCATAAATGATGAAGTTGTTCATGGCGTGCCTCGTGCTGATGTCCTCTTGAGAAAGGGCGATCTGGTAAGTATTGATTTTGGGGTAACCTATGAAGACATGGTTACTGACGCAGCCCGCAGTTTTATACTCGGGGGTGAGGCAAAGGCGCAGGTTAAACAGCTCGTACAAGATACCGAGAGAGCGCTGTTCGCGGGTATCGAGATGTTGAGAGACGGAGTGCGTGTTGGCGATATTAGCAGCGCGGTCCAAAAGGTGCTGGTACCGGGCGGGTACGGAATCGTGAGGGATCTGGTCGGGCATGGGGTCGGCCATCAGCTGCACGAGGAGCCGGACATACCAAATTATGGGTTTGCGGGCTCCGGGCCGGTTCTAAGGGCCGGCATGACTATTGCTATTGAGCCTATGGCCACGCTGGGAACGCATGCCGTTACTGTTGACGAGGATCAGTGGACGGTGCGTACGGCCGACGGGTCGCTGGCGGCGCACTTTGAGAACACTGTGTTGATTACCGAGCGCGGGTTTGAAGTACTTACCCAGTAGTATTTTTCATTTTACATTTATCATGTATCATTGACCTCCAACCGGAGCCTGAATGAAAAATGATACCTGATAAATTAATGAAAATTGTAAATTGAGAATTGAAAATTATCCTCAAAGTTGTCATCGGTAACCTCTAGCGGTATACTGCCAACATGAGTAATACCGCATTTCCGCACTTTGCCGGTATTGATATAGGTACCCAGACGGTCAGATGTGTTATCGGCATGTTTGATGATCCTGATGCCAGCGTCCCGTCGATTATTGGCTATGGTTCGGCGCCGAATGCGGGCATGAGAAAAGGGGTAGTGTCACATGTTGAGGATGTGGCACAGGCTGTTCATGCGGCGGTACAGGAGGCCGAGCGTCTTTCGGGTACGAGGGTCAACGCTGCGACCGTAAATGTGAATGGCGTGCATGTTGCAGGTGTAAACTCAAGGGGCGTGATCGCTATATCAACAGCAAACCGCGAGATAAGCGTAGAAGATCGCGAGCGTGCCGAGGAAGCGGCGACGATTATCCAGCTGCCACCCAATCGTGACATTATCCAGGTATTTGCCAAGAGTTACCGGTTGGATGGCCAGGAGAGCATAAAGGATCCGGTTGGCATGCATGGGGTGCGTCTTGAGGTGGATACGCATATTATTACGGTATCAACGCCGGCGATAAAAAGCCTTGATACTGCGCTGACAAAGGCGGGGATTGTGCCGTCTCATCACACCGTCTCCAGTCTGGCGGCTGCAGAGGCCGTATTGCAGCGGCAGCAGAAAGAGGCCGGAACAGCGGTCCTGGATATTGGCGCCGGCACCACTAACCTGGTTGTGCTGGAAGACGGCGAGGTTCAGCATGTGGCGGTTCTTCCGATTGGCGGTATACATTTTACCAACGATCTGGCCATCGGCCTGCGGACCGATCTGGATATTGCCGAAATCGCCAAGATTCAGCACGGCACCCTTAAGTCCTCTGTCAAGCAGCCCGCAACCGTAAAGGTTAGGGCAGAGGGCAAAGAGCATGAGTTTATTAGCGCGGACATACGTATGGTTTTAGAGGCGCGTACAGAAGAGCTCTTTGAATACGTCGAAAAAGAGCTGAAGAAAATTCACAAATCACGTCAGCTGCCGGGCGGTGTGGTACTGACCGGCGGGACCTCCAAACTGCCCGGCATAGACGAGTTTGCCCGCGAGCAGCTGGAGTTGCCTGCGCGTATCGGCGAACTACTGCCGGCAGGCGGGCTGGCTGACAGTATTGCCGGCAAGTCCTACGAAACAGCTGTGGGCCTGATGTGGCTTGATATGCTGCTTGGACAACATAGTAATTCAATCGTAACAGCGGCGGACACGTTGGGCGGGCTGAATTCTATGGCACGAAATGTATTCAAAAAGCTACGCCGCAAGACCTAAGGGTCACTGGCTACATTTTTTGACCATTTTCTAATTGCCCTAAGATGTGTGCTGCGATATACTGCTGCTTAGGAAAGAGGAGTTTATAGTCCCATGCCACAGGTAACACCTACCATAGAGACATTTGCGCGTATTGTTGTCGTTGGTGTCGGCGGCGCCGGCGGTGCAGCCCTGAACCGTATGATAGATGCGGGCGTGCATGGCGTGGACTTCGTGGCTATTAATACTGATGCGCAGGCGCTTCATCACTCGCTTGCCCATACCAAGATCCACATCGGCAAAGACGCCACGAGGGGTCTGGGTGCCGGGGCGGACCCGTCAGTGGGACAGCATGCTGCCGAGGAATCGCGCGAGGAGATAGCACAGGCCCTTGAGGGTGCAGATATGATTTTTGTGACTCTGGGTGCCGGCGGGGGTACCGGCAGCGGTGCCGGCCCGATCGTAGCGGAGGTTGCTAAAGCCAACGGCGCTCTGGTTGTCGGTTTTGCCACCAAGCCTTTTGCATTCGAGGGTGTTAAGCGCCGTCGCAATTCAGAGGTCGCCATAGAGGGTCTGCGACGCTCGGTGGACACTCTTATTACGATCCCTAATGACCGCCTGCTGCAAACCATTGACCGCCACACGCCGCTGCTTGAGGCTTTCAAAGTTGCCGATGACGTGTTGCGCCAGGGTGTACAGGGTATATCCGACCTTATTACCGTAAACGGCCTTATCAACCTGGACTTTGCAGATGTTAAAACGGTTATGAGTAATGCCGGCTCTGCCCTGATGGGTATTGGCCGGGCCAGCGGCGAAAACCGTGCGGCCGAGGCGGCGCAGCAGGCCATCGAATCGCCGCTGCTCGAGGTCTCTATAGACGGCGCCCGGGGTATCCTCTTTAACGTTATTGGCGGCAACGATATGACCATGCATGAGATAAATGCCGCAGCAGAGGTCATTACAAACGCAGCTGACCCGGATGCTAATATCATATTTGGTGCTACTATTGACCCGGATCTTCAGGGCGAGATTATTATAACAGTCGTTGCTACCGGTTTTGATGCCGTTTATTATGCAAACCGCCTGACCAATGAGGCTCCGGCCGCAGAAAGCCAGGTGCAGCAGACAGTCGTTTCAACCAATGAAAAAACAATGTCCGATATAAATATGGACCTTGAAAAGAAAGCGAACGACGATATTGCCGAGGATTTTCAGTCGGACAGGCCCCTCAAGCCGATCTGGGATGAAGAGACTACAAAGGAAGACAGGGCTAAGGATGAAGTAGCCGAGGGTTTCTTTGGATCGGTAGAAAAAGAAGACGATGATCTCGAAAAACCCTCTTTCCTGCGCCGTTTGAAGCGCCGTCGCGACTCCGGCAAGGATCAAAAATAGTCTCCTCATCAAGCATAAGCACAAGTGGTAAATAATACACCGTAAAATCGCCCGAACAGCCTTGCCAAACCACCAGCTGTAGGGGTATGATCAAAGGTAAATACGCTATATCTGGTAGGAAAGCGATTGGCACATTCAGAAAATAAATGACCTGCGTGCGTCTCTAAAGACAGCACTGTTCTTAAGATCACACGCAGGGGAAAGGGTAGTACGATGAGGTGTAATCAGTGTTCTATGGACGACACCAAAGTCATCGAATCCCGTGATGTAGCCGAGGGCAAGGCCATACGCCGGCGCCGTGAATGCAGCGCCTGCCAGCACAGGTTTACCACCTACGAACGCTTGGAGCGACCGCAGTTGATAGTGATCAAGAATACGGGCGCCCGTGAGCTCTTCAGTCGCGATAAGCTGCTGGCCGGTCTTTACCGGGCGTGCGAGAAAACCAGCGTTACCAGTGTTGAGCTGGAGCAGGTGGTGGATCGCATAGAGGATAAGCTGTACGAATGCGGAGAGACTGAAATAGCCTCCAGTCGGATCGGTCAGGAGGTCATGACAGAGCTTGCCGCGGTCAACGAGGTTGCTTATGTGCGGTTTGCCAGTGTCTATCGACGCTTTAAGGACATCGCCGGATTCGAGAAAGAGTTATCGCAAATTAAAAATCTGCGTACAGAGCCAGCTAAGCCTTAGGGCTTAACGGCTCCCCGCGTTGCTTCTGCAGTCTGCAGGAGTATCGAGGAGAGCCGTTCCGCTGAACTTCTTTTTGATCCGTGTGCGTTTAGAGAGATGCGCGCCGGATTGTTTGCGAGATAAAGGCAGGAGAAGCGGGGGAACTCTACAACAAACAGATAAGTAATAAAAAATAAGGAAGTGAGGGTACAAAAAATGGCACAAACAACAGGCTTGGGCGTAAGAAGGTTTTTTACGAAGCCAAAAACTAAGGCATATGACGCGATCAAGTGGGTAAAGCGTGATTCGGTTATTATGAACCCGGCTACCAATAAACCGGTTTTTGAACAGCGGGGTGTTGAGTTTCCGGAAGGTTGGTCGCTGAACGCGATTAACATTGTGGCACAGAAGTATTTTACCGGTACGCCCGGCACCAGCGAGCGCGAGTCATCACTCAAGCACCTTATCGACAGGGTAGCCGACACGATTACGCGGCAGGGCAGCCAGGAGGGCTATTTTGAGTCCGACGCCGAGGCCGAAGATTTCCGTGAGGAGCTTAAGGCAATACTTGCCACACAGCGGGCCGCTTTTAACTCGCCGGTATGGTTTAACATCGGTGCGTCTGAGCGGGCTCAGCAGGCCAGCGCCTGTTTCATTCTGTCGGTTGAAGACACGATGCCGTCAATTTTGAACTGGTACAAAGAAGAGGGCTTCATCTTTAAGGGCGGCTCCGGCTCAGGTCTGAATGTCAGCTCGATCCGCTCCAGCAAAGAGCGCCTCGGCAAGAGTGCCGGGACGGCTTCCGGCCCCTTAAGCTTTATGCGCGGTGCCGATGCCAGCGCAGGCGCAATCAAGAGCGGCGGCAAGACGCGCCGTGCTGCCAAGATGGTCATCATGAACGCAGACCATCCTGATGTTGAGGAGTTTATATGGTGCAAGGCAATTGAGGAGCGCAAGGCTCGCGTCCTTAAAGAGGCCGGCTTTGATATGGACCTGGACGGCAAGGACTCGTTCTCGGTGCAGTATCAGAATGCAAACAACTCGGTCCGGGTGAGCGACGAGTTTATGAAGGCTGTTGAGGCTGACGCCGACTGGGATCTGCGTGCAGTGACTACCGGCGAAGTCGTCGAGACGGTCAAGGCGCGCCACCTGTTCCGGCAGATTGCTGAAGCTGCGTGGGAGTGTGCTGATCCGGGTATGCAGTTTGATACAACCATCAACCACTGGCATACGACGCCGAATGCCGGCCGCATCAACGGCTCAAACCCCTGCTCTGAGTACATGCACCTGGATAACTCGGCCTGTAACCTGGCCAGCATCAACCTGCTGAAGTTTTTGAAGGATGACGGTACGTTTGACATCGAAGCTTTCAAGCACACCGTAGAGGTGATATTTACCGCTCAGGAAATCCTGGTTGGCTACTCGGAGTACCCAACCGAGAAGATTACCAAAAATGCGCGGGCTTACCGCGAGCTTGGTATCGGCTATGCCAACCTGGGTGCGCTTTTGATGGCGTTGGGTCTGCCATATGATTCTGATGAGGGGCGCGCAATTGCCGCCACTGTCACAGCGCTCATGACCGGTCATGCTTACGCGACCAGCGCGCGTCTGAGCCGTCAGGTCGGGCCATTTGCCGGCTTCCACAAAGATCGGGATGCAATGCTGAACGTGCTGCGCATGCACCGCGAAGAGGTTTCAAAGATTGACGCAAGTCTTGTTTCTGAGGAATTGCTCAGCGCTGCTGCCAGCGCCTGGGACGAGGCGGTAGAACTCGGCGAGCTGTACGGTGTGCGCAATTCGCAGGCCAGCCTGCTTGCCCCGACCGGTACCATCGGCTTTATGATGGACTGTGACACTACCGGTATTGAGCCTGATTTGGGCCTGGTTAAATTCAAGAAGCTCGTTGGTGGCGGTACCATGACAATTGTTAACCAAACAGTGCCGCGTGCACTCAAAGCGCTTGGCTACACCAAGAAGCAGACTGACGATATCGTCAATTACATCGATACCGAAAAGACAATCACCGGTGCACCGCACCTCAAGAAAGAGCATCTGCCGGTCTTTGCCTGTTCGATGGGTGATAACGCTATTCATTACATGGGCCACGTCAAGATGATGGGCGCTGTACAGCCTTTCCTGAGCGGCGCTATCAGTAAAACAGTCAACATGCCCGAGGAAGTCACTGTCGAGGAAGTCGAGCAGCTGCATCTTGAGTCATGGAAACTCGGCCTTAAGGCGGTAGCTATTTACCGTGAGGGCAGCAAGGTTGGCCAGCCGCTCAGCATGATGAAGAAGGGCGGCGACGCCAAGAATGAGGTTGCCAGTGAGGCTGCTCCGACGGCAGAAGCTGTCAATGACAAGTACATCGTTAAGGGTACGATTCGCCGCAAGCTGCCGCGTGTGCGCAACAGCAAGACCTACCATTTTGAACTGGCGGATATCGACGGTTACTTTACGGTGGGCGAGTACGAAGACGGCCAGCCGGGCGAACTGTTTGTGAGTATCAGCAAGCAGGGCAGCACTATGTCAGGTCTGATGGACTCATTCGCGATTTCTGTGAGCCACGGTTTGCAATACGGCGTGCCGCTGAAGAGCTATGTTAAGACGCTGCGCGGTACCAGCTTTGCGCCGGCCGGTATTACGGATGATCCAGATATCCGCACTGCCAGCTCGCTGACGGACTATATTGTCCGCCGCTTGGCACTGGACTACCTAAGTTTTGATGACCGGCTCGAACTCGGCCTGGCTGATATCGATGACATGCCAGAGGAGCAGGTCAGCCTGTTAAGCGAAGACACAAATCAAGCTCAGGAGCCAAAAGTGGCTGCGGCAGCGGAAAGCGCGCCAGCGCCAGCAGTTAGTCAGCCTGCAGTAAAAGCCAAGAGGGCGATTGCGGACGAGGCAGCGCCAATGTGCTACAACTGCGGCAACCAGACGCAAAAAGCCGGCAGCTGCTATGTCTGCACCAGCTGCGGCAGTACCACCGGCTGTAGCTAGAGTAACAGTCTGGTAAAAATAAATAGGAACTGGCATAAAAACTAGTTCCTATTTTCTATTTTCTATATACTAAGCTTATGCGCGTTGTTATTTTATATCGGCCGGATTCTGAACATGCCCGCAGGGTAGAGGAGTATATTGCCGACTTTGAGCGCTTTCATCCCGGCGGCCAACTTGAGGTACTCCATGTTGACAGCATAGAAGGCACGGAGATTATGAAGCTGTACGGTCTTATGGAGCATCCGGCAGTATTGGCGCTGAGCCGTGACGGCCAGCTGCAGCAGCAGTGGCAGGGCATTGATAAGCTGCCGCTTATGAACGACCTCGCTTACTACGCCCAGCAATAAGCCGGCCAAATCGGCAAAATAATTTCCACAGAAATGGTCCAGCTGGACAAAAAGTGTAGAAATTAACAGATGCGGGCGGCTTCATAGACTTGGACGTAATCTTCAAGCGACATCTTTTCGATATATTTTTTAACGTATGCCGTATAGTCATATTCACAGATCCAGACACTTTGCTGAGCTTGAGAAAAGTGGAGTTTCTTGAGAACTCTGCGCAGTTCCCGCCGGAGGGGCGATAGGTCTTGCGGAATATCAAAAACGACCATCAGTACAACGTCTTGCTGGAGGGTTTTGCCGACGAAGGGCAGAACTTCTTCCCAACCGTCAAGCGTCAGAGAGGTCCTCTCATGCACCAGGCCGCGGTCAAGCGCGCGGTAGTAAGCAGTCTGGAGGGTTTTGCGCCTTTTGCCTGACAGTTTTTCTAGATCGTTAAAGAACTTGTTTGGCTTGAAAGCGAGGGCGAGGTTTTCGCGCGAGTAAGGAATCAGGCCTTTGAGAACATAGACAAGGGCGGACTGTTGCTTCATGTCTACAGTATATGTCCAGCTGGACAGTTTTTGTAGATATTATTGGGCGTTTGAGTTTTTTGGGTGACAGATGTAAAATAAGGGTGTAAATGCGCTCAGTAGCGGCTATCAACCGCGAATGCAGCGGGAAGAAATGACCAAAGGTCATCCTGAACTTGATTCAGGATCCGGAAATCAGACTAGAACCCGCCGGCCAGCAGTCCGTAATCTGTAAAATGAGTGCTAAATAAGAGTAAAGAATCTCTTTTTAGAAACTGGATGGTACCTCCGCTGACCAGCGGATCCAGTGGCTAAAAAGGGATTTTTATTTTAGTAAGGAAAGAATATGGAGATAAGACAGTACCGGGACAGCGATTTTGAAGGAGTGGTTAAGCTCTATAAAGACAGGACATCTTATGGCGGCGAATTTGATGCATCTCGTGATACAGAAGAAAGGCTCCTCGCAACTTCAAATAGCGGTAATCTCTATGTAGCTGTAAGCAATCACGTGGTTGTTGGTTCGGTTATGATCTTGGATAATTCGCATAGTTTTTGGTTGCTGAGATTTGCTGTGGATTCTGCCCACCAGGACGCGGTAGCGATGTTGGTTGAAAAAATGACCGACATAGCAAAAAGTAGAGGTCATCAAAGTATTCTTGTCTATACAGATCATAAGGATAAAGCTTTGAATGACAGATATGCTGCTAACGGATTTATAAAAAGTAACGTCTACAGATGCTACTGGAAGGAGGTTGAGTAAGATGAAATTCAAACATGGCACGCGACGCAGGGCAATCGAGTACGAAAAAGATTGGATAAAGCGCTGGAAGCGCGACAGAACATTTGAAAAATCAGTAGAGCAACGGCCGGAAGATAAAAAATGGGTATTCTATGACGGGCCTCCGTTCCTGACCGGTACGCCACATCACGGGCACTTACTGGTTTCTGCGGTTAAGGATGCAATGGGCCGGTATCATACCATGAAAGGCGAGCGCGTCGAGCGCAGGTGGGGATGGGATTGTCATGGGTTGCCTGCCGAAATCTTTGTCGAAAAACAACTAGGCATTAAAAGTAAGAAAGAGATCGGCACCAAAATCAGCATAAGTGAATACGTCAAGCAGTGTCGTGCGGCTATGGTTCGAACCGGTACGGAGTGGGAGGATACCATTGATCGCATTGGCCGCTGGGTCGAATTCAAAGACGCTTACAAGACCATGGACAAGGAATACATGGAGTCTGTCTGGTGGGCATTTAAAACTCTGTATGAAAACGGCAAGATATACGAAGGCGAAAAAATCCTCGTTTACTGCACAAAAGACGCAACGCCCATTAGCAAGTCCGAGGTCGCGATGGAGAACAGCTATCAGATTGACACCGACCCAAGTGTTTATGCGTATTTTAAGCTGGAAGACCAGGACGAGTATATGCTGGCGTGGACAACAACACCGTGGACGCTGCCGGCAAATGTGGCGGTGGCGGTAAACCCGGACATACAGTATTCGCTGGTCGAGCATGCGGGTAAGAAGTTCTATATTGCCAGTGATGCAGTCAGTAGAGTTATGCAGGACGAAAAGTACCAGTCGCTTGACTATACTGTTCTGGCTAAAATACCAGGCAAGGATCTGGTTGGCAGGCGCTTTGAGCCTCTGTTTGAAAATCATGGACCCCAAGCGCATCGGGTTTTGGCTGCAGATTTTGTTACTAGCGATAACGGCACAGGCATTGTTCACCAAGCACCTGCTTACGGCGAAGAGGATTACGAGCTATGCAAGCGCGAGCAAGTTCCTCTTGTCTCAATTGTTGACGAGAATGGTCATTACACGGCAGGCCGCTGGCTTGGTGAAAATATCTGGGATGTCAACAAAACGATTGCCAAGACGCTTGTCGAGGAGGGCAAGGCATTAAAGATAGAGTATATACGCCACGAATATCCGCACTGTCACCGCTGCGGCACCAAGCTTATGTACCGCGCACATCCAAGTTGGTTTATGGATATTCAGAGCCAAAAGAAGGAAATGCTGGAAGAAAGCAGCAAAACCAATTGGAGTCCGGATCATCTACGTACCGGCCGTTTCCATAACATTATCGAGCAGGCACCGGATTGGAATCTGAGCCGTGACCGCTATTGGGCAACGCCTATTCCGGTCTGGAAGGGTACGCGCATAGACGGCACAGAAGTCATAAAGGTCTTTGGCAGCTACGAAGAACTGGCGCAGCAGACCGGAAAACACCTTGATGATTATCATCTGCCTCAGGTGATGGATATTACTTTTGAGTGCGATGGGGTCGAGATGCGTCATATCGGCAAAGTGCTGGACTGCTGGTTTGAATCCGGCTCGATGCCGTTTGCCCAGTTCCACTACCCGTTTGAGAACAAGGAGAAGTTTGAATCCATGTTCCCGGCTGACTTTATTGTCGAGGCGATTGATCAGACGCGCGGTTGGTTCTATAGTCTGATGGCGGTTAATGTCGGGCTGTTCGGCAAAGCGCCTTGGAAGAATCTGATCTGTACCGGTTTTGTTATGGCGGCAGACGGTACAAAACTCAGCAAAAAGCACAAGAACTACACTGATCCGATTGAGTTGATGGATAAAGTCTCTTCTGATGCGTACCGGTTTCTACTGATGAGCAGTCCGCTCACTAACGGTGAAAACTTTGTCATGCAGGACAAAGAGCTTACTGATGTTGCTCGAAAGCTCGGCATGATATGGAACATGTACGATTTCTTTACCATGTATGCGGAAGTGGATGGCTGGGAGTATGACGGAGTGTTGCGGGATCCGCTTGAGTCGTTAACCAATTCGCTGGATGTCTGGGTGGTATCACGACTACATCAACTTATCGCGGAGGTTGAAGAGCGTACTGAAGCATACGATCTGCAGGGTGCGCTCAAGCCCGTCCTGCCGTTTTTGGACGACGCATCCAACTGGTATGTGCGTCGGAGCCGTCGTCGATTCTGGAAGTCGGAGGATGACAACGACAAGAGCGATGCTTACAAAACGCTGCACTATGTATTAGTGCGTTTAACGTATTTGCTGGCGCCATTTACGCCGTTTCTGGCAGAAGAGCTATACCGTAATCTGACTGGAGATGCAGAGTCGATTCACCTTAAGGACTGGCTGTCGGCCGGGCGCGTCAACCAGGCAATCATGGACGAGATGGAGGAGGTGCGGGCCTATGCGAACGAGGGGTTAAGTCTGCGCGCTAGGGCAGGTGTGAAAGTGAGACAGCCGCTTGCAAGCGTGACCATTCCCAATAAGGGCAAGCATATTGATTACGATGCCATCTTGATGGATGAGTTGAATGTTAAGGCGGTCGAAATAGGTCCGGCGGTCATGATTGACGAAACGCTTACACCGGAGCTAAGGCGCGAGGGTTTAATGCGCGAAGTGGTGCGGTTTGTGCAAAACGCGCGCAAGGACGCTGGTCTTCAGGTGGATGATCGTATCAAGCTCGTGCTGGCTACAGAAGCCCTGGAGCTGGCCCGGGCAATCAAAGAGCACACAGACACTGTGCTGGCCGAAACGCTTGCCACAGAGCTTGTTGATGTGCCGCAGGGGCTGGCATATGCGGCGCAGGTTAAGGTGGGTGACTTCAGGTTGGATATAGAGCTGCAGAAGGCCGGCTAAAAGACCAGGGCGGGAAGGGCTATTTACGCTTGCATATCTGTCGCATATCTGTTAAACTCTTTTGGTAACTCTAAAAGTAATACGAGAGAAACAGATGGATCTCGTTGGAATCCAAAAGTCTGCCATCAAGAGTGCAGGCGGTTGAATATCCAGTGCGCGGTTCAGATGTCGATCAAGTTTAAGAAGAAAAGTGAATTCTTACAGGATGAAGAAAGCAGTCATTCTTACCGGCGGACACCAGTATGTTGTTTCTGAAGGCGACACGCTTGAGGTTGAGCTTGTATCTAGCGACAAAAAGAGCATATCTTTTGAACCGCTACTTGTTATTGACGGCGAAAAAACCACAGTCGGCACCCCTGCGGTTGAGGGTGTTAAAGTGACTGCAGAGATCCTTGGCGAAGTCCGCGGCGAAAAGGTCACAGCAATCCGCTACAAGGCAAAGAAGCGCGTTAAAAAAGTCCACGGCCACAGGCAGCATCTTTCGCAGATTAAAATCTCCAAAATCGCTTAGTACCAGGCAGCAAAACAAAAAACACCCTTCAAGGCAGGGTGTTTTTTAATTGGGCACAATTTGAGATAATACTATGAGCATGAGGGGTTTTAAGAAGTTTATTAAATTCCGTGTTCGGCGTCGTTACGTATATATACCCTTTGTAGCGGTGATTATTGCGGCAGTGCTGCTTATGGGTGGAGGGTACGTGCTTGCAAGGTTAGCGTTAAGCGGCGGAAATGGCTCGGGTTCGGGCGGTCTATCGTATGTTGTGCACGATCATGCTATTGACGGAAAATGGTCTGGCCCATGGAGTCTTTTGGAACTTTATGGTACCCCGGCGGATAACTCAATGCTTATTGTCATGTTGGGGCTTACGCCAAAGGGCTCGGCTTCACTGGAAGGTATAGAAGTATATGGGGGTGGGCTAACCTGGACATTACAGACTGTTGATGACAGTAGCGAGGGGGAGTTAACGAGTGCTGCCATATGGACTGCTCCGGTTACTACAGGCGGGCTTACCACGGTCACGCTCTTGTTCCCAAATAGTGTGTTTGCCGGCTCATGGGGGGCGTCCCTCATTGAGGTGACAGGTCATGACACCAGCGACCCCATCGGGGGCGTCGCATCATTAGCCAACGGCGCTAGTGATGGACCTGAAACTTTGGTGCTTTCTAGTGCTCCCGCAGAGGATTCCTACGTGTTTGCTTTTATGCATATGCATGGTAGTAGTTCTGGAACTTTTGGCGTGGAACCTGGTGGTGATTTTATCGAGGAGAGTGAGCTAGGCGAAACTAGTCCGACACAGGGGTATAGTCAGCTGCAGGTCCGCACGGGGAGCACTTCTGAGTTGGTAGAGTGGGAAGACGTACAGACGGGCAGCATGGTTACGTACAGCTCTGGCTTGTCGGCAATTGAGATTAAGGCAGCACAAGGAGGCAGTAGCTCGGTTGGTCCGGCGATAAGGCTTGGGTCGGGCCTGAATGGTCTTGTCGGGCATTGGAAGTTTGACGGTAACGCCAAGGACGCAACGCCTTATGGTAATGATGGGACGGTTGATAATGCATCGCTTACGGCGGATCGCTATGGCCGGCCCGATTCCGCCTACCTGCTAGGCGGGGGCGGTACGGCCATATCTGTTGGTTCGCCGAGCGTGTTAAGCGAGACCACGGGTGCCTTTACGTATTCGGTTTGGATTATGCGAACCGCAGATTCCACGTACCAGTGGCCGCAAATTATGGGGGCGCTGGACACGCATGTTCACTATGGTGTTAGAGCGCTGGATTACGGCGAAACGATTGTTTTCGAATATGGTATAGATCCATATGGCGGTGCTGTATGGAACCAAACCGTAAAGAACACGCTGCCCATTAACGAATGGCATCATCTTGCTATTACCTATGACGGTTCAACCGTTAGGCAGTACTGGGATGGCCAGCCGCAGCAGGCCAGGCTGAACGTATCATTAAACCCGAGTTATGGCGGGCTGTATTTTGGATCATGGGAAGGGAGTGTTGATGATGCCCGTGTCTATAACAGGCCGCTGTCTGACACCGAGGTAAAGCGGCTGTTTGATGAGTATAATAGCCAGATATCGATTTCTTCGCTTTCCAAAGGCCTAGTCTTTGACATGAATATGAACGGCAATGCCAAGGACGCAACGCCTTACGGCAATAATGGCGTCCTTGAAAACGGGCCAGCTTTGGTTACTGACCGCAAGGGCAGGGCCAATAGCGCCTATGCGTTTGTGCCGTCAGAATCGCAATACATAACAATTCCTGACAGCGATGCGTTGAGCCCCGCCGAAATAACCAGTTCGGCATGGGTCTATCCGTCAAGCAATGAGATCGGGACTGCATATCAGATCTTCTCAAAAAACGGCAATAACGAATGGCGTTATAGGGTAAATCCGCTGACTAGAACTGTTAGCGTCTTTGACCGCGGGGCAACTAATTCCCTCGCCACTATTGATACGATACCGCTCGATCAATGGAGTCACATTGCGTTTACGGGTGACAGCAGCGGCATAAAGATCTATATAAACGGTGTTTTAAGCCGTAGCGGCGGAGCAGCATGGGGCCCGCCCAACACAAGCGGCAGCGCCTATATAGGCACCTATAATGGCGATAATGAATTCTTTTCAGGATATATCGACGACGTGCGTGTTTGGAACCGGTCCTTGTCTGCCGCTGAAATCAAAGCGGTATACGATCTTTATCGATAAGATTGGGCGTTTCGCCAAGTCTGTATAAAACGCTTGTGGATAACTTTCTGACGGTATTCTGAGGTGTTGTATTTTTATCTTCGTATAGTTTTGCTTATCCATTATTAAGTGTTTATATATGTTTTTTAATTGTTGGGGTAAGTCGATTTTTTACAGTATCTGGCGCACTTTGTAATCCGAATTTGATTTTCATTCAGGCAATCTGTTAATCGAATTATGTTTTCGTAAGCCAAAGACCTGATTTGGCAAAAAATAAGCCAGGCAAGTGCTATTAGTTTTCTGTAGCATTGTAGTGTTTATGACTACATAATTCTACCGCCCTTAACGTCAATATGGCTGTGGAAAACTGGACACAAAAATCAATCTGTTCGTCTTGAGACAAACAGATGAGAACCCGCATACTAGTAGGTGCCTAATAAAAAAACAAACAGGCATTCTCTTTCCCGCCGGCTGGCAGGAAAGGGCAAGAAAAACCAAATACAAACAACCAAAAAATGCTAAGAAAAACAGCGTACCGGCTGCAAACCGTTCTCTACACCGTTGGTGTGGTTTGGCTTGCGATTGGTACGCTGTTATTCGTTTTAGCGTTGGGTGTGTTCAATACGCGCGCGCAGGTAGCGACCGCTGCACCCAGCACTTACTTGAACTTCCAGGCTCGCCTAAGGACTAATGCCGGTTCTATCGTGCCTGACGGTAACTACAACGTCGAATTTAAACTCTATTCTGCGGTGACCTCGAGCGGCTCCAGTCAGGGTGGCTGCACAGGTGATGCGGCTTGTCTGTGGACTGAGACACGGACAGGCGGCAACCGCGTCAGGGTGGTTAATGGCTATATGACCGCTAATCTTGGCTCGGTTAACGCATTTCCGGATACCATCGACTGGGGTGAACAATTGTGGCTGACGATGAACATTGGCGGTACTGGCAGCCCAGCTTGGGATGGCGAAATGAACCCGCGCCTTCTGCTGACAGCCATACCTCATGCCTTTAAGGCTGACAGGGCCGATAAGGCATATGCTCTTACCGATGGCACCAACGACTTTACGCCGGAGGATTTCTTGCAGACGGCTCCTGGATCGGTGCAGGCGCTGAACTCTGCCAACACTGCTCTGCGCCTCAACCAGACAGGCGCAGGCAACCTCCTGCAGCTGCAGGCGGACGGCAGCGACGTTCTTACGCTGAACAAAAATGGCGAGATGGGTCTAGCCGGCGCCCTCGGCATCGGCGTCGCCCCCAATGCTGCTGTCGGCGCCCTGCAGGTCGCTAACAACTCCTGGCTCTCCGCCCTGGATAGTACCGGCACCAACTACATCAACATGTTCAAGGTCAATACCAATAACGAAATCCAGGTCGGGGCTGCCTTAAGCCTCGACGGCGGCATCCTCCTGCCCACTGATGCCGGTCAGCTCACCCTCGTCGATATGCCGCTGACCGCCAGCCTCAGTGTCGGTACGCCCCTCAGCTACAGCTTCCGTCTCGGCTCCTCCAACGTCCTGACCGTTTTTGGTGAAGCCGACGGTGCCGGCAACCTCCAAAACCCGAGAGTTGCCATCGGCTCCAGCATCACCCCCAGCTACACCCTGGATGTAGGCGGCACCCTGGGCGTCAGCGGTGATAGTACCCTCACCGGCTCACTTACGGTTGGCGGCAACACCACCTTAGGCGATGCCTCCACTGACAGTCTGACCATCCAGGGCAGCAGTGTAGTTATTCCCAACAACCTTAACTTCGACAACGACACCCTCTATATAGATGCACAGAATAACCGGGTGGGGATTGGGACGAGTTCGCCG
>CAZBAF010000010.1:0-26022 GCA_964490245.1 uncultured Candidatus Saccharibacteria bacterium
CCCACACCGACAACCTGACTGACGGTACCTGGTATGTGCGGGTGCGGGCGCAGGATGCTTTAGGCAACCTGTCCGGCTGGTCGGCGGGCGAGGTCGAGATTGACGCTACCAATCCAACCAACCCCGGTGCGCCCGGCACTGATACGCCCACCAGCGATACAACGCCTTTCTGGACCTGGGACGCCAGCACTGACGCCGGGGTGGGTTTGGGCACTCCGGCCTATGAGGTTCAGTGGTCGCAGGATGGCAGCTGGGCAGGCGGGATTTTTGACGATACCGCCAGTGCCAGCAACTTTACCCACAGCGTGCCGCTGGCCGACGGCACCTGGCATTTCCGCGTCCGGGCGGTGGATGAGGTCGGCAATGTTTCCGGGTGGTCAACAGGCGAGGTTGAAATTGATGCGTCAGTCCCGACCACACCAGGCGCGCCTAGCGCAGGAGGGGCATCGACCAAAAACACCACGCCAACCTGGACCTGGGATGCCAGCACTGACGCCGGTGTGGGCTTAGGCACACCTTCGTACCAGGTGCAGTGGGCTGACAATACGGACTTTAGCGGTGCCAGCAGCGATACGGCCGACGGCGCCAGCTTTACTCATAGCAATGATTTGTCTGAAGGTGTCTGGCATTTCCGCGTGCGTGCGGTCGATAAGGTAGGTAACCTGTCCGGCTGGTCGGCTGTCGGCACGGTCTATGTAGACACGGATACGCCCGAGCCGCCCGGCACACCCGGCACTGATGTATCACCGACCAACAACCGTACCCCTGTCTGGACCTGGACGGAAAGTACCGATGAAGGTTATGGGTTCGGAGCCGAACCGTACCAGGTACAGTGGTCGCAGGACAGTGCGTTTGAGGATGAGGTCCAGGCGGGGGCGGCTGCGACCGAGTCATTTACACACAGCGATCCGCTGGGTGACGGTACCTGGCATTTCCGCGTGCGGGCGGTGGATGACGCCGGCAACGAGTCAGAGTGGTCAGAACATGGCACGGTAGTAGTTGATGCCACGGCTCCGTCGGTGCCGGCCTCAGTTGCAACCGATACGCCCACCAAAAACACCACGCCAACCTGGACCTGGGACGCCAGCACCGATGCCGGGGTGGGCCTGCGTGATCCGGCTTACGAAGTGCAGTGGTCCCTCAGCGGCAGTTTTTCGAGCGGTATCAGCAGCGCAGAGGTCAACGAGCCGGCCTTTACCCACAGCGTGCCGTTGACCGACGGCACTTGGCATTTCCGCGTCCGGGCGGTGGATGAGCTAGGCAATACTTCTGCCTGGTCGAGCGCTTCGGTTGCGGTTGATAATACGCCGCCGGTCATAAGCGGCATTACCGTGATTGCCTCTGCAAACGGCGCCTTTATTCAGTGGACGACCAATGAGCCGGCCAGTTCGCAGGTGCAATACGGGATTGCCGACCAGTTTGACAGTACTACCTCAAAGATGGATACCGATCCGCGCGCTACCAGCCACACCGTTTCTTTGGGCGAATTAAACGCCTGTACCACATTAAGATTCCGGGTTGTCAGCGAAGACATGCTCGAGAACGCCTCTACCAGCCCGTCCGGTAGCTTTACGACAGCTGGCTGCAGCGGCAATGCGGCGGTAATGTCACAGACAAACCAGCTGATTGCTGCCGGTGGCGGCAATGTATCGCTGCTGTCAGGCTCGGCTGCTCTGGGGCTGAATATCCCGGCTGGCTTTAACGGCGAGGCGGCAGATTTTCAGATTAAACAGCTATCGCCGGCCGCCGCACTAGGGGGCATAGGGCAGCCGTTCGGCCGCCGGCTGGTCGGCAATCACGTGTATGATCTGAAGGCTTATACCCACACATCAACGCCACTGACGGTGTTCCAGAGTGCGCTCAGCCTAAGCATAACCTACGCGCCGCACGAGACAGCCGGTTTTGAGGTGCCGACTTTTGCCGTGTTCCGGCACGACGGCAATGCCTGGCAGCCGCTCAGCGGCTGTTCGGTTAACACCTCAACCCGGACGGTGACGTGCCAGACAGGCGGCTTTTCGGTCTTTGGATTGTTCGGTATACCGGCTACTGCCGCTGCGCCCGCCCCTCTGCCCGAAGGCAGCGGGGTGACAGATCCTGATCCGGAGCCGCCTGTCTCTGTACCGTCAAAACCACAGACTAGTGATGCAGATAAAGAACCGGGCCAAGCTGAGGCCGCCCGTGACAGTCGCGGGCTGAGTGCTGCTTTCACTAAAGTCGTCACTACCATTACCCGGCGGCCCGTCTGGTGGGCCAGCGCAGCGCTGCTGCTGACGGCAATTGCCGGGCTATTTGTTTTAAAGCGGCGGCGGCGCAGGGAAGAGCATGTACCGTATGGCATTCATCGGGATAAATAAGGGGTACTGTGGCTAAGCGCAAGCAGCCGGCGGTCCGGACGCCGGGGGCGGCTGTCGGGCTTGCGTGGAGTACCATACTCAACGCGCTTATTTTGCTGCTGGCCCTGTATGTGTTTTTACCCCAGATTGGGCGATTTCAGACCAGTACGCAGCTGCTCAAACAGGCGCAGCCGGCCCTGGTCGCCGTGGCACTGACAGCGGTTTTTGTCACCTGCTTTTTTGCGGCCGGTGCCTATCGTCTGCTTGGAAAAAAGCGGCTGATGTACCGGCGGGTACTGGGCGTGCAGCTGGCCGGCCTGTTCGCGAACCGTCTGTTGCCGGCGGGCTTGGGCGGCATTAGTCTGAACATGCGTTTTTTGGTGAAGTCACGGCACAGTCTGTCTGAGGCCGGTTCGGTGGCGGCCGCCAACAATCTGCTGGGGTTTTTGGCGCACCTGGTTTTACTGGGCACGGCTTTATCGGTGTCCCGCCGTCCAGTCGGGTTTGCGGTGAATATTGAGGTGCCGGATTTTGCGCTGTTTGTTTGCTTAGCTGTTTTTTGTGCCGGAGGTATCGTGGTGTGGGCGGCAAAAGGCCTGCGCCGGCGCATAGCAATAACCCTCCGCGAAGCAGCGCTGCATCTTATCAGGTATCGCAAACACCCCGCCCGTTTACTGCTGGCTGTGCTGTGTCAGGCAGCGGTAACCGTGCTGTATGCGGCCTGCTTTTATCTGTGTATTCGCGCCGTCGGGCTCAATCTGCCGCCAACCGAAGTATTTTTGGCTTTCAGTCTGGGGGCAGCGGCCGCCGCGGTGACGCCTACCCCGGGCGGACTGGTGGGTGCCGAGGCTGGACTACTAGCTGGGCTGGTGGGTTATGGTCTGCCTGAGGCGGCTGCTTTGTCGGCGGTGCTGCTGTACCGGCTGCTGAGTTATTGGCTGCCGCTCCTGCCCGGTGCGGTCACGTTCAGGCTGCTGCAATGGCGCGGTGTCATCTGAGCAGGTAGTCTATAATAGACAGGCAAGCTATGGAGATTTTACAGGCAATTGTACTGGGTGTGGTTGAGGGGCTGACCGAATTTCTGCCGGTTTCCAGCACTGGCCACCTGGTTGTGGCCCAGGATCTGATGGGGTATAAAGACACCAGCAGGCTGTTCACAGTGGTGATTCAAATGGGCGCAATTGCAGCGGTGCTGTGGTTTTATCGGCGTCAGCTGTGGCAGCTTGTGGCTGGTCTGTACCGCAGAGATAAGGCAGTGCAGCGGTTCTGGTTGATGTGGATTGCGGCGACCATACCTGCCGGCGTACTCGGTTTATTTTTAGAAACCCGGCTGGAGACGTACGCAGTATCGTTGACCGTAGCGATCGCGCTGATTATCGGCGGTATTGCCATCTGGCTGATCGAAACATACCACCGCGTGCCACCGCCCAAAAAAGAGGCCCGGCTGGAGACACTGACCTTTCGGCAGGCGCTGCAGATAGGCTTGTTCCAGGTTTTGGCCCTGATTCCGGGTGTCTCGCGGTCGGGGGCCACCATTATGGGCGGTCTGCTGTCGGGTGTGGACAGGGTAACGGCAACGGCCTTTTCGTTTTATTTGGGCATACCGGTCCTGCTGCTGGCGGGCAGCTACAAGCTGGCAATTGACGACGTGTCTACCATAGACGGCAGTGCGCCGGCGCTGATAGCTGGTATCGTGACGGCATTTATTACAGCCCTGATTGTCATTGGCTGGCTGCTGCGTTACGTTTCAAAACACGATTTCAAAATATTCGCGTATTACCGGATTGTTCTGGGGCTGATCCTGCTGTTGCTTATGGCCTCCGGCACCATCCAATCTTGAGGGGCGGTTGGCAGGCGGATGCGTGCGGATGGTAAGATACCATAAGCATCATGTATCAAGTAGGGAAAAGAACACGTCGGCAAAAAAACTCCAAAGTATTGCTGCAAGTAGCGGCGGTGCTTGGCATAGCTCTGGTGGCGGTGGCGCTGATTCTGCATAATGACATTTCCAAAAGCACCGGTCCAAAGACCAGTGTGCCTATTATTACCGAAGTCGGCGGCGTAGAAGACAGCACCATTACCATCAACGAGCCGCTGTTTATGCTCAAGCTGCCGAGCGACTGGAAGCAGACAAACCGCGTGCAGAGCCGGGCGGCCAACTACTATGAGTGGCAGTCAACCAAAAAGGGCGGGGATGACCGTCGTCTGCGGCTGCACATTGATACCCTCCCGACCTCTTACAAGATTGTCAGGCTCCAGCCGGTCAGACCGAACGGCAATTCCTTGCTGCTTGGCAATCTGTCTGACGACTGCATTAATTTTGGCGGGCCTGAGCGCCGCCAGAGCAATGCGCCATTCCAGGCCAGGTGGGAGAACGTGCTTTTTACGTGCGATCCGGTGACGGCTAATCAGACCATCGGTACTGGCACGGTTGAGGGCGGTATTGCTGCGCGTCTGGGCGGGCATAGCTACTTTTTTTACTACGAGGACCACAATATCCGGCCCGATGATAAGATTTTGCAGGATATTTTGCAGAGCTTTCAGGCGAAACATTGACTAAACATAAGTATTTTGGTATAATATAAAGATATACCTTTTTCTCAATTGGGCTCTGCCGGCAGAGACTGTAATCCGGCTGTGGCCGGCTAAAGTGCTCTGTCTTCGGGCGGCAGTTCGCCGGGGGCGGCAGAGTCGGCCGGGGCGTTATCGGCAGGTTGATCGGCTGTCTCGTTGTCGGTGCCGACGCTGGCAAAAGCATCGGCAATAGCCTGGGCGGTTGCGGAAGTCGGTTCTGCCGGTTGCGTTGTGTGGGCTGGCGATGCAGCAGGCTGATCGGACTGCTCCAGCTCGGCCGGGGTCTGATCGTCGGCTGACGGCGTCTGATCGGGTGCGGCCGGTTGGTTTTCGTTGCCGCCTTGAAAGCGCGTGCCGCTTAATGGGTCGGCAGAGGTGTGGTCAGGCGGCGGCCCGGAGGGATCGGCATGGGCAACCTCTGTTTTGGCGGTTTGTGCCAGCAGTACGTCTTCGGCCTGTCCGGCGGGCTTTAAGATTACTTCCACCAGCTTGTCCAGCTGATCGTTGCTGAGGTTGGCCTTGACCGCATAGCCCTCAATGCCCAGGTTGCGCAAGCCCGCCGGCGCCTCGGTCTCGTTCAGGTTGGAGATGATCATAACTTTAATGTCCTTGCCCCAGTCTGATTCACGCATGCGCTCCAGCACCTGGTCGCCGGCTACTTTAGGCACCATCAGATCCAGCAGCACCAGATCAGGCAGCTCCCGCTCTATGACCGTCAGCGCCTGCACGCCGTCGTAGGCAGCAAAAACGGTGTAGCCCAGCAGTTCAAGCCGGGTCTTGTAAATATCAGACAGTGCCTGATTATCTTCTACAATTACAATTTTTTGGGCAGCGCCGAATTGTGTTGTCATGTCGGAATTATTTTAACCTAAGAGTTACCGCTTAGCCACACCAATAACGCCAGCCCTGATAGGCCGTAACCAGAATAAAGGCCTTGTTAACGGAATCGTAAACGGTGGAAAAAGTTTTCTGCCGGCTATATGACCGAACACGAACAGCGAATGACCAATATTTTTTAAAGAAGCCGGAGCCGGTAAATCACTACAGATAAAACCTAAGCCGGGCCTTTAAGGCAGCGCGGGTTGCAGTCAGATTGTGCACTGGATAGACGAGTTTACGGGCAGCGCCGACAGCCTGCGCGGCGATGCGTGTGGAGTTTCGGGGTGTCGGCCTGACCCGGGTGCGCCCTTGTTTGTGATCTGTCCACAGATCGCGGGCGCTGTCTGCAAAAGTGCCAAATTCCATGGCGTGATCAGCCCATAGAGCAAATGCCTTAAATTCGGGTTGCTTCATAACGGTGTCCGAGGCAGACCCGTGTATTAATACGCTGGTCTGTTTGGCCTCTTGTCGTAAGAGGTCTATGTATTCGTGCACATCCGTGCACTGCGCCTTGCTAATGGCATAAGAGCCAATGGCTCTGGCTGCTTTGCGTAACCTTTCCAGTTTTTCATTGGGCAATTCCACAACGCTATTTGCAAGCAGAGTGACGGCCGGAATCAGCCGGGGATCAACTTGTCCGGGGGTAGGCGATACCTCGAATAAGGTAGAAGTATTATCCAGTCCGTACTCGTACATTTTGCGGGCGGCTATTGGGTCGGATGATTCGTCGAGCAGGTCATCCAATAGCCCGGCGGCCGCCCCAACCCTTTTCCAGCGTTCGAAAGTTTCGGTATCAATCGTGAGGCCAAATCCTTCGGCAGCACCGCTCACGGTACTGATAGAAGATGTATATCCGCTTGCCATACAAACCCGGTACATGTTGCTGTCAACACGATTGTCACCAGGGAAGTCGTGTGCTGGACGGCGTATATCCGAAGCTCTCGCTCTAAACTCAGATGACATTACCTCATAGTAAAATTATTTGACCAGTTTGCAAATTTTGCTAGAAAACGGACAGGCAGGAAGACCCATTATATTTTATAAATAGTGACAACCAGACGGTTTTATAATCGTTGACCGCATACTGTATCATATATGGCAAAAAACGCTAGGTGTAGCGTGGCAATGTGGTAAAAGACACTATATCTAGCGTAGGCGGAATGGTATAGACTAGTCAGTATTAACAGAAACATGCCGGAAGTGAGGTGAAATTCCTCCGCAGTGCCGCTACGGTTACAGCCCGATCTGGCAACAAGTCTCCCGAGCAGGAGCATTATACTGGCAACTCGTAAGGCTAGTAGGTGACCCTCGCTCAGGAAAAAGCGAGGGTATTTTTATGCTTCCCACAATTGAGCGGGCTAGGGTCGGATCGGAACAATTCGACTATGACATACGACGATATAACGACACGGTGACCTGGTTGGCCGAGGTGTTGCCGGGCAGTATGCGTACGCCGTTTGAATATACCTTTGATGGCCGCGAGCTGTATGCGGAAGACGGCAGTGCGCTTCGTAAAATCTTTGACGACTCTATAGAGCAAGCCAGATATCTGCCGGCGTACGAGCAGCGCCGCCGCCGGATCGAAAAAGAAGAATATCAGGACATGCTGGCCATGATGCGCGGCGATCTGCCTAATACCATGGTGGTTATATCTGACTTTCCGCCCGAGCTGATGCAGGCGACTCAGGACGTGGGCGGATACAATACTGCCCGCAAGCAGACCATGCTGCGCGTACTGGTAAGGACACCGCAAGGCACACTCAAAATGTACAGTCAGAGCCTGGACGGCAGCAACCGGCAGGCACTTGAGGCAGTGTATGCCTACTTTGGCCGCCGGCCGCAACCTGGCGAGCTGCTGGGCCAGCGCATACACGCTGACGCCAAAGAGCACGAACAGGATTTTCTGGTTGACTGGCTTACGGGCGTATACGACCGCAGTCTGCAGGTGCAATACGGCGGTGAGTGGTATGCCGGCATGATGAAAAGTCGTAAGTTAAATACCTATGATTTTGTCCGCCAGCAACAGGATCTAATTAAGGCTTATCTAGCAACCACGACCCGTTTTACGGGCGGTAAGGCGGATTATAATCTGGCGGCAGCTATGTTGGCGCGGTTTGAAAATAAGGCAATCCTGCAGCCTATCTTCTTGCGCAACGAGTTATCTTACCATGGCCCTGCAGTTGCCGCTCATGCGATGGCACTTGCTGAGATGAATGGCGCAGGCATGATTGCGCGCGGGAATGGTGTGGTCCTGAGCGGATGCGGTATGACAATCTCTGCGGAGGGCGGCAGCGCAGGCAAAGACGGAGCGGCACAGCTTGAGGACGCTGGATATGGTAATAAAGCCGACAAACTGCCGGACGATAAGTATGGCCCCCGAACATTCAGGTGTCCAAAAAAGGGATGCTTGAACACGCGGCCAAAGGACACTTTAATACCCAAATGCCAAAAGTGCGGCGCTGATGTAAGGTGTAAGTAATGCACAGTTTAACCCGCGAACAATACGAACATCAAAAGTCCCAGTGTGACGGCTTGTGCGATATTGACTACGACCGTATCGCCGCCGATGACCCCACGCGCATGCCCTGTGTCACCTGCCCGTTTTGTAAAGAGCTTGTCGATGCCATTCTGACACCCACAACCATTAGCTGTCCCGCCTGCAAAACCACCGTCAACCGCTAGCCACCACCCACTAATCACTAAAAACTAATCCATAGCCACTAACAACTAAAAACTAATCACTGTAAACTAATAGTATGACCAACGAAGAACAGCAAATCCTGGAAGAAGTGCAAAAAGAACGGTCACAAGAGTTCTTTTGCGATAACTGCGCGTTTTATCCCATCGTGCCGGTGCACGGCCACTTTGAGTGCCCGCAGTGCCACTACAAATCCAAATGCTGCGAGGGGTTGCCGGCCTATGAATAATTTTCAGTTATCAATTTTGCAATTTTCATTTAATTTTCAAAACCCAATAAGCCAAACAGCGAGGGTTTTTGTGTCATTGATATTTGGCATATTGATTAAAAATTGTAAATTGAGAATTGAAAATTGATGAAAGTAGGGATTTTTTCGGGGACGTTTGATCCGGTGCATGGCGGCCATATTGCCTTTGCATTGGCGGCGTCAAAAAGCGCGGGCCTTGATAAGGTCTATTTTTTGCCCGAGCCGTTGCCGCGCCGCAAAGAGGGTGTGACACATTATGTGCACCGGCTGGCAATGCTCAGGCTTGCGTTGCGGCCCTACCCCCAGCTCACCACGCTCGAACTGCCCGACAAACAGTTTACAGTCAAAAGCACACTACCCAGGCTTAAGAGGCTGCTGCCCGATACCGAGCTGCACATGCTGCTGGGATCAGACATGCTGAAATATTTAAGCAGCAACGAATGGCCTGATGCCGAGCTGCTGCTGGCTCAGGCGAGACTCATTATCGGTGTGCGGACCAGTCACGACGCCGAAGCGGCACATCGGGCACTGCAAAACATTCAGCCCGGCGGGCTGGTGGTCGAAACGCCAAAAAGCCATGCCAGTTCACGCGATATTCGCGCCCAGCTGCAAAAAGGCAAAGACCATAAAGAACTGCTGCAGAGCCTGCGGCCCTACATCCGCACAAACTGGCTGTACACGACACTTTCCTGAGCGGGGTGTGTCTTATGAATCGGCAGTGCCGAGCAGTCCCTCGTGCGTTTGCAGATAATGCAGATGCTTTTCGCGATACTCTTTAAAAGCTGTTTTCTTGAGCTCGCTTCTTTTTATGAACGCACCAATCCGCTCGGATCCAATGTAGTGCGGCAGCATGACGTAGGCGGCGCCTTTATCGTACAGCTCGGCGGCCTGGACGGCATTGTCTGCAGTGGCGATAAACACCGCGTACGGATTGTGCTGCTCAAGCCACGAAGCCAGGCCTTTATTGGTGGCCTGATCTGATATGGTGCTGACGATCAGTTTGCTGTGGCGCAGGTTGAGTTCGTCCAGCAGGTCGTGATCGGTGGCGTCGCCGTACACGTATTCGATATCGTGCTGCTCAAGAAAATCAATAACCGTCGGGTCATAATCAACCACCACAAACTTTTTACTGACAGTCTTAAACACCGGTAAAAACTCATGACCGCCGCGCTGATAGCCGAACAGTACCAAGTCATAGCGCTTGCGCCGCTCATGCTCATCTTTGGCCTTGCGCCGCTCAAACAGCCGCAGGTATCGTTCGAACAGGTGATACAGCTGCTCGGAGTACAGGATCATATAGGTTGAGGCGGCGATGGTCACAAGTGCCACAAAGGTAATCAGCGAGACCACGCCGGCATCAACATAGCCATAATGCAGTGCAGCGGCCAGCAGAATGAGCGAGAATTCACCCACCTGGGTCATGGCAATACCGGCCTTGAAACTGGTTTTTTTGGTGTAACCCATCAGCCCCATGATAATCAGCACGCTGAGCGGGTTGATCAAGAGGACGATCAGAGAGAAGGCAATGGTGCGGCCAATGGATTCGCTGACCACGCTCAGGTTGACCAATGATCCAAGCACCACAAAGTGCAGCACCAAAAAGAAGTCACGCAGCGGTTTGAGACGCGAGGCTACCTCGGTGGCGTACGGCATGGATGCCATTGCCACACCGGCCATCAGGGCGCCGATTTCCAGCGAAAAGCCGGTTGTCTTAAACAGTGTTGCCAGCCCGACAGCCCAGCCAATCGCGAACAGGAACAAAAACTCCTGGCTTTTGGCAATCAGTCCGTTCAGATAGGGCAGAATCTGGTAGCGGACGATGATCAGCCCGCCCAGCAGAATCGAGCCCTTGCCGGCCAGCGGCAAAAAGTCATGCAGGGTGACGCTGCCGCTGCCGCTGGAGGAGACAAACACCACCGCCAGGGTTACCAGCAGGTCCTGTACAATCAGGAAGCCGATTGACACTTTGGCATACAGGCGGCTTTGTTCTTTTTTATCACTGAGCAGCTTTAGGACGATAATGGTGCTCGAGAGCGACAGTGCCAGGGCAACATACATGGCAACAGTGGGCGTATAGCCGGCCAGCACGGCCACAATATAGGCGGCACCGCCAACAAACAGCACCTGCGCCAAGCTGGCAATGACGGCCACACGGCCGATATCTTTAAGCACGCGCAAGTTCAGCCCCAGGCCGATAATAAACAGCAGCAGGGCAATACCGAACTCGGCAAATATCTCGATAGTTTCAATACTTGATACCAGATTGAAAACCGCCGGCCCTACCAGAATACCGGTAATAATATGGCCGATCATCATCGGCTGCTTGAGGGCGCGCATGACAATACTGATCGCCACGGCGATCACGATAACCAGTGTCAGTTCTTCGAACATGTGGTGCATTTAAAAAGGTGGTTCCTGTTGTTTGTTCACGGCTTGCCGGCAGCAGCGTTTGCGGCCAGACTACAGCTGTTACACCGTCAGGCAGCATACTTTGCTTTTTCGCAGCTGCACCACTGGTTTACATGCAAAATCCGTGTATGCTTAATAGCATAAGCTAAATTCAGCAGAGGTTCAAAGCATGAAAGAAAAATTCCGAAAAGTAGCCAGCCGGGTGTCGACATTTGCCGGCAGCGCCTGGGTGTTTTGTCTGGCGGTGCTGCTGGTGGGCATTTGGGGGGCTTCGGGTCCGACGTTCAGGTTTTCGGACACCTGGCAGCTGGTTATTAACACCGGCACCACCATTGTGACGTTTTTGATGGTGTTTTTGATCCAGAACACGCAGAACCGTGACGCTAAAGCCATTCAGATCAAGCTCGACGAGCTGCTGCGGGCCACCCGGGCGCGTGATACGTTTATAGATATCGAGGATCTCAGCGATGAAGAGCTGGCTCAGCTGGCCGCCGAGTTCCGCAAGATTCAAAAAGCCGATGATGATAACCCGGCGTTCATGAAGTTCAGAGCCAAGATGGAGGGTGTGCTGACTAAACGGCGCAATCTGCCCGGCCAACAGGTGGCTACCCATGTAGTCAATCTGTTGAACCCGTTCGCCGCGCGCGCCAGCCAGGACAAGAATAAGAAAAAGTAGCCCAAGCAGGTTACAGGAGTCCGGTGTCCTGCCGCTTGGCGGATGTATTAAAATTGCAAGAGTTTTTGTCCCAATAGGGGCAAAGGAACAAGTCAAGTATACCGAAAAAGCTTATGCTTGTCAATAGTGCTATCAATTATTAAAATCAGGCTTGACTTCAAGCATAAGCATCGGCTACAGTAATACTTGTATCCACGGCAGATGCGAGCTGCTAAAGGAAAACAAAAATTAAAATGACAGTAATATGTGAAGCGAGAGACGGCTTTTCGTATTGTCACAGGTTTGCAAAGAGGTCATCATGCCTATAAAAGTAAAGGTTGTCGCCAGTCGTCCGTCCAATGTGACGGTCCGTATAAAACGAGCTGCCTGGCAGCAGTTCATACACTATTAAAAATCCGCCCTTCTGTGGTGCCGGCAGCTGCCGGACGTAACAAACGGGCGGATTTTATATGGTTTTAATTTATTCGGTCTGGTCTTCGTCTTCGGGGGCTGTGGCCGGCTCGTCCTGACTTTCGGTGTTGTCTGTTTCGCTGCCGGTCCGATCGGCAATAGCCTCATCCAGCAGGTTGCGGAAAAAGTCAACGCTGGCAACCGGGTTCTCAACTTTCTCGCCGTTTAAGAAGAATGTAGGCGTGCTTTGGGCGTGACCGGTGTTGTTGAACTCTCTGATATCGGCATTGACGGTGGCGTTGACGGCAGAGCTGCGCAGGTCCTGCTCAAACTGCTCGCCATCCATGCCCAGCTGTTCGGCATAGGTCCTAAACAGGCTGACCGGATCATTGGTGTCTTTCCAGGAGGCGCGGTTTTCAAATAATCGGTCGTGCATTTCCCAAAACTTGCCCTGCATAGCGGCAGCTTCGGCGGCCCGGGCAGCGGCCAGGGCGTTCTTGTGTATGCTGACCAAAGGCAGGTGGCGGAACTGGAAGGTCACCGTATCCTTGTACTGCTCCTTAACCTCTTTAAGAATCGGATAGTAAGAGGCGCAGGCCGGGCATTCAAAGTCGCCATACTCTACCAGTACAATGCCGGTCGAGCCCTGACTGTACTGGTGGTTGGAGGGGGTGCCGGCGGTTTCTTCGGCTGGCCGGGTAAAGTACAGGAACCCGGCAACTGCCAGGATAACGCCCACCACAATCAAAACGACCTTTTTATTCATAAACTCCCTCTTCCATTAGCTGGTTTGATAGTACCTATGATAGCTGAAAGTATGCTGAGATACCACTCTTAGGGTGCTACAATACGGTTATGTTGCTGATGCTTATTATCGGTTTTGTGTTGTCAGTGGTGCTAACGGCCATGTCGCTTAGTCTGCGCAGTCTCAGCACGCCGCATCTGCGGTATTGGGCGCGCAAGGGCGATGAGACCTCAAAGGCTTTATATCCGCTTAAAGCGCGCGGCTCTGCCGTACTGTTGACGTTGGAGCTGCTGCGGGCGCTGGCTGTCAGCGGTACGCTGGTGGCGCTGACACTGCAGCTGTGGGGGCTGTTTGCCTGGCTGGCGGGCGCGGCTATTTTGTTCGTGGTTTTTATTGTGCTGAGCGAACTGTATCTGCGGCCGATTGGCACGCGGCTGTTGGCCCAGCTGAGCCCGGTGCTGCTGGCGGTGTCACAGGGGCTTAAGTTTATAACGCTGCCCCTGGGACGGGTCTTTGACCGGTTTTTGGCCGAGCAGCCGGTTGTGCTGACGCGTGACGAGCTGGTGCATATGCTCAGCGCCGTATCGCCGCCGGATACCGACCTGTCGGCAGACGAACTGCGTATTATCAAGCACGCCATGTCCTTTGGCGAGAAAAAAGTGATCGATATTATGACACCGCGCAGTGTCGTGGTCAGCGTAAAAGAGGATGATATCCTCGGCGCGCGGCTGCTGGACGAGCTGCACAAAAGCGGGCACTCGCGGTTCCCGGTGTTTTCGGCGGACGGCGAGGCGGTGGTGGGGATTTTGTATATCAGGGATCTGCTGGAGGCAAAGGACGGACAGGTCAAGCGGCTAATGCATAAGCCGGTTCATTTTGTGAATGAAAACCGCGAACTTGACCACGTGCTGCAGGCTTTTATCCGCACCAAGCAGCACATGTTTTTGGTCGTGAACAGCTTTGCTGAAATAACCGGCCTGATAACTATTGAGGACGTGGTCGAGCAGATCCTGGGCAAGCCGATCATCGATGAGTTTGATAAGTACGACAGCATGCGCGACGTGGCCGAAGCCCGGGCCAAGATTGTGCGTAAACAGATTAAAATGGCAGACAGCCAGAAGGGCGGCAATTAGGAGACTTCTTTATGGAGGATCAACCGAAGAATAATAACGAACTAATCGAATCGAACTTTTAATGGCTGAACCAGTAAGTATTTCGGCCAGGCACTGAGCGGGGGTCCGGCCTCTGAGGGCAGGCCAGTCGCTCAAAAAAAGTCGCCCAAAAAAGCAATCACGTTCAAAAACAATCTATTTAGCTAAATATTATTTCCACAAAAACTGTCCAGCTGGACCAAAAATGTAGACGTGCGGTGAGAGGGGATAATATGGTAAAATAACCCCTGAAATGTGTTGGTTTGATAAAAACAGTAATTTGAGGGCTGCCTGGTAGATTGTGGCGGTCTGCTTTTGCACAAGCCCTCAACCAGCCGCATCAACCAATAACCTTTAGGAACACTTTATGGAACGAACATTTACGACAGCGGCGACAGAACGCATCGGGCAACAGGTAACAGTTAAGGGGTGGGTCAACACGCGCCGCGACCACGGCGGGGTTATTTTTATTGATTTGCGCGACCATAAGGGCCTTTTGCAGCTGACCTTTCGTCCGGAGGCGGGCGAGGCATTTCATGTTGCCGAGCAGCTGCGCGACGAATTTGTAATCAGTGCGACCGGAAAGGTGGTGGAGCGCGGTGAGGGGTTAAAGAATCCGAACATAGAAACCGGCAGCATCGAGCTGGTAGTGGAGTCGGCCAAAATCCTAAACCGTTCAGAGGCTTTGCCGATTCAGGTCAACACGACACAAAACATCTCAGAAGATATCCGTCTGCGCTATCGTTATCTCGATCTGCGCCGGCCCAGGATGCAGCAGATGCTGCAGAAGCGGGCTGATCTGTACCGGCGGATGCACCGCTACATGGACGAGCGCGATTTTACCGAGATTACCACGCCCATCCTTGCCAACAGCAGCCCCGAGGGCGCGCGCGACTTTTTAATCCCGTCCCGTGTACACCCAGGCAAAGTCTATGCGCTGCCGCAGGCACCGCAGCAGTTTAAGCAACTTTTGATGGTGGGCGGCGTGCACCGTTATTACCAAATCGCGGCGTGCTTTAGAGATGAAGACCCGCGGGCCGACCGTCTGTACGGCGAGTTTTATCAGCTGGACCTGGAGATGAGCTTTGTCGAAGACGGCGAGGAAGTGCGCGTCACCATGGATCCGCTGGTCAAAGAGCTGGTCACTGACTTTGCCGGCAAGCGTCTGTTAAGAGACGAGATTCCGCGCATTCCGTATAGAGAGGCAATGGAGCGTTTTGGTTCGGACAAGCCGGATCTGCGCTTTGGCATGGAGCTGGTCGATCTGACCGAAGAAACGCGCAGTACCGAATTTGGTGTGTTTAAGAACGCCGAATGCGTCAAGGCAATTTGTGTTAAGGGCGCAAAAGAACTCAGTCGGTCGCAGATAGATGGCTTTACCGAAATTGCCAGGTCAGAGGGTGCCGGCGGCCTGGCATATATCATGATCGAAAACGGCCAGCCTGCGGGCCCGATTGTAAAGTTTTTCAAAGAAGAAGAGTTGCAGGCTATTGTTGCAAAAACCGGTGCCCAAGACGGCGACGGCATTTTCTTTGGCGCCGACAAGCGTGCAAAGGTGAACAAGGTGTTGGGTGCCTTGCGCGGCAAATTTGCCGACCATTTTAATCTCAAAGATCCAAACGTGGTGGCGCTGGCCTGGATTGTGGATTTTCCGTTTTATGAGTGGGATGAGAAGGCAAACAAGCTGGACTTTGGTCACAACCCGTTCAGTATGCCGAAAGGCGGGCTGGATGCGCTGAAGACAGAGGACAAGCGTGGCATCCTGGCCGACCAGTACGACATGGTCATGAACGGCTACGAGATCTGCAGCGGCGGCGTGCGCAACCACAACCCCGAAGTTTTGTATGAAGTGTTTGGTGTGCTTGGCTATGACAAGGGGTATGTCGAGGAAAAGTTCGGTGCCATGCTGAGTGCCTTCAAATACGGCGCACCGCCGCACGCCGGCTGTGCCTTTGGTCTGGACCGCATGTTTATGGAGCTGATGGGCGAGGATAACATCCGCGAAGTCGTTGCCTTCCCTAAAAACGGCAATGGGGTTGATGTCATGATGAGCAGTCCCAGCGCGCCTGATGAGATGCTTTTCCGTGAGCTTGGCATAAGATTCGAGGAGCAGGAATCATGAGAGTTTTAATTTTTGGCGACAGCATTGCGCAGGGGTATTTTGATGACGATGCGGGGGGCTGGGCCGGCCGGATTGCGGCGCATTACCAAAAGCAAACACTGAAAGACCTTGCCGGCGAATGGGTTGAGGTGTTCAACCTGGGAGTTTCGGGCGACAGGGCGGCAGGAGTGCTGAACCGGCTGCGGCGCGAGACCGAAGCCCGCCGGCTGATTGATGACGAGGAGTGCATTGTGCTGGCAGTTGGCATTAACGACAGTATGTTGCGCGACAATCGGGCAATGATTGATGAGTATGATTTTCAAAAAACATATGAAAAGCTTTTGGACGAGGCGCTTAAGTTGGCGCCGCGGGTTATTTGTGCCGGTCTGACAGCGGTCAATGAGTCAGAGACCGACCCCTGGCCCTACAGCAGAACCGGCAAACAATGGAAGAACAACCGGATTAACCTATTCGAAGACACCATCAAGCAGTCGGCCGAACGCAAAGAAGTGGCCTTTGTGCCGCTGCACGATGAGTTTTTAAAGCGCAGCCAAAAAACCGGCATGCTGGCTGACGGTCTGCATCCCAATGCGGCCGGACATGAGTTTATTGCCCGTGAGCTGCTGGCGGCAATCGAAGCTCTCAGGTAATGTTTTAGCACTTCTGCTATTATGCATAGCACATGAGGCTTTCTGTCAGGCAGTTCCAGATGGTGGCATGGGGGTTGTCCCTGATTGTCTGCTTGGGTGCGATGGTGGCGTGGGGTCAGCGGCTGGGGTGGAACTTTGACAGATTGTCGGTGTATCGTCTGTTTCCGCTGTTTGGTCTGCTGGCCTTTAGTCTGATGTGGAGTCACTACGGAGCGGCTGCGCTGCGCCAGTGGCTGGGCCTGGAAAAATCGGCCAGCAGGACATATTTTGAATGGACTGCCTGGGCGGTGCTTGTTTTTATTCTTTTACACCCCAGCCTGCTTATCTTTCAGCTATGGCGTGATGGTTTTGGTCTGCCGCCGCAAAGTTATCTTGAACATTACGTAGCTCCGACACTTAAGTGGGCAGCCGCGCTTGGCTCACTTAGTTTGCTGGTGTTTTTGGCGTACGAACTCAGGCACTGGTTTGAGGACAGGGGCTGGTGGCACTATGTGCAGATTGTCTCAGATGTTGCAATGGTGGCCGTGTTTATACACGGTTTGCGGCTCGGCACGCATACCGGACACGGCTGGTTCCGCAGCATCTGGCTGTTCTATGGTGTCAGCCTGCTCGGTTTTATCGCTTTGCGGTACTACGCCCCGGTGCACAATATCATTAAAGGATCGAAAAAGGAGCCAACATGAAAAAACTTATAATTGTCATTGTTTTGTTGCTGCTGGGCGGGGCGGTTGCGGCCTTTGCCTTGACGCGTGATTCAGATACTGCAGAGGACACCGCCGGTACACCGGCCGATACCAGAGATACCCGGCCGTCCGACGCAGATATGCCGGTTGATGAGGGCGACGAAGCGGCACCGGGTATGGCCGATGCGGTGACGGTGGTCTACACAAATGCCGGTTTTGTGCCCAATACCTACCGGTTGGTACGCGGCGGCGAGGTGACGATTGAAAACCGTTCATCGGATCCGCTGGACTTTGCTTCAGACGATCACCCGGTCCATACCGATAATACCGAGCTAAACGCCGGCACCATCGAACCGGGCGACAGCGTAACAATTACGCTCGACACCGCCGGCACCTGGGGTTTCCACAACCACGAGAACGCCAGCCATACCGGCACAATAATCGTGCAATAATGAGCGCTTATGGTAATCTAGAGTAGACGTTAACCAAGCAGGAATATGAACTGTGCAAAACAACACAAACAATACACCAGCCCCCGCTACCAGTAATCCGCAGGATCCAGCTGCATACCCCGGTGCTTCAAACGGAGCAGATTTTCAGTCAACCGCCACCAGAGAGGCGTTGACGGGTCAGTCCAATCAGGAGCTGACAGTCCAGGAGACCGGCCAGCCGATAGCCGGCAATGGCACCGCAGCCGCCGGCGGATTGCCTGAGCTGTGGCTTTGGATTGGCGGCTTTGTCGTGATTGTGATTATCATTGTCGTCGTAGTACGCAAGTTGATCAACGAGCCTTTGGACGAAATGGCGGATCGGCCGGCGGCTGCGCCGGCACGCAAGCCCACGACCGCTAAAAAGACGGCCGCAAAATCCGCTGGTCAACGGACGGCATCAGCAAAAAAGAAGACCGCTCCGCCCTACCGCCGCAAGAAGAAAGCCACCCGTAAGCGTTAGGCATGCACCATCCTGCTTAGGAATCCTGCCGGATCCTCCAAAACCGGCAGCTTTTCTGTTATGCTTAAACAGATACAGCAATGAATTTATTTCACATCCCAGCCCTTATCCTGATTCGTTTTGGCGACCAGCCTGACAGGCTATGCTTTGTCGCTGCGTCTGGCGGATTGTTTGCCGGGCAGCGACAAGTATTTAGCAAGGAGAAAGTCCTCAGATGAGCTCACCAAGCGCACCCGAGCTGCCCGAGCAGGACGCTGCAGGCACTTCTAAGCCGCCTGAGACTGATCAGCCGAACCCGGCCGCCACGCCTGAGGCCGGCCCGGCAGAGGCGGCTTCTGCCGACGATCAGCAGGAGGCTATACAGGACGCCAACGAAGAGCTGCGCGCCATGATGGGTGATGACAGCGGCGGGGATATATCGCTTGAAGAAGACGGATCGCCTCTCAGCGACGAGCTGGCCGAAGACATCATACGGGATAACGAAGTGCCCGCGGACGAGCCGGCGCCGGCAGAAGAGCCCGAATTGCCGCAATCCGGCACGGCCGCAGCGGGCTCAGAGGATGGCTTGCCGGACGATGATCATACGCGCCGCGCAGTTGAAGAGATTGTCGCCGAAGAAGCTGACATGGTTCTAATGGCAGAGGACCAGGAAAAGGCCGGACTGTCCGGTGCCGAGCCTTCCGCCAAACGTGCTTCCAGTCCGATCCAGGACGCCCTGCGCAAGCTTTGGGCCAATCCAAGATCGCGGTGGGCAATTCTGGGCGGCACGGCAGTGATTGTACTGCTGGTAGCCCTGATCCCGGGCAGCCGCTATTTTGTGCTTAATACCGCCGGCGTGCGTGCTTCGCTGCAGCTGCGGGTGGTTGACGGCGGCACCATGCAGCCGCTCCGTAACGTGACGGTACAGGCAGGCGGTGCCACTGCGCAGACGGACAGTGACGGATCTGCCAAGCTTGAGGGCGTCCGTTTGGGCCGTACGCTGCTACAGATAGAAAAAAGGGCGTTTGCCCCCACTGAGCAGCCGGTTACGATTGGCTGGGGCAGTAATCCGATGGGCGAGTACCGCGTAACGGCGGTCGGTACCCAGTATGTTTTCTTTGTGCGTGATTTTTTGAGCGGCCGGCCTATTGAGCGGGCCGAGGCTACGTCGGGCGAGGGCAATGCCAGCTCAGACAAAGAGGGCAGGTTGGTTTTGACGCTTGATACGGCTCATCTTGAGGATGCTGCCCAGATAAGCGTTGATATCAGCGCCGATGAGTATCGCAAAGAGACCGTTAACCTGACCGTCAACAATAAAGAAACACAAAGCGTGGATATGGTACCCGGCCGCAAGCATGTCTTCGTGTCCCGGCGGTCGGGCAATTATGATGTTTATGCGGTCTATGCCGATGGCCGCGGTGAGCAAAAACTGGTCAGCGGAACCGGCCTGGAGCGTGATGACATTGCACTGGTGCCGTATCCGGCCGGTGACACTGCAGCGCTGGTGTCTACCCGCGAGCGGGTCGTCAACCCGAACGGCTATCTGCTCAGTACGCTCTATCTGCTTGATACCAATGACGGCAGCCTGGTCAAGATTGATCAATCCGAACAGATACAGATTATCGGCTGGTCAGACAAGGGCCGATTGCTGTATGTCAAGATTGCCGCCGGTGCCAGCGGTACCGACCCCAAACGTCACCGGCTGATGAGTTTTGACAGCCAGGATTTCTCCGGTGTTAAGGAGCTGGCTGCCTCTAACTCGTTCAATGATGTGGTGATGGCGGGCGGGCGTGTCTATTATGCACCGTCAAATATGTTCGCCGAAGCGGCCGAGCCGGGACTGTTTGGTGTGGATCCGGACGGCTCTAACCGCGAGCGATTGCTTGAGCATGAGGTGTTTATGATTGTGCGGAGCGCGTATGACGTGCTTGACATCAATGCCGATAACGAGTGGTACAGCTACCGTCTGAAGGCAAAAGGCGGGGCGCAGCCCTCGACTGCGCCAGCGGTGCAGAGCGGCCGCATGTATATGGACGGTCCGGACAATGATTTCAGTCTCTGGGTGGATAATCGTGACGGCCGGGGCGTACTGCTGCGCCACAATACATCAGCCGACCAGGATGACGAGACCGTGACCGCCCGCAGCGGCCTGAAGCTGCCGGTCTATTGGCTGAACCGGGATTATGCGGTTTTTCGGGTGCATGATGGCCGCGAGACGGCTGATTATGTGGTGAATACGGCGGGCGGGGAGGTGCGGAAGATCACCGATGTGACCGATTCGGCCGGCATTTCCCGCTGGTTCTACTACTAGTTTATGAGAAACCCCGGGCGGGTTTCTCATCGCGCAGGGAAATGTGCTCCATTTCTCTGGCTGCTCTTCCTGGAGGCGAATAATGAGCCTGCTTGCCTCTTGATCTTTAGGATACATAAGCGTGTTCAAATTATCTTTAACAGGGTATACTGGAATAAATTTTGTTAATTTAGTCAGGAATTATCTAATGAATCCAGAAGATCAATCACCACAGAATCAGCCGCCACAGGCGGACAACGGCGACCAGAGCGCTCCTGCTCCGGCTCCAGCCGATGCGTCGGCACCGTCCGGTCCTGTGCAGGAGGCTCCGCAGCCGCCAGAGGCGCCTGTAGAGACTGCTGCCAACCCGGACGGTCCGTCTGCCGCACCGGCTCCGCAGCCTGATCCAGTCGCGCCAGCCGCGTCCGGTCCGGCAATGGATATACCGAATCAGCCGGTGCCTGGCGCAACGGTCAATCCGGCCGCCACGCCGGGCCAGTCCAGCGCCGCGACCGCGCCCCAGCCTGCGGCCAAGCGACGCAACCTGCTGCCGATTGTATTGGCTGCCGCCGTACTGCTGATTGGCGGTGGTGTCGGGGCCTTCTTTTTAACCCGGGATAGCGACAACGGCAACAATACCAACAGCAACGAGCAGGCACCGGCAGACTCTGCCTCCCAGACCAACCAGATGACGGTAAGCGTGCCCGATGATTGGCAGACGGTAGAAACAGAGTTTGGTTTTAGCGTTAAGGCGCCGGCCGGCTGGTCGGCCGGATTTGATATGGGTGGCACGGTTGGCAGCCTGAAGAGCGAAATGACAACTGTCAGTGCGGCAGGCGGATCGATCAGTTTTAACAGTTCCAACGGCGGCACCTCGCAGGAGGATATCGACAACGCGGTCAGTGTTGGCATTCAGTCCAACACAGATAACCCGACCGATCAGGAGGCATTCGAAAAACTGGTCAGCGAAGTCAGCGAGGATACACGGGCCATGATGCAGGCTTTTGGGGCAGACATGTCGTCAGTCGGAATGGACGCAGAGCAGATTTCCATCAATGGCAGGCAGTGGTTACGGGTAACATCGTCGCTGAATGGTCAGTATGCGACCTCGCTGTATTTGTGGAATAACGACCACGCCGTTACCTTACAGGTGATGTCCGAAGACGAAGCTACCATGCAGCGACTCAGCAACGACTATCTCTATAAGTTTGCCGCCTCACTCGAGCTAGACGGCTAATATTTGACAAACATAAGCATTTTTGCTATAATAAAAAGATGGTAAGCAAAAACTAAAAACCAAACCCCCCCCTAGTAATGTCTTCAAGGCATGGATTTGCCTCTTTGTCAGAAGAAAAAATAACTCTTCTTAGTTACTAAAGCATTCTTTAATTTTTTAAAATACAGATCCGCAGTTTGCCGTCGGTGTGGAGGATGCCGCCCAGTACGCGGTTGCGGATGCTGAGTCCCGGGTGAACTTTTTCGGTGATCGTCTTGGCTACAGAGTGGCTTTGGCGCAGGTCGTGTACGATCAGGTCGCGCTCGGCATTGGTGTCGGGATCTATCATATGGGTCAGCTGGGCATTATGACGAATGGGTTTGATGCCGATATCCCTGCTGGCGGCACCAATCCAGAGCTGCCGGCTTTCCTGATCATGGCTGGGCCGGTGAAACCGTTGCCAAAAGTGTACGTCCTTATGAAACTGTTCAGGTCCGTCAAGATGGCAGGCCCAGAAGCGCACATGGTGGCGGTGGGAGGGGCTGTTCTCGGACGGTTTTTGAAAGCCGATATCCTGCTTGCGTCCAAACAGGTACAGGCTGCTAAAGGGCGCATTGACGTATGGACGGCGCAGCACCAGGGCGCGGATAAGTTTAAACAGAGTATACGGAGTACGTCTATCGGCCTTGTGCCAGCCGGCCTTTAGCATGGCGGTCTCGAGCTGCTCGCGGGTGCCGATAACGCCAATATTGATCGGATCACTGGCAAAGCCGTCAGGGGTGACGCAGTACAGCGGGATATGCGCCGGCTGGACAAACAGGCGGATTGCGCGGATAACCAGCGGTATAAACACGTAGGCGGTGAAAATATAGGTGGCAAACAGGGCAAAGGCCAGCGGGATACGGCGGTCAAAGAACGGGAAAAACTCCCAGACCGCCAAGTAGACAATCACCACGCCCAATACAAACACAAAGAGACGTTTAGCGAGACGGACAAGTCGGATCAACATAAGGTTACTGATATTATATAACAGATGAAGCGGGACCAGGATGCGGCGAGGGTGGTGATGGAGTATTACGGCCAGCATGGGCGCGAGCTGCCGTGGCGGCCGCCGGAGTTAAGTTTGCGGCCGGACAATACCCTTGATGCCTACGCTATTTTAGTCAGCGAGATAATGCTGCAGCAAACGCAGGTTAGCCGGGTGGTGCCACGGTATAGGGCGTTTTTGGCGCGCTTTCCGGATATCCGGTCGCTGGCAGGGGCGCCGCTGGCTGATGTGCTGACCCTGTGGTCGGGGCTGGGGTATAACCGCCGTGCCCGGTATTTGTGGCTGGCAGCGCAGGCTTTGGCGGACGAGCTTCAGCCGTGGACGCATGAAAAGCTGGTGGCCTGCCCAGGCATTGGTCCGCACACGGCTGCTGCCATCTTGGTTTATAGTTATGACGCGCCCCTGTTGTTTTTGGAGACAAATATCAAAACCGTGCTTATTCACCAGCTTTTTAGCGATAAGGAGGGGATAAGCGATCAGGAACTGTTGGCTGCCCTTGAGTCGGTGGTACCCTGGCATAACCGGCAGGCCGCCGGATCTGCTCCCAGCCCGAGGGTGTTTTACTGGGGCATGATGGATTACGGTGCACATATCAAAGCAACAGTCGGTAATCTTAGCCGGCGCAGCAAAGGCTATGTTAAGCAGTCGCGTTTTGCCGGGTCAAGGCGGGCTGTGCGCGGGCAGGTGCTGCGCCTGCTGACGGCGGGGCCGCTGAGCCGGAAAGAGGTGCGCCAGGTGGTGACGGATGAGCGACTTGATGAAGTGGTGGAGGCTTTACAAAAAGAGCGGCTCATTAGCGTGCGCAATGAACTGCTTATGCTGTACAATGAAACACAGCAGTAAATACTCGCTTTTGTTTACCACCAAAACAGGAGATATCTATCATGGATGAATCTACACAAAACAACCCCGAGACCCAGGCAGCGCCCGAGCCAAGCGCCCCCGCTGCCAGCGCTCCTGTAGAGTCGACTCCTCCTGCCGAGCCGGTTGCAGCAGCACCTGTTGACCCGCCTGCCGAACCGGTATCAGCCGAAGCGGCACCGCCCGAATCATCCGACGCATCGGCCCCGGCATCAGAGCCTGTACCGGCACCTGCACCTGAGTCCGCCGACAATCCCGCGCCCGTGGTAACAGCGGCACCGGCCGGCGCCTCCAAAAAATCGCCAATCGTTCTGATTACGGTGGTTGCTGTTGTCGTGGTTGTATTGGCAGTCCTGGCATACCTGGCTCTGGGGTAGAGCGGCAAAACCAGTCTTGTTAAATGCATACAAAACTTGTATAATATATAGGATAGAGAATGTATAATACAAGACTACATGGGACCCAACAAGCAATCATTTGAATCAGGCCGATCAGAAGAAACCGGCGACGCCGAAACCTCCAAGAAAAAGAAGAAGCGCGTCGTCCGGACGGGCGGCATTTTGCCCAAACTGGAAGCGAATAAGACTGACGAGGCCAAGCCAGAAACCCGTTCAATGGGCGATTTGTTTGCGTCCAAAGAAAAAACATCCGAAAAAGAGTCTGAAAAAGAGCCCGCTCACGAGGATGGCAAAGGCACCTCCGCTGCAGAAATTGCCGCTGAAGATACCTCAGAAGCTGCCGAAGTTGAAACTGCTGAAGATACCGGTGATGCTCAGCTGGCCCAGACGCTGGCCATACCCGAGCTGGATCAGTCGCCCCGGCCGGCAGAAGCCGCTGCCGACAGTGATACGCTTGAGGGCGAATTTGCTGAGGAGGGCATGATTATCACCCGTCAGGAAGCGCCGGACCCGTCTGAGGCCGCTAAGCAGCCGTCTGCCGCCGAACGCCCGTCCGCTGAAATGTTTAAAGAACCAGAGACAGATACACCGCAGGCTGAAGAAGAAGCGCGCCCCGAAGGTGGCGACGGCGGTTTGCCGCCACCCCCCGAGACCGGCCCGTCAGCCGGCGCGTCGCCAGAGGAAGAACCGCCTCGTTACACTGCATCGTCCGGCAGCCCGCCGCCCGAGGCTCCGCCGGTTATGTATCCTTTTGCGGCCGGTGAAGTGCCGCAGGCCGAGCGTCAGCGCATGTTTAATCCCAGCGCACTGCCTGAGAGCCGCCCGGTAGTGCCGCCGGCTGAAGTTGTGCCGGTTCAAGAGGCCCGCCGTCAGGCGCATCGTGCCGAGAAGCGGGGTCTGAGCCGTGGGGTCTTAAGCGGCGGTGTATTTGGTTTTTTACTGGGCCGCCGCGGGCGCAAAACCGAGCGGGCCGCAGCAGAACAGACAGCCACTGTACAGCAAAAAGAGATAGAGCAGCTTAAGGGCGAGCAGGCACTTGTTGCCGAAAGACTTAGCGCACTCAATCGCAATCAGGAGGCTTTAGAGCGGCAGCTGACTGAGGCAGAGCGCCAGCAGCAACAGCCAGCAGCGGAGTCTGCAGCTGCCGAAGCGCCCTCTATGCCAGAGGCTCGTCCGCCCCGTCCCGAGCAGCCGCCGGCAGCCGCCCGTCCTGAGGCAAAAGCTTTACCCGTAAAGCCGGAAGACACGCCCATAACAGAGGAAACTTATCATCAGCCCCGTCCCGGCCGGCGGGTCGAGGCTAGTGCATGGCATACCTATGAGGTAGACGAAAAAACCGGCCAGCCGGTTGAGAAGTCGGATATCGTCTACGGCAAAGAGTTCAAAGAAGAACAAAAACAGGAGCGGCTGCGCAAGGACGCCTCACAGCCTGGTATGGCTGTGCAGTTGGGGCACGCGATTGTGCACGGGACAAGCCATGCGGCCACTCAGCAGGGCGCTGGTGCGCCTCTGGCTGACCCCGTCGTGCCGGTTCGGCAACAGAGTAAACGCCGTTCAGCGGCGGACCCGGTCTATATCAGGCAGCAACTGGTCCGTTACACGACTAATCCGCTTATATGGGTGGCAGCTGTCCTGATTGTTGTACTTTTGTTGGCTATTGGCGTCCTCTAGCTCTGCTTACTTTACAATAGGAGTGAGGAGTGAGGAGTGAGGAGTGAGGAGTGAGGAGTGAGGAGTGAGGAG
>CAZBAF010000011.1:0-17342 GCA_964490245.1 uncultured Candidatus Saccharibacteria bacterium
TTGTGTTGTGAATTATGGTGTTGAGTGGGTTCGGGTTAGGGAGTAATCTATACTGTTCTTAAGGGTGGAGTGAGGAGTGAGGAGTGAGGAGTGAGGAGTGAGGAGTGAGGAGTAGGTTGTGACACAGGATGAAGCGCTGGCGATCTTGGAGTCGGGTCGGTCGGTTTTACTGACTGGCGCTGCCGGCACAGGCAAAACCTATTTGCTGAACAAGTTCATCAGGCGAGCCCGCGAACAGGGCAGAAATGTGGCGGTGACGGCCACCACCGGCCTGGCGGCCACGCATTTAAACGGTACGACCATCCACGCCTGGTCGGGCATCGGGGTGCGCGACGCGCTGGAGGGCAATTTTATAAACCGTCTCAGCAAGCAGCGGCAGGAGTTGATCGGCAAAGCCGATGTTCTGATTATTGATGAAATCAGCATGCTGCATGATTTTAGATTGGACATGATAGAGCAGGTGGCTCGTTCCTTGCGGGGCGGAGACCGGCCGTTCGGCGGATTGCAGGTGGTGTTGTGCGGTGATTTTTTTCAGCTGCCGCCAGTCAACCGGCGCGAGGGGCGACAAGGCGGCTTCGTAACAAATTCAACCACATGGCTAAATGACTTTTTTACAGTCTGCTATCTGCAAAAGCAGTACCGCCAATCAAATGACGACGAGTACAGCGCTATTTTAAATGGCATCAGAGCGGGACAGCTGACGCGCCGCCAGCTCGAGTCGCTGCAGGCCAGGGCGCAGGCGGTGGCCGATCCGTTTACGGCCCGGACGCGGCTGCTGACCGTTAATGTTGATGTTGACGATATCAACCACCAGCAGTTGGATGAGCTGGAGGCTGAAGAAGTCACCTACGAGATGGAAACGAGCGGCCGCAAGCAGTACGTTGAACAGCTTATGAAATCATGTCTGGCGCCGCAGAGTTTACGGCTTAAGCGCGGCGCAGTGGTAATGTGTATCAAAAACGCCCAGGACCGCAAGTATGTGAACGGGTCGCTGGGGGTGGTCGAGGATTTCGAACCGGGCAGCGACTATCCTGTTGTAAAGCTGCTCAGCGGTAAAGAAATAACGATCAAGCCCGAGTCCTGGGAGCTGCTGGACGGCGATAAGCGCCGCGCCACACTGACTCAGCTGCCGCTGCGTCTGGCTTGGGCGATTACGGTGCATAAAAGTCAGGGAATGACCCTGGATTCGGCCCGGATTGACCTGAGCAAGGCATTTGTTGAAGGTATGGGGTATGTGGCGCTTAGCCGGGTGCGCTCGCTCAAAAATCTTATCCTGGATGGCATGAACGGCATGGCGCTGCGCACCAGCCCGACGGCGCGCCAGCTGGACGGCGAACTAAGGGCACGCAGTGACGATGCCCGCCACACACATAAGGACACCTTTGCCGACTGGCACAAAAAAGAAGAAGAACGCAAAAATGCGCCGCCAGAGCCAGCTAAAAAATCTGCCTCTGGGCTGTCGTGGGCGGAGCGCCTGGAAAAAATGCGCGCCGATTATCCGAATGCCTACAAGCCCTGGCAGCCCAAAGACGACGACATGCTGAAGAAGCTGTTCAGTGAAGGCAAGGGCATTAAGGCGCTTAGCAAAGAGTTGGGCAGACACCCCGGATCCATGCGGGCGCGGCTAAAAAAGCACTTTGGCGACGACGTGGAATATAAGCCATAGGCAATTACATAAGCAGTTTTGCGTTTGCGGATCATTGTGGTTTAATGAGGGCAATATATGAACGGGTTACGTCCAGAGACAATAGTGTCGGGGGAGGGGCTCGAAACAGCCCGCAAGTTACAGATGGGCCAAGCAATCCTTACGGTTATGCCGGAGGGTGTCCCGGAGCTGCCCGATAACGTGGTGCCGCTCAGAAAGCCGGATTCAGGCCTGCTGACTGCCTATACGCCGCAGACCTATCTGGGCAGGGAGCATTTTCGGGCAATCGGCGAGCCGCTTGGGGTAGTGCCTATTGTTGCCGGCACAGTGCATCGCGATCTGGTCAGGCCGTTCCCGAGAATAGACCAAAGAGGCAAAACCCTGGCGCCGCTTTACGACCTCTACAGGGATGCCGGTATCATGGTCGTCAGCAGGGTGATGGCAGGGATGAGGCCGCTGTCAGAGTACCCCTCAAGCGGTGCGGGCAATCAGGTGGTGACCGTCCGTTCTGTTCTGACTATTGCCGGGAGCAGCGAAATCCTGCAAGCCATTGGCGGCATGGGCCCCAAAAAAATACGGGCACTTGAGAAAATTGCCGAATATATCAGTAGCAACATGATTAACGAGGCTGCCATGTCCGAAGATCCTGCTGCCGCCCGGCACGATGATTCGGCTGACCACTACCAGGATGAGCCGGTTTCTGCGGGGCTGGCCAATCGGTTACTGCCATAGCACGGCACGCCTGAGGCAGCCACGCTATGCCTGAGAGAGTATCAGGGCAGAATACGGAGCAAGCTGTACTGTGCCTGTGCCGCTCTGAACGTCGGCCATATCGAACGGAATATCTTTAAAGTCGGGGCTGTAGCCGCTCCAACAGCTATTAAATCGCACATGCCACTGACCGCTGCGCGGAAAAACCAGCGGATAATCTTTTAAAACCTTGTTGCTGAAATTGATAATCACCACCACATCGTCGCCCGGACCGCCCTGATCCCAGCGGTGATAGGCCAGTACGTGAGCTGCCTGGTCATTGTGTATGATTGCAGTGTTTGGGCCGCTTAAGCCCGCCGTGTTGCCATGCAGATTACGGCGCAGGCTGATAAGGTGTTTATGAGCCAGGATAATGCCCTGGTGGCGCTCGGCTTTTTGCCAGTCCAGCTCCTGCCAGTCATTAAAGCTGCCGCCCTCGTTAAACTCCTGCCCCTGAAACAGCATGGGAATACCGGCAGCAGTCATGACCAGCGTACTGGCCAAAAGATTGCGCTTGCGGGCATAGACATCGGTTGGGCGCCCGGGGGCGATCTGTTCGGCCAGCCTTGCGCTGCCGTTGGCGGCGGTATCGTGTGAATCGCTGTAGATAACGCGCCTGAACGCATCGTTGTTAAAGTTTTTGGTCACCAGGCGGCAGAGCTCATCGAGGTTGCGCTGGCTGTCTTCAGCCGGGTTAAGCGCCGCCCGCAGCGCCGCCGGAAACGAGAGCTCCCACTGGGCATTAAAGCCGGCGCCGCCGGTGGTCTCGGTCTCGGTTATGAACTGGTTTTCGCCGCAATCTTCAGCAATCAATAGGGCAGAGGGGTTGATTTTACGGGCGAGCGAGGTGGTGCGCTGCATTAGCCGCCAGCCGTCGGGCAGATCATTGGCGGGATCGTTGTTATGTCCATAGACGTTACGTAAGAAAATGGTCGAATCCAGCCGCAAGCCGTCCAATCGGAAGTCGGTCATCCACATTTTGACGTTGTCGATAATATAATCCTGCACCTCAAGCCGGCCATAATCCGGCCGTGTGTCGCCCCATGGGGTAGCCGAGCGCCAATCGTTATAGAAGTAGATACCCCCCTTGTTATTTTCGCTCCAGCCGTCAAACTGCCAGATATCCAGTCCGCCGTCCGGGCCAAAGTGGTTGTAGACCACATCCAGCACAACCCCCATGCCTTTCTGGTGTGCCGCCTGAACAAACTCCAGCAGACCCCGCCGCCCGCCGTACAGGCTTTCGACGGCATAGATATAGTTGGGCGCATAGCCCCACCCTCGATCAGAGGACATGCTGTTTATGGGCATAAGCTCGATAGTGGTCACGCCTAAATCGCGCAGGTAATCAAGCTTTTCAATCGCTTCCGCAAAGGTGCCGGGCGTGGCCGGATCAGCCCGGTTAAAGGTGCCGATATGCAGCTCGTAGACCACCTGCTGGTGCTGCGGGGCAGGGGTGTGCTCGGCGGCACCCCAATCAAACTCTGGATCAACGATGATGGCGTTGCCGCTGGTCGTGGTTAGCTGCAGGGCGCGCGGGTCGTTTTTGTGCAGCTCGTGATCACCTTTTTTGATAACAAACTTGTACTCCTGGCCAGCCTGGGCGTCGGGCACATCCAAAAACCAGTAGCCGTATTCCTCGCGCTGCATGACAGCGGGCTGCCAGTCGTTAAACGATCCAATCACCGCTACGCCCTCGGCAAAAGGCGCCCAAACGCGAAAAGTTACACCGTGTCTGTGCACGGTCGCCCCAAGCGGTGGTTTTTTACGGCTGACGGCCATCAGATAAAGTATGCTAGCCACAAGCGGTTTAGGCAAGAAGCAGAGCATAATACAGGTTGTTTAGGGGTTGACGTTTATCGGAATGTTATCGGATGCCGCAAACCGGTTTGTAATTTAAGCGTAAAGCAGCTTCAATCAGCATGCGTGTATCCTCATTGCACTGGTGAGTCCAAGCATATAAGCCATTTAACATGTTGTTTACCCATTGCTGTGTGCGGTCATGATTCCTAACTCTAGCGCAAATGTCGTTTGATTCACCCACATCTAGAATGAGATGATTACCGTGCCTGTCTAAAGTGGTAATGATATACACGCCAGATAGGTGTGGGAGCTGTAAATTTGAAGTAAAAGGGCCACTAAAATAGTGTGTTCCAAGAAACGTTTTTAAAGTCATGATCTTAATACTCCTTCCGAGCAAGTTTAGTTATTAATTGGATTAGTTTTTAGTTTCTCCACTTGTGCACATTTCCCTAAGTAAATATAGCAATAATTAAGCACTAACGCTACATATGGTGTGCAAAACATGTGTATATGCGGTGTATATAGCGTTATACGGATATGTTTCGAGTTCTAAAAAGCAATACCTTGATTCTTTGTTCAAAGAAGTTACTAAGTAAATTTGCTACAATACCCGCATAAAGACATGGCAAAATTAAGCAGTAAGACTAAAAAATTCGATACCTACAGCTTTCCGAAGGATTTTTTGTGGGGCGCCAGCACCTCGGGCCACCAGGTGGAAGGCGGTAATTTTGACCAATGGACGGTATATGAGCTGGATAACGCCAGTGATCTGGCAAAAACCGCGGCAGACCGCCTGCGCTGGCTACCAGATTGGTTAAACATAAAAGACCAGGCGGAAGATCCGGATAACTATGTATCAGGCAAGGGCGTTGACCACTGGCGGCGTTACAAAGAAGATTTTCGTATTCTTAAAAAACTTAACCTCAACTCTTTCCGTTTTGGCATTGAATGGAGCCGTATCGAGCCGGACCAGGGCGTGTGGGATAAAGCGGCGATTGATCACTACCACAACTACATTGCCGAGCTGAAGCGACAGGGTATCGAGCCGATCCTTAACCTGTGGCACTGGACGCATCCAGTGTGGTTTGAGGAAAAGGGCGGGTTTAGCCGGGCCCGCAACCTGCCGTTGTTTGAACGCTTTGTCACAAAGGTTGCCGAAGAGTTTGGCAACGATGTTACCTTTGTTTTGACCATTAACGAGCCAAATGTGTATAGCAGTCTGAGCTACCTGACCGGCGAATGGCCGCCGCTTACCAAAAATCCGTTTTTATTTTTGCGGACTTTTCATAATCTGGCCCGCGCGCATCGCCGGGCCTACTCAATTCTTAAGACCATGCATCCGCACCTGCAGGTAGGGGCAGCGACGCAGTATGGCCACGCGGTACCAAAGCGGCCGGATAAACGGCTGGACCAGTATGTCGCCCGGCTGGCTAATTACGGCTGGAACTGGTGGTGGACCAATCGCATCCGCAGTCACCAGGACTTTATTGGTTTTAATTACTATTTTACTGACTACTGGCAGGGATTTAAGAGGGTAAACCCACCGGCGCCGGTCAGCGACCTGGGCTGGTATATGGAGCCGGCCGCCCTGGCTGACGTGATTATTCAGACCTGGATGCGATACCGTAAGCCAATTATGATTACAGAAAACGGCCTGGCGGATGCCAATGACAAGCACCGGCAGTGGTGGCTGGAAGAAACGATGCATGCGCTCATGCTGGCCCGCAAAGCCGGTGCTGATGTGATTGGGTATATGCACTGGAGTCTTTTAGATAATTTTGAGTGGAAATACGGCTGGTGGCCCAAGTTTGGCCTGATAAAAGTGGACCGCGAGCGCGACATGAAGCGTCTGGTGCGCCCCAGCGCCATCTGGTGGGCCAAAACCCTTAAGAGCATCAGGCACGACGGTTAACTTGCACTACGTCTAAAAAAGTGCTCAGCCATAAAATACTATTGACAAAACCATAAGCATTAGGTATAATGTCTCTCATGAAATACAACAGTTATACCGCTCCCGTTAAAGACCCACGCGTACCTCTTGTACGTCGTGCGACATCCCAGGAAAAGGCGCGTGCTCGCCAAATAGCGACACGGGTTTTGGGTGCTTTGGGCGCGACTGCTGCTATCGGTTTGGCTATCAACAGTTTGGAGCAAAATCCGATGGGCAAAAAGAACGAGAGTACAGAAGCGGCTTGGTTCGAAAGTCTCATGAAGCAGGAAGCCCCCCTAAGAGTAGGGGATAAGCATACTGTAGTGGTTGTCAAGGAAGGGGCTAAGATTCGCAGTACTCCAGACACTTACAATGGTGATCCAAGCCTGGGGGCATCGGGCAATGTTGAAGCCAGGGTCAGTAAAGACAGAGTGCTCGTTATTGCAAATCCACTGCAATATATGGATGACAATGGCAATACATGGTATGGCTTTATGAACGATGCAGACAATAACGGTATTGAACTTCCGGATGAGCCGACTGCAGAAGCGGTTGCAAAGAAGTATAGCTGGGTAAATGCAACCCAGTTAGGCGATGAGTACGTGCGTGTCTATGAAGATCCTCGCAGTACCCCTGAGCGGCTAGTGCCCGCAATCAATAATTACGGCCAAATAACGGTAAATGGAAGTCATCAGGTAGCGTTGGGCGGAGAGATGCCGATGGGCGCAATCAACATGGTTGCCCGGGGGCTTGAGCCAAGACCGACGATTGAGGATAAATAGCGTCTGGTTATCTACCAAATCCACCACATGTAGTGGTGGATTTTTTATTGTAGAGAAGTTGTGGAAAAGTGAGGGGTAAATAGACCTAAAAGCTGCATAAAACACTTGCAAGTGGGTAATGGTGGGTAGTATGCTCATGTCAGTGGGTAATTGTGGGTAGCAAAAACAGCTGCCCAGCAAAACAACCCCAGTACCTTTTCACTCTTAACCGTAATCTGATTGCAGACTACGCTTGAAGAGGAAAAGTTACGGGGTAAAAAACAAAAACCACTACCCGCCGACAACTTCAAACAAAAGGTAAGGCGGAAAAACATTAACACTAAGGACGAGAGCAGGTGGACTATTTCGAAAGGAAACTCGACGACAAACGACGGCTGACTATACCAGCCGAGCTTAGAGCCGAGTTTGCCAGCGGAGTAGTCATAACCAGAGGATTCAAGCAGTACCTGCACCTCTACCCGAAATCGGTCTGGGACGAAGAAGTCGAGCCGCGGCTGAAAGGAAACATCCTTGATGAGCAAACGGCCGACCTGAATGTCCAGTTCCGGATGGGCCGGGTTGAGTCCGGCATTGACCAAAAGCAGGGCAGAATCACTCTGGAACAGCATCACCTCGACTACGCCGGCATTGACCGGGAGATAGTCGCCGTCCGTGCAGGTCGCTATTGGCGGCTTCAGGCAAAGACCTGACAGCAACCGGTAGTTTGAAGTTCATTAACAAGTTGTCGTAACCGAAAAAGCATTCTTCTTGGCGAAAGCCAGGAAGGAAATATAGACTTCCGATTCGAGGTTAGCGAATCGGCAGCCAGCAAGTGGCGTCACGGGGCACCACTATTAAAAACCCTTGCACCTTATGTAACAAAACACCTCCCAAAACTCCACCTCACACAATAAGTCTCTCAAAACTTATGTCGCGGATACATGAATAGAAGTTTTTGTTCGGATCTCATAATCCGTCTCTCGTAAACCTTCTACTCTATCAGTATGCGTGACCACAAAAACAAAAATCTCACAAAAAAACAAAAAGCTGGCTGCTGGTTCGGTGACCTTGCAACAAAAACATCTGAGCCTGCAAAAACAGGCACAGATCAACCTAGGTAAACCCTATAGGTACCTGCAAAAACAGGTGCTTTATTCGTAAAAAACGGGTAAAATAGTGTCTACTTGGGCTAGAAAAGCAAAAACATGCACCAAAACAAAAACCAAAAACACAATTTAAAAAAACACATTCCGGTATGCCTGGACGGTGTGCTTAAGCTTTTGGACCCTCAGCCGGGGCAGAGATATCTCGATGTAACGGCCGGGTACGGCGGGCACGCTGCGGCAGTACTGGAACGCACCTTAGCGCCCGACAGGGCTGTGCTGGTAGATCGCGACCAGATGGCCATTGACGAGCTTCACACGATATTCCAGGGTAGTGGCGTACAGATTATCCACAAAGATTTTCTGTCCGCAGCCCAGGAACTTCTCAAACAAGAACGTACGTTCGATATTGTGTTGGCGGATTTGGGCGTGTCGTCACCGCACCTTAATACAGCGGGTCGGGGGTTTAGTTTCCGCTATGACGCACCTTTAGACATGCGTATGGATCAACGGCAGGAACTGACGGCGGAGCTGGTAATCAACCAGTATCCAAAGGAGGAACTTGAACGGATCCTGCGTGAGTACGGGGAAGAGCCAAAAGCTCGGCGCATTGCGGAGTTGCTGGTCGAAAACCGGCCGGTTACTACAACTACTCAGCTTGCTGCACTAGTCGCCCGCGCATGGCCGGGGTACAGCAGGGTCCATCCTGCGACAAGGACGTTTCAGGCGCTCCGAATCGCAGTTAATGACGAGTTGCGTCTGGTCCAAACAGCGCTGCCGTTACTGATGGATCTGTTGGCTCCGGCCGGACGACTGGCTGTCATTACCTTCCACAGCCTGGAGGACCGCATCGTAAAACGTATCTTCGCAGAAGCAGCGGGTGATCGTTACGACAGCGAGTTCCGGCTGCTGACCAAAAAGCCTATAGAGCCGGGTGCAGATGAATTAGTTTTCAATCCGCGTGCACGCAGCGCCAAGCTGCGGGCCGTTGCAAAAATAAAAAACCAAAAGAAAGGAGATGCTTAACGCTATGCCTATACAGGTAAAGAGCAGCTCCAGAACGTATAGGATCAAAGTACGAGTACTTTGATGTAATGCGTTCGCAGTTACTCCAGCCAAAGGCGGCCGGGCCTAAACCGGCCGCCGCTGGAGAGGTAAGCTGTCTCAGGTATTGCCGCAAGTAGAGGGCAGGCGAAGACACGACAAGCATCCAGACAAAAAGGAAAAACAAAAAAGCCTATGACATATTCCAGTTCGCTGGCCATGAGCCGCCAGCGCTATGCACGGCGTGGACAGAACGCCGTGGCATTCAAGCGCGAACAGCAGGGCTTTGGTCCGGTCAGTAACACCATCATCTTAATTATTCTCGGCTGTATCCTGGGCCTGCTATACTTGACGCAGGTTACTAAAACAAATGCCTACGGATACCGTATCAATGAGCTGAGAAGCGAGGCGGCCAGCTTGCAGACTGAGCACGACGAGCTAGAAGTGGCATCTGCACGTCTGCAATCACTCGAACGGGTGAAAGACAGCGAGGTTGCCAACAACATGGTATCAGTTGCACCCAGTGACACTGTACGCTATTAATAACGAAGGGTAATCAAAAGACCTTGCCGGTAGTACACACCAACCGACATGGGGTGGCCGCATCAGCGGCATCACGCCATGACAGCACTAACCGCGCCCGTATACTCTATGGGATTCTTTTGCTTATTGCCGCAATTTTTATCGTCAGGCTGTTCTATCTGCAGGTGATCAGACATGATTACTATGCGAAAGCCGCACTGGATCTGCAGTTAAAGGAATATCAGATACCAGCCGAGCGGGGAGTTATTTTAGCGCATAACGGCAGCGATAAAACACCGCTAGTGCTGAACGAGACGCTGTATACGCTTTTTGCCGATCCGGTTTATGTGACCGAACACGAAAAGCGGGCCGTGCAGCTGGTTGAGGTTATTGGCGGCGATGCCGCTGAGCTGACGCACAAGCTCAAAACGCCCGATACACGCTATGTGGTGCTGGCGCGCAAGCTGAGCCGCGAACAGCATGAGAAGATCGCTCAACTGAAAATACCCGGTATTGGCACGCGCGAACAGACATACCGCACCTATCCCCAGGGCGAGCTGGCGGCGCAGGTGCTTGGTTTTGTGAACGATGAAGGCAAGGGCCAGTACGGTGTCGAGCAGGCGCTGGATGAAAAGCTAAAGGGTAAAAACGGTGAACTGCGGGCCATTACCGATGCGGACGGCGTGCCGCTGGTATCCAACCCTGAGAACATCATCACTGAGCCGGTGCGGGGCGAGCAGCTGACACTGACGCTTGATATCGGTATGCAAAGACGGGTGGAAGAGATTCTGAAGGCCGGCCTGGAGCATGCCAAAAGCGAGTCGGGCAGTGCGATTATCATGGATCCCAACACCGGCGCGGTTAAAGCGATGGCCAATTATCCCAGTTATGACCCGACTGATCTGGCGCGAACCGAAGATATCGCCCACTTTGCAAATGCCGCCACCTCGTCGCCGCTTGAGGTGGGCTCAATCATGAAGTCACTGCTGGCTGCCAGTGCGATTGATCAGGGTGTGGTTACGGCCGATACGGCTTTTTACAATGAAGGTTTTGTCATGGTTGGTGATCGCAAGATTACCGACGTGTTTGATACGCGCGGCACACAGACCGTTAAATCCACGCTGGTGGAGTCGCTTAATACCGGCGCGGTCTGGATTCTGAAACAGATTGGGCGGGGTGATATCAATGAGCGCGCCAGGCTGACATGGTACGACTATATGACAAAGCACTTTTTCCTCGGGGCTGTATCAGGCATTGAGCAGGCGGGCGAGGCAGCGGGTTTTGTGCCGGGGCCGGAAGAGAACGGGCAGGGGATAAATGTGACCTATGCAAACACTGCTTTCGGGCAGGGTATGACTGCCACGCCACTGCAGATGGCGGCGGCGTTTTCGAGCATTGTTAATGGCGGCACTTACTATCAGCCGCGGCTGGTTGACGCGATCAAAAGCGCCGATGGGCGCGAGACAGTACAGGAGCCGGTTATCAGGCACGACCGCGTGATCAAGCCTGAAGTGTCAGATCAGATGATACGCCTGCTGGAGAGCGTTGTGGCTTCGCAGCACATCAGCAGCAGTGTGCAGCGCGAGGGCTATAGTGTGGGCGGCAAAACGGGCTCTGCGCAGTTTGTGAACCCCGAGACCGGCGCTTACTATGAGTCGCGTTTTCACGGTACCTATATCGGTTTTGTGGGCGGCGACCGGCCGGAGTACGTCATTATGGTGCGGGTGGATGACCCGCAGATCAAGGGGTTTGCCGGTTCCAGTGCTGCGGCGCCGCTGTTCCGCGACCTGACCGTTATGTTGATGGATAATTTTGGCATTACTCCAAAACAGCAGTAATGAGGTACAATATAAATACCGTTAAGGCAAAATAAACATGAAAGCATCAATCAGACTATGAGCGCGCAAGCTGTCCGCCGCCGGCATCGACCGGATTACTGGCTGCCTGTTATTGCAACCGGCCTGCTGAGTATTGGGCTGACGGTTGTGTACGCCATCAGTCCGGGCATGAGCGTGTTGAGCGGCGTATCTGAAACCTACTACATCACCAAGCAGTTGATAGCGATTGTCCTGGGTGTGGCAGCATTTGTGATTCTTTCGCGTTTGCCGTATCTGTGGCTGCGGCGCTTTGTGCGGCCGTTGCTGGCGGCTGCGGTGCTGGCGTCGATCGCCGTGTTGTTTTTTGGTGACAGTATTAACGGCGCATACCGGTGGATACAGATAGGCGGGCTGTCGTTTCAGGCTGCCGAGCTTATTAAGTTTGCGGTGCTGGTCTGGGTGGCCGATACTCTGGCGCGGCGGCGGGCCGAGAACAAACTGGATGATTTTAAGGCTACTCTAGTGCCGCTGATAATTGCGGCGGGCATCATAGGGGTGGTGGTTGGTGCGACTCAGAGCGACTTTGGCTCGACAACGGTTATGCTGGGCATGATTGGGGCTATGGCGTTTGTGGCGGGGGTGCCGATGAAACGGCTGATGGTTATTGTGGTGGCGGTGATAGTTGGTGCGAGTCTGCTGATACTGCCGTTCGAATATCGCCGCGAACGGGTGGGTACCTTCCTCAATCCTGCGGCTGACTGCCAGAATACCGGTTATCAGTCCTGTCAGGCGCTGATTGCGGTTGGGTCGGGCGGTATGTTTGGCCTGGGGCTGGCGCGCAGCATTCAGGCCTACGGATACCTGCCCGAGGCATCAAACGATTCAATTTTTGCCATTTTGGCCGAAAAGTTCGGCTTTTTAGGGGTGACACTTATTATTGCTGCCTTTACCGTACTGTTCGGGCGGCTGACCAGAATCATTGAACGAGCGCCGGATGACTTTAGCCGGCTGCTGGTGACCGGCGTGTTGGCCTGGTTTGCGGTGCAGGCTATTATAAATATAGGGGCGATGATCGGGCTGCTGCCGCTCAAAGGCATCACCTTGCCGTTTATAAGTTACGGCGGTACCAGCCTGCTGTTTGTGACCGCGGCACTGGGCCTGGCTTTTCAAGTTTCGCGTTATGCGTCATTATCTAATAAAGTAACCGAACCGGGAGTATCGTCCTATGACCATTCTGCTTATCGGCGGGGGAACCGGCGGCCATATTATGCCGCTGCTGGCCGTCGCGCGTGAACTGAAGCGCCAAAATCCTGATGTAACCGTGGTTGGGGTGTGTGAAAAGGGCTGCAAGTTTGTTGATCTTTTTTTGAAGGATGAAAACATCGACCGTACATTTATGGTCAGGGCGGGGAAGTATCGCCGCTATGGCGGGCGTCCGTGGTGGCAGCGAATTACCGATGTGCGGACACTCCTTTTAAACATTCGGGATGTTTTTCGCACAATGGCGGGCTACCGCGAGGCGGTCAAGCTTTTAAAAGATCTGCAGGCTGACGGTATGCTGGTAAAGGGCGGTTTTGTGGCGGTGCCAATGGGGTTGGCCGCTGCCCGGTTAAATATACCGTACATTACGCATGATTCGGATTCGGTGCCGGGTCTGGCCAACCGGATTATCAGCCGCTGGGCGGATGTGCACGCTACCGGTCTGCCGGCCGAGCTTTATGCCTATCCGCATGAGAAGACGGTGTATACGGGCATACCGCTTAGCCCGGAGTTTAAGAAGGTTTCACCGCCGTTGCGGGTAGCCTACCGTGAAAAACTTGGTTTGAGCGGCTGTACGCTGGTGATCAGTGTGACAGGTGGCAGTCAGGGGGCGGAACAGCTCAACAAGGATATGATAGCCATTGTACCCCGGTTGATGAAAGAATTTAAGCAGCTGGGTATTGCGCATATCACCGGCCGGGCACACGAGCAGCAGGCACGCAGCGCGTATGATCAGCAGCTGATGAAGGATGATCGCAAACGGGTCGTGGTGCGCGGTTTTGTGCATGATCTTTATGTGTATTCCGGGGCTGCCGATGTGGTGGTGTCGCGCGCCGGTGCCAGCGCAGTGGCCGAGTTGTCGGTACAGGGACTGCCGGTGGTGGTTGTGCCGGGTTTGCTGGCCGGCAATCATCAAGAGAAGAATGCTAATCATCTGGCAGCTCAGGGTGCTGTCGTTAAAGTGCCGTATGGTGACAGCGAAGCCCTGTATCAGGCGCTGAGCGGCCTGTTGGCCAACAGGCCGCAGCGGACGGCATTGGCGCGCAAACTGCACAAGCTGTCCCGCTCCAACGCCGCAAAAGAGCTGGCAGAGTTAACGCTTAGCACTATTGGCCCGGGGAACTAAAGACTCAATGCTGGGCAGAAAACGCATGCAACAGACAGATGCGCGGCCGCGGCAGCGGGCCGAGATAAAGAGCACCCCCAGACAGACGTTTTCTTCGTACTATAACCGGCCCCGGCAGCCGTCCGACAGTCCGGCTGCGCCGTCTAAGCCTGTATCTGCGAGCCGCCGCCTGCGGCTGGTGCCCTCGGCGGTGGCGCTGCTGGTGATTACCGGCAGTCTGCTGTTTAGTATGACTTTGTCGGCGCGACCGAGCGTGAGTATGCTGCATGGTCAAAAATCGCCGTACCATCCTGTCGAGGCGTACGCCGATGAGGCGGCCCGCCTGATGGACGCAGAGCTGGCAAACCGTACAAAGCTCACTATAGATACCGGTGCCGTAGAGCGTCAGCTGCTGGAGCGCTTTCCTGAGCTGAGGGCGGCGGTGCTGCGTCTGCCGATTTTGGGGCGCCGGCCGACACTTATCCTTGATATGAAGTCGCCAGCTCTGGTGCTGGTATCGTCTGCCCGCAGTATTGTGCTGGATGAGGGCGGCGTCGCTATCTGCGAACTCAAAGACCTGGACGAGAAAGCTCGTGCTGGCTTAAAAATTGTCGAGGATCAGAGCGGCCTTGAACTGCGTTTAGGCCAGCAGGCCTTACCATCGGGATCAATTGGCTTTATCAGCGAAGTCGCCGCCTATCTGGCGCAGGCAGAAGTCGATGTTAACCGTATGGTGTTGCCGCCAAGCCCGACCCAGCTTGATATCTATCCTGCCGGATTGCCCTACTTTATAAAGACCGACATGGCCGGCGACCCCCGTCTGCAGGCCGGTAGTTTTCTGGCGGTGCGCGACAATCTGGCAGAGCAGGGCGTAGTGCCTCAGGAATACATAGACGTCAGGGTAGAGGAGCGGGCGTTTTATAGGTAGACTCGTAGGTAATAGGTAATAGGTAATAGGTAATAGGTAATAGGTCTATTTCATTATCTATCATCTATCATCTATTATCTATCAACTATCAAGAAGAGTGCCCCGCTACTCTCCTGTATGTTCATGTTTTGTTCTATATCCAGTAATTACAGAAAAACTATATTTATATACAAAAATACAAAAAAGCAAATAATGCAAATAGGGGAGAGAGAAGGCAGGGGTGTGGAAAAGTCGTGAAATGGTGTGAAATGACGTGAAATGCAAGGTTTTCACGGAAATGCAAACACTCAAGGCTAGAAACTAGAAAATAGGTACTAGGAACTGGAAAGTAGTTGTGTGGGTGCCGGCTAAGTGTAAGGTTGGATTAGAAGTTACTAACCACTAACCACTAATTACTATCTCCTATTTCCTGAAATCTCCCCTGCAGAAGAGGTATAGTGAATCGTCTTAAAATCATATATCAACGTCGCAAAATCTATATTGTGCGACATAAGATCTATGCCTCGTACACGCTCTGTCTCACATGGTTCCCCGGCTGTTTATTGCTGTTTTAATGTGTGCTCTGCTGGTTTTGGTCTCATTCTTCTGCCCCATCGTCTTAATATAACTTCTAGTCGCGTAAGCGGATAATGGTTTCTTCGGCATCCGATGATTGCTGAGCTTGGGTTGGCCGGATGATCTGTTCGCTTTTTGTATTGCTATCAGATGTTGGCTTTTTCTTGCGGCGTGAGCGGGTGCGCTTTCTCTTTGGTTTGGCTTCGATGCCTGACTGTGGGTCAGTAGCCGGCTTTCTGGCGCGTGCAGCCTGTAAGATGCCCTTCAGCGGGCTGGTTGCCCGCCCTGCTGCCGGCGGAGCCTGGGCGGGCGATGCTGCAGGCGTCGGGTTAGGTTGTTTGGGCGCGATTGTGGCCGGGCGGGCGGCGGACATGGTGCTGCGGATGCGATCCTCGACTTCTTCGCGCGGGATCGTATAGGCGCGGCGGGAAAGCTCAATGATGCGATCGGCCAGATCAGTCTGGGCAGGCGGTTGGTTAAGGGTAGAGCCTGAGAACGGCGGGGATTTTTCGCCGTTAATGGTCATGGTGGCCACAAAATAGCGGTTGTGCAGCTGCATAAGGTCGGCCGGTTCAAATTGCGGGGCAAAATATTTTGACAGGAAGGCTGCATCATCGGCACCGACCCGGAAGGTGACCATTGAGCCGACGTTGCCGAATACGGCATCGCGCACGACGGGGTCCATTTGCGAGACATATTGGTTGGCCACGGTCAGATTGAGGCCGTACTTGCGGGCTTCGGACAGAATGACTGCAAATGAGTCGGTCGCAAAGTTCTGAAACTCGTCAACATACAGATAAAACGGGCGGCGCTGGTCCAGCGGCACGTTTGCCCTGCTCATGGCGGCCAGCTGGATTTTGGTGACCATCAGGGCGCCTAAGATGGCGGCGTTATCCTCCCCCACCAGCCCGCGGCTGAGGTTGACCAGCATGATCTTGCCCTCATCCATAAAATGCCGGATATTAAAGGTGCTCTTGGTCTGGCCAACGATGTTACGGATCATCGGGTTGGCTACAAAAGCGCCGACTTTGTTCAGCACTGGCGCAACCGCCTCGGCGGCAAATTTGTCGTTCCAGCTGGCAAACTCGGTTGTCCAGAAGGTTTTAACTACAGGATCCTGAATGTGCTTAATCACATCATCGCGGAATGGCTTCTCGGTCAGCATGCGGGTAATGTCCAACATGGTGCTGTTGGGGTAATCCAGCAGGGCCAGAATGGTATAGCGCAGGATATATTCGAGCCGCGGCCCCCAGCTGTCAAACATGCGCTTTAAAACGCCGACCAGCTCTGAACTGATATGGTTTTTAAGGGTCGGGTCAGTCACCTCCAGCGGATTAAAGCCGATGGGATAGGCCATATCGGCCGGGTTAAAGTAAATAACGTCTTTAATGCGCCGCTCAGGGATGTAGCGCAGCATATTCTGGGCATAATCACCATGCGGATCAATGACGCAAAAGCCCTGGTTATAGAAAATATCTGATAGGGTTAAGAGTTCCAGCAGGCCGGTCTTACCGGTGCCGGTCTGGCCAATCACGTAGATGTGCCGGCCGCGGTCGCTGCGGTTGGCACCGAATATGGTGTTGGTGCCGCGGAAATTGGTGACGCCAAACAGGCTCAGATCCTGTTCTGATCCCGCCTGCATGACGGGCAGGTTGGCGGGCGGCTCGGCTGTTTTGGTGGTAGCCCAGACGATATTGGGTGTCTCGACCGAAGTATGAGGCAAATGAAACAGGCTGGCCAGCTCCTCGATATTAAGTATGAAGCCGCTGTCGATGAAGAAGCGGGCCTGATATTCGGCAAGCTTGTCGGTACGAAAGCTGCCGCCCCTGCCCTGAAATCCATTCAGATTGGTGGTATTAAACTGTTTAAAGGCGCCCTGTATGGCCTGCATGCGCAGCTTGGCCAGTTGCTGGTTGGGGCCGGCATAGACAATGCGGATTTTAACCTGGTAGCCAAGCTTGGTCCCCTTCTCTTCTATGGCGCGGATGCGGCTTTTATCGCGTTCGCTCAGTTCGGGCGCGCCGGAGGTGGCGCTTGGCTCGGGCGGCTTCACAAGAGCGCCCAGTGTCTGGCCGACGTAACTGCCTCCTCCGCCGCCGAAAAGGCCTCCCCCGCCCGGTAT
>CAZBAF010000012.1:0-7857 GCA_964490245.1 uncultured Candidatus Saccharibacteria bacterium
ACCACCTTAGGCGATGCCTCCACTGACAGTCTGACCATCCAGGGCAGCAGTGTAGCTATTCCCAACAATCTGAGCTTTGACGGTAACGTCCTGCACATTGACGCTGCTACCAACCGCGTAGGGATTGGCACGGCTTCGCCCGGGCATCTGCTGTCTCTTGGCAGCAGTGTCAATAGCGGTACCCGGATTTTTGTGAATAACTCCAACAGTGGCGCCAGTGCTTCCTCCGGCTTACTGTTTGGTAATGACCTGACCAGTACCGCCGGCTCTTTAACCAAAAACAGCAGCACTAATGCCTCCTTCGGCGGGGCTAACTCCCTCAACCTGATTAATCTCCAGAATGCACCTTTGACCCTCGGCGCTAACAATACAGTCCATATGACTATAGCCGGTGACGGCACCATCAGGGTCGGTACCTCTGACACTACCGGCAGCCTGCTGGTACTTGATACTAAAACATCGAGCGGCGACCCAACCGGTGTTAACGGCGGTATGTACTACAACAGCAGTCTCGGGAAGTTCCGCTGCTACGAGAACAGCGCCTGGCTGGACTGTATCAGCAGCAGCGGCGGTTCGCTCTTTACCGATGATGGTTCGCATACTTATCTAACCAGCACCACCGACGAGCTGGTTTTAGGCTCAGCCAGCAGTGTCAGTGCAAAACTGGGAGTTGTTGGTACGGCTGACCAGCTGCAGGTGTTGATTCGTGCCCACAGCAGTCAGACCAATAACATCCTGGCTGTTCAGAGCAGCGACGGCAGCACGACGCATCTGTCGCTGAGCAGCAGCGGTGTACTGAGTATTGGCAGTGTTGCCTCGGCCGAGTCTTCGCCGGCGCTGCTGGTTACCAATGCCGAGGTTCAGGGTGCTCTCTATATCGGCGGCAGCGGCGGTAACATCCAAAACAGCGGCAGCGGTGGTGCGTTGCGCTTTAGCGGCACGGCGCGTAACGACCGGCTGGTGACGCTGTATCCTGAGTTTGAAGGGGCTGTACTAAGCGGCTCGGGCGTGGGTTATCTTACTTCTTCGGCCTGTGGTAATGTGGGTGATCTCAGCCTGAATGCTTCGGTTTGCGGCAGCGGCGAAAAACACAGCTATTACGAGTGGACAACTTCGGAAAGCACCTCACAAACCTACAGTGTTTTTGTAAACTATCAGCTGCCCAGCGACTTTAGCGAATTTGCCGATAACGACACCATAAAACTGTTCGGCCGCCGGAGCGCCTTCAGCGCCGGTGTGTCATACACACTCTTCCAGGCGGACGGTACACGTTGCGGCAGCACTACAACCGTTACCTCATCCAGTAACACCTGGCAGGAAGCGTCACTGAGCGGGAACGAGCAGTCCACCTGCAGCTTTGCCGCTGGTGATACCATTACCTTCCAGATTAATCTGACCGCTCAGAACAACAGCATCGCCCGGGCAGGCCGTTTGAGTTTTGTCTACAAGAGCGTATTCTAATCTGATAACTAAGCAGGGTATAAATGGCAGATAAGTCACCAAAAAAGCAGCGCACCACCAAAAAGAAACCGGCCGTCTTGCCGCCGGCCGAGCAGATACAGCCGGGGCTTAAGGACTACATTCGGGCGACCGCGCAGTTAGCTGTCGGCTGGTTGCGGCGCAACCGGTTGATTGTGTTGGGTGTAGTGCTGCTGGCAGTGGCTGTTCTGGCTGTACCTGCGCTGCTGCGGCAGGACAGGGCGCTGACGGACGATGAGTTGATTGTCCGTGTCAGCCGCGAACTGGGCATTTCGGGCGACCCGAATCCGGCAATTTTAACCGTAACTGACGCCTCAAAAGTCGGTCAGCCGTTTCTGGATGGCGCAAAAAACGGCGACAAAATCCTGCTGTATTACAAAACCAAAAAGTCCGTTTTGTTCAGACCGGGTGACGACCGGGTGGTGCGCGAGGGCAGCTATACACCGCCGGATGCCAAGCTGTTTATACGCAACGGCACTACTGATGATGCCCGGATCAGCGCGGCCAAAGAACAGCTAAAAGATCTGAAAAATCTTGTCATAAGCAGTCAGGATACCGGTGCTAAACGTGACTATGCCCGCACGGTGGTGGTGAATGTAACCGACCGCTATGATGATCAGGTGCGCAATGTGGCTGAAGCTTTGGGTGCTGAGGTGGCGCGGTTGCCGCGCGGCGAGACTATTCCGGATGCGGATATTTTGGTTATTGTTGGATTGGAGTAGGTTTTTTCTTGAAATAAAGAATGAAACTTTGCCCCAAAAAAGCAGAAGCCCTAACGGGCACTGTTTATATAAAAGCTCCGCAGGGGACAAGTGTTTATCCTCTATGGAGCTTGCGGGAGTCGGGGTTCTGTACTGAGGTTGTTTTGTATGAATGCGTGAGCATTCCAACCTGTTCCAGATCCCCGCTCCCGCGTTGCAAGCTCTCTGTCAGGCGACCCACCATGACCCGCGTGTTGCCGGGTTGGCGTTGTGGCGCCGCAGCGACTCCAGTTCTGCGCAGACGCACAGGACGTCCACCTCGCCGCAGCCGTTGCACGTTCCGTCCTCGCGGTACGGATCGTGGTAGCGGCAGAAGCCGTCATCGTCCGACTCCAGGAGCTTGGTGTCGCACTGGGTGTGGCGGCAACGCGGCTGCGCAGCGTCCACCTCCTTGTAGTGCTCCAAGCGCGTCCAGAGCGTGAGGTACTCACGACCTTCGGCGTCTAGGCACTTGTGGCCGAGGAGGATGTCGCCGACCTGCAGGTGCCGGTCGATGACCTCGGTGATCGGACGGTGCAGGTAGCGGAACTGACCGCTGACGTCGTCGAACCTGACCATGCGGCCATGCTCGGCGTCGACGCGGACGGGCTCTTGCCAGTCGTAGGTGAAGCCGAGCCAGTCTCGCCCCTTGGCGAGGCACGCTCCGCTGTCGGTGATCTCGATGATGATGTAACGATTGAAGTCCACGTTCATCCCCCTCATTTGGTTCCGGTTCCAGAATCGTAACTGGAGTAGAAAGCTGAAGTTATCTTCAGCACTTTATTCCAGCTACAATGATAGAACCAATGTGGAGCAATCCCTCTATTAAAGAGGGTAAAGACCAGAGCTTGCAATGTACGTACCAGATATAATCCGGTACGATGTACATTATAGCATAAACACGATGAAAAGTCAATAATCTATCACCACTAAGCTTCATTTTAAGGAGTGATTAGTTGTTAGTGTTTAGTGATTAGAAGCTTGGAGTGCGGAGGGAGAGTTGGTAGTAGATAGTAGTTGGTAAAGGCGGCGAAGCCGCCCATAAAAACAACGCCCGCCTCAGCGGGCTTCAGCTTTTCCTGGCCATGCCCAACTGCCCTGATTCGGGCGGTGTAATAAAACACAATAGAGAGTGAGGACTCAGCCCAAAACTTCTACCTAAAATCAGTAGGAAGTTTTGGGCCGACTGAAAGGAGTCGTCCGAGCGTATTGTGTTTTTTATCACTGGGCCGAGTCACGGCAGGTGGCCGGCCGAGTTCTTTTGCATTCTTTTCTGTCGACACAGAAAAGAATGTCGGCTACAGCCCCGAAAGGGCTGGTCGAAACTATTTAAATAAAGAGGGGTTTAGGCCCCGCAGGGCTTTACCGAAACTGATTTCAGATAAAAAAAACAAGCATCGCCTCTTTGCCAAAGAAGTCCCAAGTTATGCACATTTTTTAAGGGGTGCGTCAGAGGCGCAGAAAGAGTACAATAGAGCGTAAGCGTATTTCGGAGATCCATGAGGGTAGCACGCGTTTTTTTGGCACTTCTTGTAACCGGCGGTCTGCTGGGGTCTTTGCATTGGTTTGACGCCGGTACGGGCGCCAGTCCCAACAGTGATACATTGGGCGTTTATCTGAAGTTTGACGAGTCAACAGCAGGCACGGCCGCAGACAGCAGCGGCGACGGCAATGACGGCACGGTTGCGGGCGCTACCGCCAGTGCCGATGCGGCGCCGACGGTTTTTGGCAATAACCACAGCCTGAGCTTTGATGGTGATGATTATGTTGAGGTGGCCGATGCGCCGGGCCTGAGCGCTGCCGATATAACAGTCAGCGCGTGGGTCAAGTTTAACAGCCTGTCCGGCAATCAGACGATTGTGGCCAAATGGGATGTCAGTCACTGGCAGGAGTACGTGCTGCAGGCGCAGGGTGATGATCTGCATTTTCATACCGGAGACGGCTCTAATATAACCGCGGACTCTCTGGTTTTGCCTGATTCGCTGACAACCGGTGTGTGGTACCACGTCGCCGGCACAATCAGCGGTACCAGCCGGGCGCTGTATCTGACTGAGGCTGGCGAAGACACCGTATCTGACACCGATACCGCTGCCACGGCTATGACCGGCTCTGATATCGAGCTGACCATCGGTGCAAAAAAGAACAACGCCGGCCCGTATTTTGAGCACCTGAACGGTCTGGTGGATGACGTGCGGGTGTATACCCGGGTGCTGGGATCGGCCGAGCTGGCGGCGCTGGCGGCAGGTGATCATACATCTGCAACCTGGAACGGCAACGTATCCTCAGACTATGAGACAGCCGGCAACTGGGATATCACAGCGATTCCAGACCCGTATACTTATGTCACAATAGATTCCTCATTACATCAGCCGGCGTTGTCGGCGCCTGCTGCGCTGGCCGGCCTGACAATTGCCAATGGTAGCCGGCTTAATCTGAGCGGGCACAACTTGACCCTGACAGATGGCGGCGTGTTCAGTAACGAAGGGACTCTGCAGCTTAGGAACAGCGAGGTGCTGACCGGGTTTACCAACGACACTGACTCCGGCACCGTGCTGCTGACGCCGGACAGTGACATTGCCGGACTGGCCACAGGCGCGGCGTATCATCACCTGATTATTAACGACGGCACGTTTGCACACTGGCCGCTGGATGAATCAGATAGCCCTGCGGCGGATGTGTCGGGTTTTGAGCGGACGGCAACGCACCAGGGTGCACCTGCGCCAACGGCTGATGTGGCTCCGGTGACTTTTGCCAATGACCGTTCACTGGAGTTTGACGGCAGCAGCGACTATCTGTCACTGGAAACCGTTACCATGCCCAGCAATGCCACTTACTGTGCCTGGCTGACTATGCATGACGGCAGCGGCGGGGTGCTGGGGCTGGCCGGCTCTGACCAATATGCGCTAAAGATCAACAATGGTAATCAGGTTGCGGTGCGCAATGACAGCCAGGACGAAGAAGTTACCTGGGATATTCCGTCCATTTACGGCGATTGGCACCACATCTGCTTGACCCAGACCGATAACATGGTCAGCTACTCGCTTAATCTGTATGTGAACGGGGCATCGATTGGCGGGACAGAGGTCTTAAGCGGCGGAGTGGGTGATTTTGATGCCATTGGCCGCGCTGGCGGCAGCTACTTTGACGGGCTTATCGATGATGTGCGGATCTACAATCGCAATCTGACGCCGACCGAAATTGTCCGCCAGTACGGCGGTCTTGAGCCGGCGACGTACACCTCGACCCAGACGCTAAGCGCGCCCCTTACGGTTGGCGGTAATCTGTATCTCGCCAGCGGCCGGCTGGATGTATCCGAAGATAATTATGCGGTCAATATCGGCGGACAGCTGCGTAATGACGGCGGTGTTTTGGCGCCGCGCGAAGGCAGCGTGACGCTTGACGGCGCTGATCAGAGCATAAACAGCTCGATGGACTTTTATAATCTGATCAAACAGGCAGAGACAGCGGCAACGCTGACATTCGGCAAAGATTCTGTTACCACCGTAACCAATCAGCTGACGCTGACGGGTGCCGAGGATAATCTGCTGTCGCTCCGCTCCAGTACGCCGGGTGTGCAGTGGAATATTAAGTCCACCGGCAGCGAGACGATTGCCTACCTGGATGTGCAGGACAGTAATAATATCGACACCGAGCCCATTGATATTACCGGCGCCCATGTGACGGACAGCGGTAATAACAGCGGTTGGACAGTTAATGTGGCGCCTAATCCGCCAGCCGATCTGGGCCCGTCGCAGTTCATAGACGGCAGTTTTACCACAAATACCACGCCGACGCTGACGTTTGAGCTGAGTGATGATAATCCGGTCGATGCCCTGCGGTTTCAGATCCAGCTGGCAACTGATGCCGACTTCGAGTCCATTGTCGTGGACTATACCTCTGATTTGCAGGCGCAGGGTGTGCGGGAGTTTACGCCAGGGCAGGGCAGTGACGAAAATTATCTGGTTGGCGAAGAAAATATGCTGCTGGAGAGCGCGGCCTACTATTGGCGGGTGCGGGCGATTGACGATTATGACACACCGCATGAATCGTCCTGGTCGGCGGCAGCAGACGGCGGGGTTGCGTTTGTGCTGGATGTAAGCGGGCCGGATACGCCGGGCCAGCCGCAGACAGTCAGCACAAACACCGAAAAGCGGCCCATCTGGACATGGGATGCGAGTGAAGACAACCAAAATGGCATTGGCCTAAAAGACCCCACCTATACGGTGCAATGGTCGACTGATGCCGGGTTTGGCACGGTGGCCGGTGCAGCCATGACCAACAACACCACCTATACGCACGGCACCAACCTGACTGATGGCCAGTGGTATTTCCGGGTCCGGGCCACTGACCAGCTCGATAATCACTCGGCATGGTCGGTCAGCGCGGCGCACCTGATTGACACGACCGGGCCGACGACGCCGGTGGCGCCAAACACCTCCACTCCTACCAGTATCAATACGCCGGGATGGGGCTGGGCGGTAGCGAGTGATGCCGGCATCGGGCTGCACCCGACCGAACCGTATATCCTCAACTGGTCGTTGACCTCAAACTTTTCCGGTACGGTTCACAGCATAGCCCACCACACTAATACTTTTACGCATACAACACCGCTGGGGGATGGTACCTGGTACTTCCGCGTGCGGGCGCAGGATGGCTTGGGCAACCTGTCTGCCTGGTCGGCGAACGGCATGGTTCTAATTGACAGCTCGCCACCCAGCTTGCCCGGTCAGCCGCAAACGACTGATCCGACCAATGACGACACGCCGGCCTGGACCTGGGATGCCGCCATTGATACCGGCGCTGGTTTGCACGCCACCCCGTATACGATCCAGTGGTCGTCCAATCCTGATTTTAGTCCGGTGACGGGCAATACCACGTCCACCATTCATTCATTTACGCATACTACCCCGCTGGCCGACGGCACCTGGTATATCCGTGTCAGTGCGCGCGACCAGCTGAATAATCAGTCCGGTTATTCGGTGGTCGGCCAGACTACCATTGATACGGTTGCCCCGGACGCACCCGGCCAGCCGCAGACCGCCACGCCAACCAATAACACCAAGCCGGCTTGGAGCTGGTCGGTGCCCGAAGATAACGATGGCGGTGTAGGCCTGGATACCGCGGAGCCCTTTATTGTCGAGTGGTCGCAGGACGAGGCATTCGGTTCGGTTGAGGGCAGTGTCACAACGGACGCAGATAATTTTACGCACAATGATGATCTGGCCGACGGCACCTGGTATGTGCGGGTGCGGGCGGCCGATGCGGCTGGTAATTTGTCTGAATGGTCACTGAATGGCGAGGTGCATATCGACACGCAGGCGCCTTCAGTACCCGGTACGCCCGAAACCGAAGATCCGGTGAACGACAATACGCCCACCTGGACCTGGCAGGCCAGCGAGGACGAAGCCGGCGGCAGCGGGTTGGCAGCGGTGCCGTACCAGGTGCAGTGGTCAACCGATCAGGATTTTGCTGATGCTCCGTTTGAGGCTACGTCCGATGTTGCCGCGTTCACGCACAGCGACGAACTGGCCGACGGCACCTGGTATGTGCGGGTGCGGGCGGCCGATGCGGCTGGTAATCTGTCGGCATGGTCGGATCCCGCCGGCAGCAAGGTGGTAGACGTGGGGCCGCCCACCAC
>CAZBAF010000013.1:0-5817 GCA_964490245.1 uncultured Candidatus Saccharibacteria bacterium
CACCCTCTATATAGATGCACAGAATAACCGGGTGGGGATTGGGACGAGTTCGCCGGCTCAGCTGCTGAGCCTTGAGGCGACGGACAATACTGGCACCCGTCTCTCTGTGCGCAATACCAATAGCGGCGCCGCTGCCTCTTCTGGCCTGCTGCTAGGCAATGATGTGACCGTTAATGCCGGCTCTTTAACCAAAAACAGCAGCACCAACACCTCTTTCGGTGGTGCTAACTCCCTCAACCTGATTAATCTCCAGAATGCACCTTTGGCCCTCGGCGCTAACAATACAGTCCATATGACTATAGCCGGTGACGGCACCATCAGGGTCGGTACCTCTGACACTACCGGCAGCCTGCTGGTACTTGATACTAAAACATCGAGCGGCGACCCAACCGGTGTTAACGGCGGTATGTACTACAACAGTAACTTAGGTAAGTTCAGGTGTTATGAGGACGGTGAGTGGAAAGACTGTATCAGCGCGGCGACAGGTGACATCGTTAATAACGGCCAGAATGGTACGGTGCGCATAGGCTCCAATGATGCCAACAGCGTTATATTAGAGAGCAATGGTGTTGACCGCTTGACTATCAACAGCGCCGGCAATGCAACGCTACAAGGCGGCAGCACAGGCACAGCGCTTACCATTAATAATGGCACGAGCACAGGCGAAGTGCTTGTACTCCAGGATAACGGGAGTGCTGTACTGACGGTTGCAGACGGTGGCAGTGCGGTTCTGCAAAATACTGCTGACTCTACTGCTGCATTCCAGATTCAGCGATCAAATGATGACGGCATATTGACTGTCGATACATCCACAGCTGACAATGGCCGAAACGGCATTATTTATATAGGAACAGGCAGCGGAGATAATGCGACACTGCTTGTACTGGATACAAAATCCGGCGGAACTGATCCCGATGGCGTGAACGGCGCAATGTACTACAACAGCAATCTCGGCAAATTCCGATGTTATGAGGGCGGTGCCTGGAAAGATTGTATCGCTGCTTCGGGCGGGGCGGGTCTGGCACGTCAAGTTACGCTTCGGCCAGAGTATGAGGGGGCGATCCTGAATGGTAGTGGTGTGGGCTACCTTAACGCCAGCGCCTGCGGCAATCAGAATGATCTTAGCCTCAATACCGGTGTCTGTGGCAGCGGCGAGAAGCACAGCTATTACGAGTGGACAACCAGCGAGGGCAGCAGTCAGAGCTACGACATATTTGTCAGGTATCAGTTGCCGAGTGATTTTGGCGGGTTTGCGGATGACAATACCATCAAGCTGTTCGGCCGACGGACTGCCAGCACGGCGTCAGTCTCTTACACCCTGTTCCAGGCCGACGGAACACGCTGCGGTAGCGCGACAACGGTGACTTCCTCGAATAACACCTGGCAGGAAGTCTCGCTTACCGGCAACGAGACATCGTGCAGCTTTAGCGCGGGTGACATCATAACCTTCCAGATTACGATGACTGCCCAAAACAACAGCACCGCAAGGGTAGGTGAGCTAAGCTTTAGCTACACCAGCCTGTTCTAGTCCTTGCGGAATGATCTGAGCATAGCGTCGAGCTCTGCATCGGTTATAAGATCTTTGGGGTAGCGCACAATAATCCAGACTTCACCCGAGAGGGTATTCGTGGTGACCATGTTGTCTGTAGTGAGCCCGATGACTGTATTTCCTGCCGGGACGGTAATCTCTCTTACATCGGTCATGGTGTCAATGAGGGGCTGGAGATTAAGCCCGTCCGGCTGGCTTTGCAGGCTGATACTAATAACGCCGGCGTCGTTATCTTTAAGCGAATAAACAATACTGCCATCGGACGCTTTACTGACTGATGACTGATCAATGGTAAAACCGGCCGGCAGAGCAGAGGGAAAGATAAGCGGAAAGCGTGACCCTTCCTTGATTTGGGCATTAAAGGGCGATTTAGGGGGCATAAAAGGGACATTTTCGCTGCTGATAAGCAAGTAGAGCGCTGCCGCTCCAACCGCCAGGGCGAGAGGGATCAGTAAAAAAGCGGCCTTAAATGACTTGGGCCGTCCAGGCGTTCTGGCTGCTTTTGCCCTATGGCGCTTTGCGGGTGTGCTGCGGGTGTGCCGCGGGCCCGGATTGGCCTGTTGTCCATGCATAATCGAGGACAAAATGTCGTCCATGTCTTCGTCTTCGTAACGCTGCGGCATACCTCTTTGTTCCTCTAAGCTTACGTCGCACATTATGTGCAGTGCTTGTGCTTTCCTGATGCCTATTATAACTCACTAAATGTCTGCGGACGGCATGGAAGGGCCTTAGCGTTGTATCCGAAGCAGCATTATAATACTGGTACCAAAAGGCTATATATCTGTGGATATCTTATACAATTTTTGTGCAAGGTTTAGTTGTATATAGTAGGGAAAAGTAGCTATACTTACCCCTGTAACAACCGCAGCCCGAACAGAAAGGTCAAGCGGCGAACACAAAAATCACCAAAAAACAAAGATGAACAGCACGTATCTCGTCAACAAAATACTCGGCTCATTCCGCCGTTTCTTGCTGTTTATCGCCTTGATTTTGCTGTTCTTTGGGGTGGGAATTGCGCTGGCATGGTTATTTGCGGCGCGTCTCGACAAGCAGGCAGAGTTTACTCCTTCGCAGGTGGTTGTTGAAATGAGCGATGACGAACCTGGCCTGGGGGTAGCAGGTGCTACCCAGCGCCTGACTGTTAACTCGCAGCTTCAGGTGAAGGGGCAATTCAATCTTACCCCAACGGACACGCCGCTCACTGCCGCTCCGGGAACCATTGTTTTTGATCAAAACACCAATACGCTGCGCTACTACAATGGCACGGAGTTTGTGTCGCTGGAAGGGCAGCAGCCCGTGCCGCCGGCAGGTGTCACGAGTCTTCAGGGCCAAACCGGGGCGGTTAGCCTGCTAGCTGGCGCAGGGATTACCATCAACGGTACGACAATTAGTGCGCTTGGCGATGGCTTGACGGCAGTGAACGGCACTGCCGGTCACATCAGCGTGGTGACGACCGGAAGAGTGGCGACGCTGTCATTGCCCCAGGCGATTGGACCTGCAGCCAGCCCGACATTTGCCAGCTTGGCGCTTAATGGTGACCTGGCGCTGAACTCTGCAGCTGCGATATTCGGTAACACTTTGACTCAGACCGGTTCTGGCCAGGATATTGCCATCAATGCAGGGAGTGACGATATTATCTTTACCGTCGCAGGGCGTACTTTTCAGTTCCCTACCAGCGGTCCGGTCAGTCAGACGATTTGCACAACCGGGATATCGTGTGCCGCTGGCGGCGGTCAGGCGATACTGCTAGCACCCGGCAGTTCGCAGCTGGACAACACGGCAGACGTATCGATTTTTGTGAACGATACCGGAGGCGGGCATCTCATGCAGCTGCAATCATCGGGCAGCGATCTGTTTATCGTGGGCTCCACAGGTGATACCTACCTGCGGGGCAGTTTGACATTTGAGGGCTCAACCATTGACGGTAACCAGACAACGCTTGGCGTTGTTAACCCTGCAGCTGACCGGACTATACTGCTGCCGGATGCCAGCGGTACAGTGGCTGTTTCGGCCAGCGGCAACATTGCGCTCAGCGCCGCCGGCAACATTACCTTTACTGGCGTCCTGCCTGTTGCCAGCGGCGGTACCGGGGCGGCAACGGCCCAGGCGGCCATCAATTCGCTTTCCGGCCTGAATGTGCAAGGTGATTTGCTGTATTACAACGGCACAAACGCTACCCGTCTGGCGCGAGGCACCGACGGCCAGTGTCTTGTCAGTACGCCGAGCAGTATTCAGTGGGCGGCCTGTCCGGGATCGGGCGGCGTGGCGTCTGTTAATACCTTTACGGGTGCTGTGACGGTGCAGGGGACAGCTAATCAGGTGATTGTAAACAACAATGCAGGAACCATCACCCTCTCGACACCGCAAAACATCAATACCAGTGCGAGCCCGGTCTTTAACGGTTTAACGCTGACGAGCTTGACCGTTGCTACCGACACAATCACCGACTTGACCGGTACAGGCCTGCAGGTTGTCGGCGGCGTTCTGGAGACGACACTCGGGACGAGCGTGGATCTTGTGGCTGAGGTAACAGGAGTGCTGCCGGTGCCGAATGGCGGCACGGGCGCCAGTAACGCTTCGGGTGCCCGCACCAACTTGGGCGCGGCCGCTTCTGGGGCGAATAGTGATATAACCAGCACCACGGCACTTAATACCATTACGCCAAGCGGTGCGTTGACGGTGGGGTCTACCGGCCAGAACTTCCTGTTGCAGGGTAGTGCTGGGGCGACAATCACCGCGACATCGGGCAGCTTTGCAACGACGGTTGGCTTTGTTACGCCGACTGCCAGTGCGACCATTAATTTCCCGGCACTGGCTGCGGGTACTTACCAGGTCTGTACGACCAGCGGCAACTGTCTGGGCAGTGGCGGCGGTGCCAATACGGCGCTGAGCAATCTGAGTTCGGTGGCTATTAACACGTCGCTTTTGTCGGGCAGTGCAACTATAGATCTTGGTTCGGGTGCCAATCCGTTCCGCGATCTTTATTTGGGCGGCACAGCGACCAATAACTTCCGCTTTACCGGTGTGGCAACGGCAGCACGGACGATTACGATTCCTGATGCATCTGGCGAGATTTGTCTAAGCAGCGGCAACTGTATTGGGTCCGGCGGCGGTGGCGCGCCGGCGGATGCAAGCTATCTGACGCTGGGCGGCAGTGCTGATTTGAGCGCGGAGCGCGTGCTCACCCCAGGGTCGAACATCAGCTTTACCGATGGAGGCGTGAACACCACGCTGACGGTAGCGACGGTTGCCAATCCAAACTTTGCCACCAGCGTCACCACCCCCGCCTTGCTCAGCTCGGGGGCGTTGGTGATTACGCCTGGCGGCAACATGACTATGGGTGCCACAGGGCAGACATTCACCTTACAGGGAAATGCCGGCTCGGTGGTAACGGTGACCAACGGGGCGAATGTGACGACTATTGATTTTGAGGCACCAACAGCTTCTGCGACGATTCGTTTCCCGGCGCTTACGGCTGGCACCTGGGAGGTCTGTACCAGCGCCAATAACTGTAGCGGCACGGCGGCTGTTGATTCTATTAATACGTTTACCGGTGACATTGTGATTCAGGGAACGGCCAATCAAGTTAGTGTCAATAATAACGCCGGCCTCATTACACTTAGTACGCCGCAGGATATTAACACGGCTGCCACGCCAACCTTTGCCGGTCTGACTTTGAACGGCGGGTTGACGGTCAGCACTGGCGGTATTGCAGTGACCGGCAACTCAACTATTACCGGTACACTTAGTGCATTGACGGGTCTGACATCCTCCGGTACGATTCAATTTTCTGCACTTACCACTGACGGATTTGTCAAAACCATTAGTGCCAACGGCACGCTCGCGGTTGCAGCAACTGTAGATTTGGGCAGCGAGGTAAGTGGTACGCTGGCGGTGGAGAGCGGTGGTACCGGCGCTACTACTGCGCAGGGCGCTATCGATGCGCTTTCCGGTCTGACTACGCAGGGCGATCTACTATATTATGACGGAACCAACTCTGTCCGTCTGGCCCGCGGCACTGACGGCCAGTGTCTGCTCAGCACAGCCTCATCAATTGAATGGGGCGATTGTCCCGGGGAAGGGGCGACCAGTATCGCCTCACTTAATGGTCAAACAGGCGCTACGCAGACCTTTGCCAACGACACCAATATTACTATTAGTAGTAGTGCCAATGTCCATACGCTGGGCTGGGCTGGTACGCTTGATATCACGCGCGGCGGCACCGGCGCCTCCACCGCCCAGGGTGCCATCGACGCCCTGTCGGGTCT
>CAZBAF010000014.1:0-2908 GCA_964490245.1 uncultured Candidatus Saccharibacteria bacterium
ATATAATAGATGTATGCCCCTCCTAACTTAGTAAAACGAGCCGAAGAGGTAAACCTTCTTTGGAAACAAGTTGAAGCCGTAAAAACAAGTAAAGGGTCTTCTGCTGTTGACTGCGCTGAGTCTTTACATAAATCTTATATGAAGAGTCTAAAAAGCTTGACAGAGGACGCTATTAAATTTTATAAGAATTACGACACTGCACACTGTTTTATGGAAGAGTTCACAGTTGCAGATTAAAAACGACAATTTGAGTAACATATAACTTTTTAAACATTATTTTGTTGACAAGTTAAGGTATTCTCTGCAATACTTCGAACATGCACCTTTACAAAGAAACCCTTAAGACTTTGCGAGGTAAGGAAATAGTTCTTACAGCAGCACCATGCACAGACATTTGTGGTTTTATTGTTGGGGTAGATATTTGGGGAAGAATCGAGGGGAAGGGGAACCCTATTTACCCACCTAGATTTCCCACTAAATCAATAAAGGAGTTTGGAAGCGTTGAAAATTATAAAAACTCTCCGAAGCGCGAACTTTTCTATCACTGTTCTCATGGACAGCTTCTAGCATTTAAAATTCGTGCTTTAAATTATTTCAAATTCGCTTGACATTATCTTAGTTTAAATAAATACTCCAAACCATGCGTATCGAAATACAGTTTCAGGAAGCGGAACGTCACCTTGCTCAGCAACTAAGTCAAAAACTTGGCGAAAATGTTGTAGTAAATATAAAGGTTCCCGTCGGTGTGGCCGACGAAAAGCTTGACCGCGGAGTGGTGGAGTTCCTTGTTAATCGCGAAAGGAGTAAGATGAGAGCTGTTATGCAAGTCAAGAGGTTTTTCCCTTTTCTCTCTTTGATAGAGGCTAGGAAGCTGGCTGAAGAAATTAAGCCAAAGTGGTGATTTTTTTGTTGACGTTTCATGAACTTAGTTTATGTTCTGATACATAACCTAATTAATCATGAACGAACAAGAAAAAGTATCAGTCATCTACAACCACGCAGAAAACAAAATCGTAGCTATTGCGCCTAAGTCTCTGGCTCATGACATTGCCGAGTCTTATAGCTACGGCAAAAACGGAAACCGATTTTACGGTCTCTTTGATATTCAAATCAAGCTGACGCAAGACTTCCTTAAGGAAGCTGATGAGGTTCAACAACTTGCGTGGAATAAATTCATGGATGTTCTATAGGTTCATGGGGGTCACTAGGGAAAACCTAGTGGCCCTCTTTTTTTATTTGACATTACCTTAAATCTCCTATTTAGTTGCAACCATGACACCTTCTGAATTAAAAGCAAAAGTAGAAGAAACTGGTTCCCATTTCTTCAACCGTAAGACGATGAAGTTTTTCGGAGACACTATGCGGAATTTTGCAGTGTCGGGACCGATGGAAATAGAGACTCACGATGGTAAACGAGTGGCGTATCAATTGAGGCGCCGTAAACCAGTTAAGAGTGGTATTTGTCGTTCACACTATTTTGACTCTGAAACATTTAAAGAAATCCATCAAGTTGTGAAAATTTAAGTTGACATTAATTAAAATCTAACCTAAGTTCAAAACCATGAAAACAACCTATCCCATGTCCAACACCTACAAAGACGCAGCTATCATTCTGCGTCAGCAAGCACAAGAAGGTAAACGTCCTGTTGACCTGAGTGAAACCACGATTCGCACACTCGTGAATGATTTGCTTGATGCTCGCGAGAAGGACGGATATAAGGTGAATCACAGCTACAGCCAAAAGGTTGCTATTCAACAGGTTCGCAACATTTCAGCTAGGATGGATGAGGATGACGAACGCTACGTAAATTATCTTAAGGGATTAGGAAAAAAGTAGTTGACATTACCTTAAATTTAATTCAATCTCTTAAACATGAACGATAACGACCTAGTAGTAGTTGAAGGATTCGCAGTGGTGCTTCGCCACCAAGCACGTTCCGAAGCTAATCGGATACGTCAGGAACTTGCTGACAATCCATTAAATGAAAATCTTTGGTCACTAGGTAAAGCCTTCGCTAAGGCAGCAAATGGACCAGCTTACCACGTTACAGTGATTATAGAGAATATTCCAGCTTTTTTCACGAATTAAGTTGACAACCTTAGATACTTAACCTTAACTTACGGAACCATGAGCAAAACAATCGTAAGAGTTGAACGTGATTATAAAGGCGACATGAAGTGTGTTGTCGTGAAACAGTCGGATTGTATAATTCGCTGTGATATAGTTCATGGCGAGACACCTAAGGAAGCTTTGATGCGGAAAGCCTTTGTTCTCCAAAAGGAATTGGAACGCATTGAGAAGCTTACGGAACTTCTCGGAGATGGGTTCGACGAACTAGAGAAAATGACAAAAGAGAGTTAACCTCTCTTTTTTTTTCTTGACAGTTTAATCCTTTAAGTTAATTTAGAGCCATGGATAAGACATTAAGTAACCTAAGAAAAGAGTGTGCCAAGCACGGCATTAAGGTAAAGAAGCAAACTTTTTCATGGGGACCGCACGTTTCTTTTTATATTGATGGAGTTGAAACGGGTAATGTCTTTACTCAATCTTTTTATGATGAACATAGGAAGCAATTTGAAGCTTTACTAAGGATTAAGGAACAGTTCGCTGGTCTTACATACAAAGGGGAAAAGGTATATGGGATTACCTTAAAGAAAACTTTTCCACATTAAGTGTTGACTTCCTTAGTTTATCTCTTAAGTTATTAACCATGAACATTACTACTCAAGACTTTATTACCAAACCAATCAGGGAACACAACGCCCCCCTTAAGGCTGAAATGAAAGCTAAGGGTTATAAGTTGACTCAGAAAAAAGGCGCACAATATTTTGCAGATGAAAAAGGAAATTATGTTCCTTACCCTGTGGGATACATTACTGGCCCGTCTAAGATACAAGGATACAATAC
>CAZBAF010000014.1:2918-4135 GCA_964490245.1 uncultured Candidatus Saccharibacteria bacterium
ACTTTAGTGTAAGGCTTAAGAATGATACATGGGCGCAGAGAACCTTTCAATCCATTAGTCAAAACGCTGTTGATTGGGCATTAGAAACGGCAAAAAAAGAGTTGACAGCTTAATAGTATTTATCTACAGGTGGGAAATTATATGAAAAAATTTAGTTGACATTACTTCCCTTTAGATTACCTTAGAGCCATGAACAACAAAACATACCGACTAGCCGATGTTCCCACGATTCAGGAATTTCAACAGAATGGGGTAAGCTATCCATTAGGAGAAAACCCTCTTGTCGCAAGAGATAGGCTGGCAGCAGTAAGGACAGGAGAATTTCGTGAACCTAAAGCTGGTGAATGGTATATAAGCGGGGCTATTCCATGGGCATATAAATCTGGTGGCTTTTCAAAAGGTTCTAAGTATCACATTGCGAAACTTATTAAAAGAATCTCTTGACTTCCTTAAACTCTTCATTACTCTCTTAACCGTAACCTAAAGAAACAATGCAAATCATCACTACATCAATTCGTAAAGAACGTGGTCGCACAGATTATAAGGCTCGCCTCGCCTATATTAAGAAGGATGGCATGCGTAAGGAAATCGCTTTCCTGCGCCCCACAAAAGATGCGGCTCAGAGAGAATTAAATTTTCGTATCGCTGGTCTAAAGAACGGCGGAAAGAATTAAGGTTAGTTAGTTCATGGTTCAAACTGGCGTAGTCCTTCGGGGCTACGCCTTTTTTTGTGTAAATATAAATATGCATTACGGTTATAATGTTTTTTGTTCGGACGGACTATGGGAATATAGGTTTTACGCTAAGGACTCAGTAAGCGAAGCTGAAGCAATAGAAGAGTTTAATACCGCTAAGCTTGAAAACGGTAGAACTGATTTAATTATCGTTAGGATAACTGAGGGAAGTAAATTTGAATGGGAACATTATGATATTCATGGCGACTGTTTTAAATCTCCTAATGCAAAATATGGAGTTCCAAATAGGCGCAAGTTAAATAAAAAGACAATGCCCAAACCCATCAACCCGTATCGTGTAAAGCTATAAATTCTAGAGATTTGAGAAAATTTCAAAAAAAGTATTGACTTCCCTAAAATTCTAGGCCATATTCAGAGGCATAACCTAAGGAACCATGAATTTGAAACGAACCTAAAAAACAAGCCATGAAATTCTCCAGCACTGATTCCGATTTTTTTCGAGTCTACATTGAATGATATAAG
>CAZBAF010000015.1:0-2310 GCA_964490245.1 uncultured Candidatus Saccharibacteria bacterium
CGTGGAATTCATCTCGAACCTGGTGTATGTGCGCTTCTCCGAACTGTTCGATCCATCCACCGGCGCTGCCATGGCGATGGTTCTGCTGGTGGTGACACTGGCCATCATCAGCGGATTGCAATTCGTATTCCGCGACCGGAAAAAAGGGTTTTGACGTGAGCAGCACTAACACCATTGATACGGGCAAGCGTCTCCAGGACTCGGCCTTCCATGGGGTCGTATCGGTGACGCTCATCGTGACGGCAATACTCTTTTTTCTGCCGATGCTGGTGGTATTCGTGATTTCATTCGATGCGCGCACCTACTTGGGGCCCTTGCCGCCGACCGATTTTTCCTGGCAGTGGTACAGGAATTTCTTTTCCAGCGATTTCTACGTGGACAGTCTCCGAACCAGCCTGGCGATATCCTTTCTTGCCGTGACGATATCCACGCTGGCCGGCGTCGCTGCCGCCGTGGCGCTGCATCGGGGCGCCCTGCCTGGCAGTGATGCCCTGATGACGTTCTTCATGGCGCCATTGATCGTGCCCGCCGTGGTGGTCGGGTTTTCTCTCGTGCTGTTTCTTGGCTTTCTGGGCATACAAGACGGCTTTATGCGCTTGATTGCGGGGCACGTGCTGATCACGATGCCGTACTGCATCCGTACAACGCTTGCGAGCCTGCACGGCATACCGACAAGCCTGCGCGAAACCGCCACCGTTCTGGGTGCGACTGATTGGGAGGCTTTCTGGACCGTCACCTTCCCTCTGGCCAAGCGCGGAATGATTGCCGGTGCGATCTTCGCCCTGGCCATGTCGCTCGATGACGTGAGCGTCAGTCTATTTCTCGTGGAGCCGCCCGACTATACCTTGCCCGTGGCGCTTCTGACGCAGATGCGTGCCAATTTCGACCTGACGATTGCTGCCGTCGGCACGATACTGACGGTATTCACCATAGCGCTGATCGTGTTTCTGGATCACTTTGTGGGCCTGGACCAGCTTTTCGGGCGCGGCGTCTACCGCGACAACTGATCACGAGGATTGAACATGGCACAAAAAGTCGCACTGATCACGGGCGGAGGGCGCGGCATCGGGGCCGCCACCGCAATTCTCGCCGCCACGCAGGGCTACGACGTCTGTGTCAATTACGAGCGGGACGAATCCCGGGCAGAGGCCGTCGCCGAGTCCATCAGGGCGATGGGCAGGCGGGCCATGACCTGCCAGGCGAACGTCGCGATCGAGGAAGAGGTCGAGGCGATGTTCGCAGCGATAGACGCCGAATTCGGCCGTCTGGACGCCTTGGTCAACAGCGCCGGCACCAACGGCAGGCCAGGGCGGCTGGATGCCTTGAGGGCAAAGGATGTACGGGCTCTCATGCAGACCAACATCGACGGCACGATCCTGTGCTGCCGCGAGGCGATCCGCCGGATGGCTCCCTCGTCGGGCGGCACGGGAGGGGCGATCGTGAACCTGTCGTCCGCAGCCGCCCGCCTGGGAGCAGCGGGCCGAAACGTATACTATGCCGCGAGCAAAGGCGCCATCAATTCACTGACCTTCGGCCTGGCACAGGAAGTCGCCGCGGACGAAATTCGAGTCAATGCCGTCAGCCCCGGCGTCATCGATACCGAGATGCAAGACCCCGCGCGGCTGGAGAGCATCGCCTCAAAGCTACCCATGCGCCGCATCGGCGAGCCCGAGGAGGTCGCGGCCGCTATCGTATGGCTCTTGTCTCCACAGGCCTCATACATATCCGGAACCATCCTCGATGTCGCTGGAGCCCGTTGAGTGCCCCGCACGCCCACCATTTCCCCCCGACTCCGCTCATCTCTATGGCTGCACCCAATATGAAACCCGCTAGGAAATCCTCCACGGCCAAAATCGACACGCCCTCACCGGGCGACAAGGGCAAACCACTGAACGCCACACGCCTGCTGATCATCGACACGGCAGAGCGCATGTTTGCCGCTCACGGAATATCCGGCGTGTCGCTTCGGCAGATCATCGCTGAAGCAGACGTCAATCTGGCCTCGATCCACTACTACTTCGGCACGAAGAACGCCCTGTTCGAGGCCGTATTCGAACGGCGGGCCAAGGCCATCACGGCAGAACGAAGCCGGCGCCTCAAAGAATTCCGCTCCAGGCCCACCCCGCCGGAGCTCGAGGACGTGTTGACGGCGTTCCTCGAGCCGGGTCTGCGGCCGGACAGCACAAAAAACGAGCCGACCGGCGGAGCCATGTTCGCGCGTCTGCGTGCCCGCTTGATGGCGGACGACGTCGAGTTCGCACGTGATCTCCAGGTGAAGTACTTCAACGAGTCCACCCAGGAATTCATCCG
>CAZBAF010000016.1:0-1626 GCA_964490245.1 uncultured Candidatus Saccharibacteria bacterium
CAACTACCCAATGGCGATGGGGGTCTGCACAAACTGCTACCATGTTCATTTTTTTGCGGTCGTCCCGATGGGGATAAAAAAAGACGCGCCGCGAGAAAAGAAAGAGCAGGAAAAGCAAGAGGAGGCTCCATCAGATGGATGAGCCTCCACCCAAGATTTCCACAACAGGGAGCGCGATCAAGCCTCAATACGCGCAGCGCTCCATGAAGTGCTATGCGGTTTCAGAAAGCGAATTGAAGCACATAGGTCTGGCCAACCTTGGCCAGACAGCAAGCTTTGGCATCGGCTCGGCCCTCATAGCTTTCGGATTTGACATCTTCAAGGATGTTCATCTTTCAGGCGCATTGCCTGAAACTACCTCGGCTGTAGTCAGCGGAATCCAGATGCTTTGTTTTATTTTTGGCGGCGTGTTCTGGGTTGTCGCGGCGGCACTTTGGATATGGCGGCGCGACATGCTGGCAACGATCAAGCAAGAGTCAGAGTAGAAACCCCTATCGCCACCAGGCACTGAACGAAAAAGACAGCCGTGAAGCCGCCACGGCTGATCTTGTTTTTGATGTTCAGTTCTGTCTCCTGAATACCCATTTCCCCAAGTTTTTCAGATAGTTGTTTGTAACTCAGGTTTCGCCGCTACCTGCTCGCCGCCATTGCGATCTTCGTCAACGGTGCGAAGGGCATGAGCGCGCTCCAGCTTAGCCGTGATCTCGATTGCCAGTACAAGACGGCTTTCGTGCTGGCCCACAAGCTGCGGGAAGCGATGGGCGCGGAACTCAAGGACCGCAAGCTGTCCGGCCATGTGGAAGTCGATGGCGCTTACTTCGGCGGCTATGTGAAGCCGGAGAACCGGAAAGAGGACCGCAAGGACCGCCGCCTGAAAGAGAACCAGACCGGCAAGCGCCGCGTTGTGGTGATCGTCCGCGAGCGTAACGGCAAGTCCTATCCCGCCGTTTTCCGCTCCGAGGATCAGGCCATCGATATGATCCGCTCCCGCGTCGAAGCGGGCAGTACGGTCTATGCCGATGACCCCTCAAGCTGGGATGCGCTGCCCGGCGCTTACGACACGAAGCGGGTCAATCACTCGATCAACTTCAAGGATGATGACGCCTGCACCAATCAGGCGGAAAGCTACTTCTCTCGCCTGCGTCGCGCCGAAATCGGCACCCATCATCAAATCGCGGGCCGCTATCTTGTGGCCTATGCGAAGGAAATGGCGTGGCGCGAAGATAACCGCCGTGTATCCAATGGCGAGCAGTTCCTCATGGCTGCCGGTGCAGCACTGGCCCATCCGGTTAGCCGCCAGTGGAAAGGTTACTGGCAGCGGAAGGCGGCGTAAATTTTCCAGTTCCTTTAACGAGCGGACATGGTTATAGCAGTGGCTATATTGATACTCATAAACGGAAGCTCTATTTAATAAATATGGGAGGGGGGGAGAGTGCCTGAAAAGGTGCAAGATTCAAGCAGTTTGGCTTGGCTGAATGATTTTGGGCAAGTGCTTCTTAATACATACGGCCCAGTCTGGTTGCTGTTGATTCTAGTAAGTTGTATTCTCGCTTGGCGTTCTCCTAAGCTTGTAAAGGAATTTTCGAAAGCTTTGGACAGGCGGCGAAAAACAAAGTCGATGCTAGA
>CAZBAF010000017.1:0-1521 GCA_964490245.1 uncultured Candidatus Saccharibacteria bacterium
TTAAAAGAAGAACTTTCAGTAGCGCATAAAAAAGAGTTAGAAGAAAAAATTGCTGCAGCTCAAAAAGAAGCAGAGGAAAAAGCAGCAAAGAAAATATCTGAAGAAATAGAATTAAAGCTCAAAGATAAACAAAACGAAGCAGCAGAGGCGCGTGAAAGAAGTAAAAAACTCCAAGAGGAACTTTTAGATGCCACAAAAGCAATTCGTGAATTAAAGGAAAAAGATGAACAGCGTGAGCTTGAGATGGAGAAAAAAATATCTCAGATGCAGAATGCATTGAAAGAGGAGATCACAAAACAGTACTCCACAGAGTTTCGCTTAAAAGAGATGGAAAAAGATAAAGTCATCAATGATCTTAAAAAAGCACTTGATGATGCACAAAGAAAAGCTCAACAAGGAAGTATGCAGACACAAGGAGAAGTACTTGAACTAGATTTAGAACAGACTCTTGTTTTGGCGTTTCCTACTGATGATATAGAGCCTGTACAAAAAGGGGTAAAAGGAGCAGATATTCGTCAAACTGTTAAAACAAGTCATGGGAATTTGTGTGGAGTTATTTTATGGGAAACAAAGCGAACAAAAGCTTGGTCAGATGAGTGGATTGGAAAATTAAAAGATGATTTGAGAGCTGAAAAAGCACATATCCCTGTAATAGTCTCAACAGTATTACCGAAGGAAGCAGAGACTGGAATGGGAGTAAAAGACGGTGTTTGGGTTGTAAGTTTTAATCTTTTTATTCCTCTTGCACGAATCCTCAGGGAGAAGTTAACTGAAGTAGCACGAGAGAAGTTTTTAGCACAAAGTAAAGGTGGAAAAGCAGAGCAGCTCTATGCATATATTACAAGCCATGAATTTAGGCAGCAAATAGAGGCAACTTTGGAAGTATATACTTCTATGAAAGAGCAGATTGAACGAGAACGCAGAGCTTACGAGAAACTTTGGAGTCAGCGAGAGATGCAGATAGATAGAATGTTTAAAAGTACAGCCCGCATTGTAGGGAGTATTCAAGGAACTGTTGGTTCTTCTCTCTCTCAGATTAAAGGTCTTGATCTTCTTGAATTAGAAGATGGTACTGCATAATAATTTGGTTGCAATATTATTGAAATCAGGGGTACAATGAGAGTATGCCTGCCAAGACTGAAGTGCCTCCTACTCCAATAGTAACAAGAAAAAGATTTTTTAAATCTTTTGAAGCAAAATCTCTCAGGAAACGCTCATTTCTCACTCGTATTTCAGACAAATTGACTACATTTTGTGGGTCTACCTATTTTCTGGTTTTTCATGTGTTTTTCTTTACGATGTGGATTTTAGTGAATACTGGAAATATTCCTGGTGTTGCAGTGTATGATGAGTTCCCCTTTGGGCTTCTTACCATGGTTGTTTCTCTTGAAGCAATCTTCCTTGCTATTTTTGTGTTAGTGTCACAAAATCGCCAAGCAAGTATTGCAACAGTAAGAGATGAGGTTAATATGAAAGTAAATATGATTGCAGAAGAAGAGATTACGAAAATTCTCCAGGTTT